>NZ_JANZKV010000062.1:0-14202 GCF_025060895.1 Stieleria sedimenti | reverse complement strand
CAGCCCGCGAGCCCTCCGGTATGTTGGCAAAGATGTGGAACCGGAGGGCTCGCGTCCTGCCGCTAAAACCTCGTCAAACACAGGAGATAAATCGTTCACGGCGTAGGGCTCTCGCCTGGGAACGCAAGGTCACGGAGGCTCCGCCTGAGCTGCGCAAAATCGCCGTCTCGCGCCATCGCTAAATCTCTGCCGAATCGATTCTGCGATGGACCATCGATGAGCATGGAGCGGTTGGGCATCAAAAACACGATGGACATCAGCCGATTCGCGCAAGCGTTCGGGCCTCGACAACCACGGAGGGCCCGTAGGCTGGCGCCAAACGGCTGATCCCAAGAAGCCCCCGAGGGAACGGAAACCGCCAAAATCCTGCGAAGGAGTGCTTGTTTCGACGGAGAGATTTCGCGCGGCCCAGGTAGAGCCTCGCCGCCATTGCGTTACGAGGCAGAGCCCCGTAACGAGTCGCGTCATGAAGCCCGAACGGCATGCACAGCATGCCCTACCACGAACGGCACGCACCGCATGCCCTACTCGGGCAAGCGTCCCGTCTGAATCTTGGGGAACGTGCCGGTCAAGCCTTCTTTCATGAAGGCGACGAGATCGGCTTTCTCTTGATCGGTCAAGTTCAGCACCTTCATCTTGTCGCTCAACCAAGGGTTCTTGTGTCCGCCCTTGTCATACCAGTCGACGACCTCTTGAAGGGTCTGCTGGCTGCCGTCATGCATGTAGGGCGCCGAGAGCGTGATGTTTCGCAACGTCGGTGTCTTGAAGGCTCCCTTGTCTTTTTCTTCTTTCGTGATCTCGTAACGTCCCAGATCGGGGTCGTCCGCGTCCATGCTGACACCCAAGTTGTGGTACTGCTCGTCGGTGAAATTCGCTCCCGCATGGCAGGTGGCGCAGTTCGCTTTTCCGGCAAACAGCTTCATCCCCCGCTTGGCCGATTCGCTCATCGGGTTGTCCGCGATCGCCGCCTTGATCGCATCGTATTGGACCTTCAGCTCGGGTTCTTCGTCCAAGTATTCCAGGTCGTCGGCGAACAGTTTCTCAAACGTGTCCAGATCGTTTTGGTAGTCGTAGGGTGCCGGTCCGGTGACGAGCGCGCGTTCGAACGCGGCGATCGCTTTGCCGACATTGTCGATCGTCACTCCATCTCCAAACACCTTCTCGAACTGGAGCTTGTAGATTGGATTGGCGGCCAGGTCGGCGACACAGGCTTCGTGGCTGTTGCCCATCTCGATCGGGTTGGCGATCGGGCCGACCGCCTGCTCTTCCAGGGTGGCGGCGCGGCCGTCCCAAAATTGGGCTTTGCTGACGATGCGGTTGTAGGCGACCGGTGAATTTCGACCGCCTTCTTGGCCACGCACCCCGACACCGAACTGGGTCTGGGCGCCGTATCCTTGAGCGGGGTCGTGACAGGAGGCACACGAAATCGTGTTGTCATTGGACAGCCGGGGATCAAAATACAATTGCCGCCCGAGCTCGATCTTCGCCCGCGTCAGGGGATTGTCTTCCGGGATGAAGATGTTTCCTTGGGCGGCGCTGAGCCCCTTGGGCAGTGTGACCGACAATTCTGCGTGTTGTTTCGGTTGGGACAGCCAGTCGCGGACTTCCCCCAACGTCAGTTTTCCGCTGCCCGGGATTCCCGTCAGCAGCGAATGGTCTTCGCCGAGCGTGACGGTCGTGGATTGGGAAGCGTCGGAATTGTCCAGTGGTTCGGCGCCGGCGATCGAAGCCAGGCCCATCGAAGCCAAGCTCATCGAAGCCAGGCAGAACGGTGCCAACGAAAACAGGGATCGCAGCGTAGATCGGTGGTGTTTTGACATCTCAAAGGTGGGGTTTGAAGGCAGGGTGTGGCGTAAGCTTTCAGCTTGCGATGCGGTGCGATTCAGCTTGAACGCAAGCTGGAAGCTTACGCCACGATTACTCTAACTGAGCGGTAAAAATGATTGGTCGTCATCAACCAGGAAATCGGCGATTTTTCGCCCCGTGACGCTCAACGGCAGTGTGCGGATTTGGTCAAGTGAGACCCACTGCCACGGTGTCGGTGACTTTCGGGCTGCCGCGACGCCCGCGTTTGAAAACGCTGCCTGGTGCACGTGCAGCGAAATGCGAAACTTGGTGACCGCGTGACGAAGGGTCTGTAGCCGAACACCGGCGGCAACTTCCGTGCCCAATTGCTGCGACAGCCAGCCGGCGGCGGCGTCGACCGATTCCGTCGCCGCATCGGTGCAACGGGGGAAATCCCAAAGCCCTGCCCAGCGTCCGCCATCGGGCAGCGGTCGGGCAAGGTACTGCGTCGCCCCTCGTCGTTCGCGGCTGAGGATCAACGCGAATTCCGTTCGATCTTCGTAGGCGATGCGTTTGATCTTTCCTGGAATCTCGGCCTGTAAACCGAGTTCGGCGGCGCGACAGTGACTGTGGACTGGGCATTGGTCGCACTTCGGATTCTTGGGCAGACAGACCAATGCGCCCAGTTCCATCGCCGCTTGATTGAATTGTCCGCTGCCGCTGCGGGGCAGCATCCGAGTGGCGACGTCCCAAAGTAGTTTGTTGGCGTCGCGATCGGTGGGCGGGACTCGCAACGCGATCCATCGGCTGTAGACACGCTGGGTGTTCCCTTCGAGCACCGGTAGCTTTGCGCCGGCTGCGATCGAGAGCACGGCACCGGCGGTGTAACGTCCGACGCCGGGCAGCGCCAGGACTTGCTCGTATTTCAAGGGGAACTCGCCGCCATGCTCGGCCATGATTTGCTTGGCTGCGGCATGCATCGATCTGACCCGGCGGTAATACCCCAGGCCTTCCCAGTGACGCATCAACTCGGACTCTTCGGCGGCGGCCAAATCGGCGACGTTGGGAAACGATTTCATCCAGCGTCGGTAGTACGGCAACACCGTCGCCACCTGGGTCTGTTGCAGCATGATCTCGCTGACCCAAACGTGGTACGGCGTCGGGTCGCTGCGCCACGGCATGTCTCGAGCATGGTCGGAAAACCAGGCGAGCAGTTTACGACGCAATCCGGTTCGCCAGCGGGTCTGCTGCCAATCGTCGTGGTGTGGCGGGGTCTCAGTCGGCAAGGTGTCGGATCGTCTAGGGCTCTATTGGTTTTGCTGTTTCTTCAGCGTTGCGACGGTGTCAAACACGTCGTTGCCACGCCGGTAGCGGATCGCAATTTCGTCGCCGGGAATGTGCGTGTTGATCTGTTGCTGCAGATCATCAAACCGCGTGATCTTGGCGTCGTCGATGCGAATGACCACGTCTCCGGCTTGCAAGCCGGCGTCGGCGGCGCCGCTGCCGGGGGTGACCTGGCTGACTTCACAGGTGTCTTGCAGTGTCGTGCGACACATCACGCCCAAGAAACCGCCGCGACGCAGCGTGATGTCCAGGCCCGGCATCTCGACGCGCAACCGTTCGACACGCTGTTCGGAAACACCCGTGCCCATCAAGTGCAGCGCATCACGCAGTCGGAGACGCGTCAGTTCCGTCAACAGTTCTTCATTCAAACGCACGTACCGTAACTCGATCGCATCGAGTCGCGAACGTTGCTGCATCGTCTGGACGGCCGGCACCGTCAGCTCGCAATCGACGATCACCAGCGTCGTCAAGTCGGGCATCTTCATCACCGCGGCCAATGTTTCCGGTGTCGCCATCGAGTCTTCGATGATGACAAAATCGATCTCCCGAATCCAACGCAACCAAGCCAGCGCTTCGACGTCGCCGTTGAATTGCTGATTGATCCGAACGATCTCGTGTGAGGTGCTGCGAGAGGCCAGGGCGACGGTGTCGATGCCGATGAAGACGCCGGCGTCGGAAAGCTGGACTCTGGCTTCGCGACCACGCGACTCGGCAAACGACTCCAGCGTCGACTTTGCCAGCGTGGCTTTGGTGCCAAAGCTTGTCGCGGCAATCGACTCCAGCGTCGCGAGCGCTCCATCGGTCTGCCACGGCGGTTCGTCTTCGGCGACCTTCGCCAAGATCAGGATGACGTTTTCAACCGTTTCCAAATCGCCCACGTCGAGCATGTCACGCAAGACGGGGACGGAATCCAGGCCGCCGTCGATCAGGTGGCGTCGCGCGGATTGGCGGCGGAGAAAGCGTTCATGGGACAGCTGGCTGGCCCAGTACGCGAGCGTCCGCTCGTCGCGGGGAACCCGTCGCGGCGGCTGCTCGGCCGCCGGCGGCGTGTCGTTTGGCTCGGCCACCGCTGCCGCGGCGGGCTGCTCTGCGGCCTGTTCTGTGGAGGGCTGCTCCGTCGCGGCCCGTCCGGCGGGAACCTGTGCGGCGGGAACCTGTGCGGCGGCCGGAATACCGACGAGGATCAGAGACGCCGCCCAGACCAGGCCGGCGACGGAGCGGTCAAGTCGGTGCTTGCCTGGGGCGTCAAAGATCAAATCGCTCTCCCCTAACCGATGCACCAGCGATCGTTGAACCACTCGACACGGTCCGCGCGGCGCGGGTTGTATTTCGTCTCGGGGTTGAACTTGTGCGTTTTCAAGAACGACATGAATGCCTTGCCCGGCACTTCGGCGTGCTGGGCGATGATGTCGACATGCTCGCTTTCCGGTTTCCAGTCGTACAGGATCTTGTTGTCGGATTCGAATTTTTCGTCCAGGTACTCGATGTTGGCGGAACTGCAAACGACGAAGTCGCAATCACGTTTGCACAGGAAATTCAACAGTTTGCTGGCCAAGGCGCGGGTCTCGGCGAGCTGACCATCACAGGTTGCCGATGCGATGTTCCAAATGGAGACGAAACTGTGTTCGTCCTGGTCGTCCGGTGAAATTTTGAAATCGATTTCGTCTTCGGCGGCTGCCATGCTGAAAAGCCTTTTCAGATTGGGAATGATTTGGGATGTCTGTCCCGAAGATTCTAGACGATTTTTGTCGATTCGCACAGAGTCACGTTGGGTGTGACCTGACGTGTCATGCCGCTCTCGATGATTCAGCCAACGAATGAGACATCGCTCATTCAAGACGTATTTGGCCTGTTTCGCCGGAGCTTTTGCCATGACTCAAATGATGCTGTTCGACCCCTGCTCGCTCGCCCCCAGCACCCCCGTCGCCGTGAATTCCGCTGCGGTGGCCGCCAACCCGGTGGCCGCCAGCCCCGTCATTTCCCACTCCCGAACCGCCAAGTCGACGGCTGCTGATCGCACCCCCCGCGAGAACCGCAATCACGCCGACGCCGAGGATGGGATTCACCACATGGGCGATTTGGCCCGCCTGGTCCTGCTCCGTTACCAACTGGTCGCCCAACGACGCCAGGAAATGGCCGCTCGACGCGGAAAATGAACGCCGCCTGTCAGCTGCGACCTGCCGGTCCCTCCGGCTGGCTGTCTTTTTTGCCTGACTTGCCTAATCGCTCCTTTTTCCGATGCAGCATCCAAGCCGTCCACATTGCGCCGACCATAAATCCGATCAGGCCCGAAATCGCCAGCAACATCGCCAACGGAACTTCCAGGTGAAACACCAGCGGCATCCGCAGCAAAACACTTTGGGTGTTGGAAAGCGAAAAGATCATCAGCACCAACACGCCGGAAATGATCAAAAACCATCGAAATCGCGCCATGATGCAAATGTCCAGTGAAGTGCAGGTAATCAGAAAGTGCAGGTAATCAGGAGATGATTGTGCCGAGCCGTCAGCTCCGCCGAAACGGCAACGGTCAAAAAACGAGCCCGAAATGCTAGCATCCGTTATGCTGGCATTGGATGCGGGCCCCAGTTTCTTTTCTTGCATCCATTCGTTCGGGACGAATCGACATGGCCAAGCAGCAGCAATTTTTTTCGTTCATGGAGGCTCCGGCCGTCGCTGCGCACGTCAACAAGCGGCCCTTCCTGGCAGGGAGAGTCGATCCCAGCGAGGGGAGGGTCGAACGGTCGTCGCTGAGCGATTCCCAGCCGCAGAGCCCCTCCCCACCTCGTCGTGAACTCCTCCGCGACCCTCCCAGAGGGAGAGTGACTTGGACTCTTGAGACTTGTGTCGATACCAATGCCCAGAGCACCAATGCCCAGAGCACCAATGCCCAGAGCGAGGGTGACGCAAAACCGGGCGACCTCGAAAGAGAAGAAGCGGGACGTGCTTCGTCGGCGTGCCCCGATCCTCCCAGCCGTGAGGCGATCTTGAAATCATTGCGGGCCAAGGTCGGGTGCATCAGCACGGCGCGGCAAAGCGATGGGAGAGGATTTTCGACCGGCTGCGAAGCGATGGATCGGTGGCTGCCGACCGGCGGTTTGCACCCGTCGACGCTGACCGAATGGATTGCCGCCCACGACAGTGCCGCCGCCGGATCGTTGGCGATGGCTGCCGCGGCGAATCGATTGCGTCAAATTCCCGGTCGACCGCTGGTGATCGTCGATTGCAGCGGCACGTTCTATCCGCCGGCGGCCGTCTCGATGGGGGTGCCGCACCAGCGGATGATTCTGTTGCGTCCCCGCAGTGGTGCCGATGCGATTTGGGCGATCGATCAATCGCTGCGTTCCGGAGCCGCCGCGGCCGTCTGGGCTTCTTTGCCCATGCAAGTCGACGATCGCGACGCAAGACGTTTGCAACTGGCGGCCGAAAGCGGTCGAACACCGGGGTTGCTGGTGCGTGGGTTTGCCGCGCGGGGAAAACCCAGCTTCGCCGAAGTCCAGTTTTATGTGTCGCAGCAGCCGCGTGAACCCGCGCGTTCGGTCACCAACCGCTCGCGTGATTTCGAAATCATTTCGGTCACACTCGACCGTGTTCGTGGCGGTGCGGTCGGCAGACAGCTTGCGCTGCAAATCATCGACGCGACAACGATCCGTCCGCTTTCCACCACCATCGGCCCACAGACGAAACGGCATGAAACGGCTGCTGAGCATCTGGCTTCGCAACTGGCCCATCCAGCGATTGCAAAGCGAGTGGCGGCGCGACGCGACTCTCGAACCGCTTCCTAGTGATGCGTCACGGGACAACCGCACGGCACCGCTGATCCTATGGAAGAACGATCACCGCCGCGGACGGTTGGTGGTCGCCTGCTGCGCCGCGGCGCGGCGGATGGGCGTTCGCACCGGCATCGCGATCGCCCAGGCGACGGAGCTTGCCGGTTCCGCCGGCGTGACCCCGAGCACCGTCGAGCATGATCCGATCGCCGATTCGATCGCCTTGGGACGTGTTGCCGATGCCCTGCAACATCAAATCAGTCCGCTCGTCGCGATCGAATCGCTCGGCAAACGACTTTGGGCCGGTCAGGTTTTGCCGGAGCCCGACACGTTGTTCTGTGATCTGTCCGGGGTAACACATCTGTTTGAACATGAAGCCGGGATTTTGGATGCCACCGGCCGCTGTCTGTCCGAACTCGGATTGGTCGGCAAACTGGCCATCGCCGATCACGCCGCCGCCGCTTGGGCGCTGGCCCATTACGACGTCAACGACCCCGTGATTTCGTCACGGGGTGTCGATGATCTACTGCACTTGAGCGTCAACGCGCTGCGGATCGAATCGGAAATCAAACACACCCTGGACCGATTGGGGATCGAAACCATTGGCGCCCTGCTGCGGCTTCCACGCGGCGGACTGGCCCAACGGCTGGGCGACGGAATCGTCAAACGGATTGGCGAGATCTTGGGCGAAGTCGAGATCCCGCTGGAAATCCACCATGCCGAACAACAGCACCACAGCAGCCATGAATTGGAATACCCGACGGATGATCTCGAGATCGTGATGGATCGCGTGGGTCGGCTGGCGGAGTCCATCGTGGCGAGTTTGGCGGCGTGTCAACGCGGCGCGTTGCGTGTGGCGTGTCGTTTAGAACTCGTCGACCGCGCGCCGCTGTCCACGGTGATCGGCATGTTCGCCCCGACCCAAGATCAAAAACATCTTCATGGTTTGATCAACTCCGGTTTGGAATCGTTGCGCGTCGCGTCACCGATCACCAGGATCAGCTTGTCGGTCTTGCAGAGCGGCCCGCTGCGGACTCAGCAAAACGCGCTTTTCCCCGACGGCGCCAGCGGGTTGGGTGACAGCGAGGTCTCCGATCGTTCCCTCGCCCGGCTCGTCGACACGCTCTCCGGTCGCCTCGGTCGCGACGCCGTCTTGGGTGTTCGATTGAGTGAAAATCCGTTGCCGGAGAAAGCGTTTCGAACCTATTCCCTGACCGATCATCGGACCCGCAAGGCGCTGCGGCGGTTGCCATCGAAACAACCCGTTCGGCGAACGACGGCGGGCGAGCGTTCCGCCTTTCACGCTCCCCGGCGTGACGATGCACGCCGCCGCCCGATGCAGCTGTTGCGCAAACCCGTTCGCTTGACCGCGGTCCAAAAATCGTCCGCCCACGCCGCCAATCCTTTTCAAGCCTTGCCGCCATTCCGATTCGAAGGTGCCCTGCATCGCGTCGTGTTTGCGTGGGGCCCCGAACGCATCGAAACCGGCTGGTGGGACGGCCCCACGATTCGCCGCGATTACTACCGCATCGAAACCGAAACAGGAAACGTTTGGTGGGTGTTTCGAGAGCTAAAGACCGGGGAATGGTTTTTACATGGACGGTTTTTTTAGTTTCAAGTTTCAAGTTTCAAGTTTCAAGTTTCAAGTTTCAAGTTTCAAGTTGCAACCCAAAAAAACGCACACGCTGCAAGACAAATCCTTGCTAACAGCTAACAGCTAACCAACAAACGAATCCGTTGCGGCAGCGTCTTGATTTCCAGTGGCAGCCGTCCGGCGTAGTCACCGTCGAGTTCATAGGCGACGCGTTGGTCGGATTCGAATCGCAGGCTTAAAACGTGATTCTCTTGGACGCCGCCGAACTTTCGGTGCATTCCGGCGACGATTCCCAGCACGTAGCCGAATCCGCTCAGCAGGCCACGACCGGCGAAGGTGATCAGGTCCAGGTTTCCGTCGTCGCCGGTTGCCGACGGATGAATCCGTAATCCCGCCGCATAGCACGGCAGGTTGAACGCCATCGCCCAGCCGACCTGCCGTTGTTGAATGACTTCGCCGGAGACGTCGATCGCCGTGACGCGAATCGCGGGAAATCGATAGGCCCGGCAGGTTTGCCAAATCGGTTTCAGGTAACTGTGGCGGCGGATGTGTCCCTTGCGTCGTAGGTGCAATCGGCGGACGACTTCGGCGTCGAACCCGGCCGTCGCCATGATCAGAAACAGTCGCCCGTTGGCTTCACCGGCGTCGATCTGGAGCGGGTGCCCTTCGGTCAGAGTTTTCATCACCGCTTCGGCGGCGTTGGATTGCCCCAGGTATCTCGCCAGCAGATTTTCGGTGCCCATCGGCATCGGCAACAGTGGCGTTTCGGGGAAGGTGCTGGACGCGACCAGGCTGATCGTTCCGTCACCGCCGGCGGCGACCACGACCGGCTGTGAAACACCGGTTTCACGCCGCCGCGTCACAACGGCGTTCAGTTCGCGGGGGCACGACAGCGTCTGGTACTTGATCCCGGCTGCGGCGAGCAGTTCGGCCAAGCGGGGCAGTTGTTCGCGCGCCACACCGCTGCCCGCTTTGGGGCTGGTAAACAAAATCACGTCCAACGTCATCGCTCTCGGTGCGGAAAATGTTCTCGTCTCTCGGGTACCCGACCCTCTTTGTCGCATCATTCTTCGAAGATTCCAACCAGATTCACGCAAGTTGCTGGGGGAATCTGCCTTGTCTTGGCACTTGCCGCGTTGGTAACACCCTTTCACGCCATGAATCGCGCGTGCTGTGAATGACCACGCGGTGGCCCAAACACGATCCACGGATGGATCGCGTTTTCCTCGTCGAAACGGTTTGCCTTCGTCTTATGACACAACGAATCAATACGCACGGATGTCCCGAGACCGAAATCCGCTGGTGCGAGACCGCTGGCGGCGCGTCGGCACCCCTGCTGATCGCACTCGTGGCCAGTTTGGTGTTTTCCTTGCCTGCGGCGGCCCAGATGGGCGGCGGCATGGGGGGCATGGGTGGCGGCGGAGGTCCTCAGAGCGGCGGTCCGGCGGGACCGTCGGAGCGTCCCAAGTTTCGCGATCACGTCCACAACCAGGATGCCTTGCCGATCGGCCGCGAACACGGCGACAAGGTCGTCACCAGCGTGCGGATTGTCGGCAATCGAGCGCTCAGCGAGCATGAGATCCTTCAAAAGATGCAGACCAAGAAAGGGCGGTTTTTCAGCCGCGAAGTGTTGCTCGGTGACGTCCATCGGCTGAACGAAATGAAATCGTTTGACCATGTCACCTTCAAAACCAAAGAGAACGATGCCGGCGTCGACGTGACGTTTGTGGTGCATGAACGCGCCCTGATCTCCGCGATCTCCTTTCACGGAAACAACCGCGTCAACGACCGCGACCTGAAGGGCCGCGCCGGATTGGAAGTCAAAGATCCGCTCAGCGAGTTCTCCGTCGAATCCGCCCGCAGACGATTGATCGACTACTACAAGGATGAAGGGTTCAACCAGGTCGCGATCACGTCGACGATCGGGTTCAAGGACAAACCGGGCATGGTGATCTTTCGGATCAACGAAGGCCCCAAAGAACGCATCGCCAGCATCAATGTCATCGGCAATACCTTGCTGAGCGAAGCCCGACTCAAGAAGCTAATCAAGAGCCGTGGACCGTTTCTCAAACTCGGCTACTACACCTTCAACGTCGCCAACATGGCCAAGATCGATCGTGACGTCGATATCTTGGCTGCGACCTATCACAACCTCGGCTACCTGACCGCCACCGTCGGAAGGCGAATCTCCTACAGCGAAGACGGCAAATGGATGAATGTGACGTTTGTGGTCAACGAAGGCAAACGTTTCAAAATCAACAGCGTACAAATCATCGGCAATCAATTTGTCACCGAGAATTCGCTGCGACAGCGTTTGGAACTGAAGGCCGGCGACATGTTTGACGGCACCATCTTGAAACGCGACGTGGGCGAGATCGTTTATGGCTACGGCGAATTGGGATTCATCTATGCCGACGTCCAGCCCAAGACCGTGATGCGTGACGAAGAAAACACCGTCGACCTGGTCTACCAGATCGAAGAAGGCGACCGCTGGAAGATCGGCGAGATCCGCGTCAACATCGAAGGCGAACCGCACCTGATGCGGGAGACCGTGATGCTGAACATGTTGGAAATGCGCGAAGGTGATTTCATCGACCGCAGACTGTTGGAAATCGGTCGACGGCGAATGAGCAACAGCCAGTTGCTGGAAACCAATCCGCAAATCGCCGACCCGCCTGACATCATCGTCGATCCTCGGGAGGATGCGTATTAATGAATCCCCCCTCCCACCCCGACACCGACCGAAACGTTATCCCATCACCCCTGACCCCAGCAAGCGAATCAACCCGAATGGAATCGATCGATTTGCCGAAACGATTGGCCAGGCGAGCCGCCATCAACACGCCGATGGCACGCGGCCTGGCAGTTCCAATCGCCGTGCTCGCCTGCACCGCGTTGTTCTGGACCGCGCTGTCCTGGACCTCCTCGGCCAACGCCCAGAACTATCCGCCGGGATACAACCCGGCGACGGGGACCTACGTTCAACCGCAACAAAACGACGCGCCACAACAAAACTATGTGCCGCAGCAAAACTATGTGCCGCAGCCGGTGCCGCCGCAGACGGCGTTTCCGCCGACTCAGTTCGGGCCACGTCAACGCGTGCTGCAACCCGGTCAATCGGTCCCGGGAAGTGGCACCGCGTTTCCGCCGATCGGCACCGATCCGGTGTACACGCCTAACGTTCGCGTCGCAGACTTGATCGTCAACGGATTTCCCGCACGGACCGGACGGATCATGTTCGGCGGTGCGGTCAACAGTGACGCCGGCGTGACCGGCCAGATCACGATCGACGAACGAAACTTCGACATCATGCGTTGGCCCCGCTCGTTCCGAGACCTGTTCGGCGGGACGGCCTTCCGCGGTGCCGGGCAAACCTTTCGCTTGGAAGCCGCACCGGGCAGCGACTTTGATCGCTACAGCGTTCAGTTCGCCGACCCGAACTTGTTCGGTTACTTGCCGATCAGTTTTTCAGCCAGCGGTTTCCTGTACGACCGGCGTTACGACGACTGGGACGAAAACCGTCTCGGCGGTCGATTTTCGTTGGGCTATCGCATCACGCCCGACTTGTCGCTTGCCGTCGGCATCAGTGGTCAGAATGTCGACCTCAGTCGCGTTCGGGCACTCAACACCGCCATCCTGTCGCCCGGCGATGCGGCCGAATATCAAGAGTTGACGGACGCCCAGGGTGACAACGAGCTGTACAGCGGCAGCATCACGCTGACGCACAACACACGTGACAGTCCGATTCAGCCCAGCCAGGGCCACTATTTCCAGTTCCAGTTCGAAGAAACCTTCGGCGACTACGACTACTCCCGAATCGAGTTGGAGTACCGCAAGTACTGGTTGCTGGCGTCACGCGCCGACGGCAGCGGTAAACAAACCTTCTCGTACAGTACACAGGTCGGATTCAGCGGCAACGACACGCCGATCTTCGAAAACTTCTTCGCCGGCGGTTACGCGACGCTACGTGGATTCGATTTTCGCGGTGCCGGCCCCGTGGTGGGCGGTACGGGCGGAAATCCCTACGTTGCCGTTGGGGGGGAATTCCAATTTCTCAATTCGGTCGAGTACATGTTCCCGATCACGGCCGACGACGCCTTTCGTGGTGTCGCATTTTGTGACTTTGGTACCGTGGAAAGCAGTGTTAAACTGGACGCCGACTCGTTTCGCGTCGCGCCCGGTTTGGGTTTGCGTGTTGCAATCCCCGCGCTCGGGCCGGCCCCGCTCGCCTTCGACTTTGCCTACCCGGTCAACAAGTCTGACTTTGACAACGAGCGTATCTTCAGCTTTTACATGAGTTTGATTCGGTAACCTTGCAACAGCCGACCCAACCATCCGCCGCCTCGGGATCTTGGACCGACCAGATCCAAGCGAGGTTTCGATGCGTCCTTTCCGACGACTTATCGCGATGGTTCGACGACGAGATCTGGCGTTTCGCCGATGGCAGCGCAGGCAACCGGTTTGCCTCGGCGATCCCGCCCCAAGAACTCATCGATGAGGCGCCCACGGCGATCTGGCCGGCGCTGATGCCCTGTGACTTTCTCCCCATCCTGACCAACACGATGGGCGATTGGTTGTGCGTCCGGATCGCCGCCGACAATTCGGCCGGACAAGTCGTCCACTGGTACCACGGCGGCGGCGACTGGATCCCCTGGGGCGTCTCGCTTGCCGAGGCCATCTACTTTGACCACGTTCGGCACAAGCTGCCCGGCAGCCGTCGCGACCACGCGATCTCCGCGGGTTCGGCAAGCGATGAAAGCGATCGATCCTGCCATCGATTGAATCACTGGGCGATCAGTCGGCTGGGACATCGGTCGGCTTCGGATTTGGAACCACTAAGCGGTCTCGAACTGGCCGGCGAGATGATCGATCGCCACATTTGCCAAGCGGCGGTCTTGTGTCAACTGGTGATCGACGCGTTAGAAAACCCGCTGCTCAGCGACGATGCCCTGCGCGGCTTGGACATCGACGATCCCCAGCAACTCCAGCGCGGCTTGTTCGACAACCGACTGATGGAAAAGGACTGGATCGATAAGGTGGTCGCGACGAACGTTTCCCACCAGCAGGTTCTCGACCAGCAAGATTGGGACGCGGCGATGCGCTATTGCCGTCGCGCGATCGAGTTCGCGCCGGAACTGGGCTGGGCCTGGGATGTCTTGGGGTACAGCCAAGAGCAATCGGGAAATTTCGCCGCCGCGATGGATCACTACCGAAGCGGGTTGAACTGTTCCATCTTCACCGATCAAACGGTGCGCGTGCGTACGCATGGGTTTTGCGGTGAAGGCCAAAAATTTTCCGCCGCACGCTTGATGACGCTCGGCTATGAGCCTCCTGATTCGGTCGAGCAAGGTTATTTCGAAAGCCTTTGTGTGCCTTCGGCCAGCGATCGACGCGATCGCGTCCGCGAGCACTTCGCCGCGTTGGCTCAACAAGCACGGCCCGCCCGAGCCCACGAGTTGTGGGTCCGTGCGGGATGGGATTTGGGTGCCGAACCGATGCTGGCGTTTGCGGAACTGCTCGAGCAAATCGCAATCGCGGCCGACGCCGCCGGCAGGGCGGCCCAGAGTGAACTGGCCCGCACCCACCGAAACTGCTTCCGCGATCGCTACGGAATCTAGTGCCCCGAATGGCACCGGCAAGCGTGTTGGTGTGCAGGCTTGAGCCGCCCACTGTCGCTGCGTCGCAGCGACCAGGAATCGCCTAAAGGCCAAT
>NZ_JANZKV010000061.1 GCF_025060895.1 Stieleria sedimenti | reverse complement strand
ACCCGAAGGCCAGTTCAACGGCGCGGTTCAGCGGGACCGCGCGAGAGACGCACCACTTCAGAAACGTCAGCTCGCGGTCTCCGTTGCAACCGATGGTTCTGCCTCATTTTCGTTTCGACAGTGACGTGTGATTTGGCGTAAAGCCGCAAGTCCACCCAAGACAGCAATGGAGTAGCCGAATGCGACCAATGAGTTTGAAAGATTCAGAAGCCATACTATTGGATGGGCTGCCCCAGATTGAAAGTCGTCGATCGTAGCACCTTTCATCGGATACTCTGCGGCAAAGCTTCCAAGTGTACCAGCAAGAATACACACGAAGGCGACGCTTAGGAGAAGCGAAGTGATGGATTTGTAGCGACACAGAGCGACCAATGCTACTACGGAGAAAGTGAAATATGTCAACGGAATCACCCATTGGTTAATCTGCGTCGGTGCCATCCAAAACGTCCCGATGCTTACAGACTCTCCGTCCGGGTTTGCGATGGTGACACTTCTTTGACATCCCAGAGCCAAGAATCCAAAGCATGCGTAGGCGTAGACGCTGACTCTCAATTGACACATTGAACAGCATTTATTGGCAGAACGATACGAATCACGCGGCGACGGCGAACGATACGAACACAGTAACCAACTCAACTCCGTCGCTCGCGTGCATTCGCTGGTTCGTCGACTCCCGCTCCGATCAAGCCAACACCAGAGCAAAGATTTCATCAAGAGAGTGCAGATAGTTTAGGTACAACGATCGGCTTGCGGCAACCAGAAAAGCGAGAATGAGTCCACAAGTCAGGCGAAGAGTTGTCAACACAATCGGTCGGCGACCGAGAAAAAAGTGCCGTCCGCCGCGATACGAGGACCATGCGAAAAACCAGCACGGAACTATAGCGATCACATGTGCAGCGTGAAGCGCCCAAAGAAACTCCCCATTCAGAAACCAGGAAGTCACGTAAAGATGAGTAACTGGAAGCAAAACTGAGAGCTGAACTCCGATGCGAGAGACGGTCGCGGCCAGCAAGGAATTGAACAATACGAGGGCGAGAACCGACGGCGTTGCAAGCGTCGCCCCAGCGGCAGAAAGCTGCCTCGTCGGAAGCGAAAACTGATATTCGAGTAATTCGCGCAATCGCCCAGGCCACCCTATTCCGAAAAGCCAGTCGGCGGCATCCATCGCGATGAGGTCAAGCGAAACGGAAGCGGCAAATGCGATTGCGATAGCAAGTGGAGTAGCCAAGAGATCCAAGATACGGAACTGAAAACGCTGGCTACGGCGATTAAGCGCTGTCACGGATAGGTCTCGCTGACTGTCACTGCCTCTGCCGACGAACGTCCACCGTTCACCGCGGCACGGCGAACGACATTGTATTTTCGATTGACGCCGACTCCGTGCCTGCGTGTGCGACGGATGGTTCGCGCGTCCGACATCGGCGACAGCCCGTGCCATCGCCGCTGACGGCCAATGTACTCGATCGGAATCGC
>NZ_JANZKV010000060.1 GCF_025060895.1 Stieleria sedimenti | reverse complement strand
TGATGCGTCCCGCTGGGGTGTCTCGGTCAGGGGGAGGCCGCCGACCTCCGGCCGCGTTGGCGTCCGGCCTGGACCGCCGTCCACAGGTAGCTGAGCGAAAAGACGATGCAAATCGCCACCATCAGCGAGACAATTTGGGTCGAGTGCAGGTTCACCACGCCCTGCTTGCGCCAGATGGAGAAAAAGTGAAACAGCTGACCAAAACCGATCAGGCAGCCAAAGGCACCGAGCATCGCTGCGGTCGCCAACGCTTGACGGCGACGATGCGGATTGAGTGCAACGACGCCGAAAAACAGGATCGGAATTCCCAGCATCATGGGAATAAACAGCATCGGAGCCTTGTTCAGCGAACCGAACAGGGCGATCGCCGTGTCGATGCACAGCAAAAGTCCAGAAACAATGCCAAATCGAGCCATCAATCGCTTTCGAAAAAGGGGTGCCATCGCCGCCTGAGCTGGCTCAATCCTAGCTCTCTTTTATCGGCAATGTCAGCCCACTGTGAACCGCTCGGGTGAGGCTCGAACTGACGCAGCCCGCCAGGGTGCGACAGTTCGACACGGGCGTCAGCCCAATACCGCTAAGTTAAGCGTCGTTTCTTCAGATGAGGGCCCGTAGGCTCGCGCCAAACGGCTGATATTCGTTTGACATCAGCCGGTTCGCGCCAGCGTCCGGGCCCCCTCATTCATGTTAACTTAGCGGTATTGGGCTTCAGCCGGTGCCGCGTGGGGCACCTCGTTACGAGGCTCCGCCTCGTAACGCGATTCTCTTGAGGCTCCGCCCACGATCGATCGCCGGGCCGGTGGAGGCGGAGCCTGGGAACGAGGGTGAGGTATCACCATGGGCCGGTCGCTGACGCGTCCCGCTGGGATGCGGGCGGGAGCGGGCGGTTGATTCAATCAACCGTCTTCGACCTTGGATTCGGGCACGCCGGTGTCCGATGGTTTGGCATCCTTCAGCTTCTCGGCCGCGTCTCGGTGCCCTCGGGCCAAGTCCGCGTCACCGACCTTGTCGTAGCAATCGGCGAGCATCAGATGCGATCGGCGCTTCAAGTCCGGGGCGGGTAGCGCACGCTCCAGATCGCTGATCGCTTCGCGGAACCGCCCCATGCGAAACAGGATTTGTCCGCGTGTCTCGAAAAAGTGCGGCGTCGGGGTGGGGACGTTGTCGATTGCCGCGTTGGCGACCTGGAGCGCTTTTTCATAGTCGGGTTCCTTTTTCATCGCCAACGCGACGGCCAGGTTATTCAGGATCGCACCGCTTCGCGGCAACTGTTCGGCCGCCTTCTCCAAGTGCAACTCCGCCATCGCGAGGTCCTCTTTCATCAGTGCAGAAGTGCCTTTGATGAAATGGGCAATCCCGGCCGGCGATCCCGAGATCAACGCCGCTCGGACGGTTGCAATCTGTTCGTCGTCTTCGTTCAAACTCGACAGCACGTGGTCGGCGACCATCGTCACCACACGCGGATTGTTCGGCGCGATCTTGACCGCGGCGTCAAGCATCATGAGCACCCGCAATCGTTCCTGCACGGTGTTGGTCGGAGATTTTTCGATGTAGGTCACATAGGCGACGATTGCGTCTCCGAGGGCTTGGGTCAGCATCCGTCGTTCTTCTGGTGTTTTGGCGACGTCGATGCTGCTTTTGAGCGTTCGGATCGCGTCGGAATGCCGTTCCAAGAAGATCTGGTTGCGTGCAATACTCATCGCAAGGTTGGCATTGGTGGGGTCGTCCTTGTGCATTTCTTTGACCCGTTCCAACGCCGCGGACGCATACTGTTCGGCGGCATCAAATTCATTCAATTGACGCGCCAAGGCCGCCGCCTGCAATCCGCGCATCGGCTCGACTTCGGACAGTTCCAACACGACGGGAATCGCGGAGCTGAGACGTTGTTCAAAGATCAGGTACTCCGCGTACATCCGTTTCGCACCGAAATTCTTGTCTTCTCGCTCGGTGATCAACTGCAAGACCCTGCCGACTTCGTCGAGTTCTTCGGGGCTGAAGTCCGTCAATTTCTTGCCGATGATCTGGTTCTCGAGCAACCACTTGGCGGCAGGTAGATGGCGACGCGTCAGCAGTTGACGCATCAACACCTTGGCCTCGTCTTCAAACGACTGGGCTTCGCGGACGAGCGCAAAACGGTGGATCAGATCAACGTTTTTCGGATCGGCTTCCAATTGTCGCCGAATCACGATCTCTGCGGTCGGGAAGTCTTCGCGGTCCAAGGAGACCCGCAATTGACGGTCCAGCAACCGGTTTCTCCAGCCCGCGCCGCCGCTAAAGGCGATGAACGCCGTCGTGAACAGAACCATCGACAGGATGACCGCCGGGATCGCTTTGGGCGCGTCACGCCACGGGATTCCCAAGAACCAACAGCGGATGAACTCCCCCATCCAGCGAAACCAGGTCAGTGGGTTGAATGCATGCATCTTAATTCAACTCCTTTGCCGTCATGGTCCGCTCTGATGTTGCCACCGCCGACGCAGCGGTCGGGGCATCGATGCGCAGGGCCTGGGCGGGCAGCGTGCGACCGGCGTTTTCAATGATCGCGTCCGCGATCCGGCCGCGTGCGGCGACAAATTCCTCCTGCAGTTCTTGCAACTTGCGTGGATTGATCTTGTCCGGCGATGTGATCCACATTTGGAACATGATGACTTCGTTTTGCTCCCAAACACCGGTCGAATCGATGCGATTCCAAACACGGTGCGTGAACGCCGACAAGCTGTCCGGTGCGTCGACCAGGGTTCCGTCGCTGCCGATGCCGGCAAAGATCAGGTAACCATGCTGCGTCGGGCCGCGTTTGAAGCGGGCCAGGACGTAGGTGGACGTCAACGCGTCCGGGTTTTTCGCGACAATCTCCATCGATTCGAATCGGTCGGGCGACTGGATGTCGCGATCCAGCAGCATCCAATCCAGCCGCTCGTAGCAGTTGCACAGTTCATGCCAGCCTTGGTGGGGTTGGCTGAGCACGAATTGGACGGTGATGTCCTCCCACTGGCATTCCCAGATGTCCGAGTTGGCTCCCAAACGCGGGTCCTCGTAACCCCGGTTCGCCTTGTGCCCGACCACGGTCAGAACGTTCAGCGAGTCGTTGATCAGGTCCGGTGGCGGGTCAAACACCAGGGCTTTGTCGCTCTGGACCAGGTTGGCGGGTTTGCGAGACCGAATGACTTGGGTCAACGATGCCAGGCAGATCAGACCGGCCAGCGCGGCGAAACCGATCTGTGCGATGCGGTTGTCGACCAAACCCTGGGCCCAGCGGAACGCCCCGCTGCGTCGGTCCCGGTCCAGCAGATCCATGACGTTTCGTTGCGTGCCGCGGCCGCCGGTTGCTTCATCGTCCGAATTCAGTGACAGATAATTCCAGCCCGCCACCAGCGGGTTGAACTCCGATTCCTCCGGGACGCGATGCAACAACGTGGCAATCAAATAGTCGAAGGAAAGCAGGAACCCGAAGGCGATCGCCAAAGCGAAATAGCCCAACAGTTGGTGGGGCCAACCCTCGGCCAAATCGAACTGAAAGGAATTGGCGACCAAGGCGACGATCGTGACCCGAATGACATTGGCAAAAATGGCCAACAGGCAGGCGATCGCCAAGTAAATCGGCGCCATCCAAATCCGTCGTCGTCGCCACGAGATCATCAGAAAGGCGAGAAAACTGAGCGTGAACACGGATTGAATGCCGCTGCAGGCTTCGGCGACAAATAGTTCGCGATCGGCGAGCTGAATCACATTGTTGGTCACCGCATGTGGAACCGCCAGCGTGTCCAGCAAGACGCTCGACATCCACGTCGTCACGTTCTGCAACCACAGCACCAACAGCGTGTCGGCGCGAACCAGTTGAACGATCGTCAGCAACGGAAGCACCAGGACCAACAACGTTGAATCCTCCGGCCCTCGCATCGCGTACAGCATGGTCGCGCAAAGGATCGCGAATGCAACCGCCGCAAACCAGGGGAACTGCACCACCGTCCCGAAGCCAGTCAGCAGCAACGCCAGTCCGATCGCCGCCCAACTGAACCAGCCGCGGGGAGGATAGAAATAGCCGTCAAAGCGAAGGTAAGTCAGCCAGGCCACCGCGGCGATCGCGAACGGAAAATAGCGATAGGTCGGATTGCCCCACATGCCGATGAAGTACGGCACCAGCAACGGAGCCACGGCGAGAAACAAGCCGAGCCAAAACCAGCGCCAGTTGGGGTGGGGTTGGGAATCGCTGGTTGTCGCGGGCTGAATCGGTTCGGCCTCGTCGAGCATGGACGTGTCCAGGCCTGTCGAGTCGGTGGTCGACATTGGCAAATCAGTCTACTGAAAGGTGTTCAGATCGGTGTGGAATGGCGATGGGGCGGCGGGTCAGCCATCGAACTTCGGCTTGTTCGACGAACCGCCTGACGAAGCATCCGAGCCGCCATGCGATTCCGGTTCGTCGTGCGAGCGCGGTTCGTCGTGCGAGCGCGGTGGGTCGGCCAGCAAGGTGCCGGCGGAAAACGGGCGGGAAGGTCCGGATGCGGCGGCCCGGGAGACCGAGTTTCCGTTTTTCGCCGCTTGGGTTCCCTTGCCGGACGGGCTACTCGTGCCGGACGGGCCACTCGCCGACGGAACGCTGGGGGACATTGCCGCCGCCGCGGGGCGGGAAAGACGAATGGTGTTTTGAGACGTGACCGCGACGCTGGTGCTCGAGGTTTGGCCGTTGCGTCGGTAGGATCCGCCGTAGCGACCGTACTTGTAATAACCGTATCCGCGGTAACCGTCGCTCGCTCCGGTTTCATCGGAATTATTGATCACCACGCCCAAGACGTTGGCGCCGACGCCGTTGAGGATATTGAGTGCTTCACGGGCATTCGGCTTGCTCTTGCGGCGGATCCGCAGGGTCAAGATCAACGCGTCGGACATGCTGGCCGTGATGCTCGGGTCGGTGACGACCAACAGCGGGGGCGTGTCCAGGATGATGTAATCGTATTGTTCCCGCAGATACTCAAGCAGCTCGTTCATCACCGGCAACGAAAGCGCCTCGGCCGGGTTGGTCGGGATCGGACCACAGGGCATGATCGACAGCTTTGGCAGCGGCGTGGCATGGGCGGCTTCCAGCGGTTCGCATTCGCCGTTGAGGACGTTGGTCAGTCCCAGTTTGTCATCGCAATCGAAGTTGTCGGTCAGTTGGGGGCGTCGCAGGTCACAATCGATTGCCAGCACCCGTTTTCCGCTTTGGGCGATCGAGCAGGCCAGGTTGCACGCGATCGTGCTCTTGCCGTCGCCCGGCAGCGGGCTGGTGATCTGGACGACCTTGCCGCCCTTGATGTTGTTGGTGTCAAAGAACACGGTCGTTCGCAGCGAACGGATCGCCTCGGCAGCCGAGGACGACGGTTGATGGACCACCGTCAAGTCGGTCGAAAGTGTCTTGTACGGATCGAGTTCTCCTTTCTTGGTCTTTCGCCGTTTGCCGCGGAAGAACGGAATGTGCGTCAAGATCGCGACGCCCAGCATCGAACAGATCTCTTCGGGATCGCGGAACGTGTTGGCGTTCTTTTCCAGCAGCAGCGCGAGCCCCCCGCCGAGCAGCAGGCCGAGCAGCGTGCCGAGCCCGCCCAGTTTCAAAATGCTGGGGCCGACCAGATAGGCCGGGGTGGGTTTCATCAACTCGACCACCTGCGTCACGCTGTCGTCGTCGGACAGTTGCGTTTTGCCCATTTTCTCTTTGAGCTGTTGCATCAATTGGCGATACTGCTCCATCTCGCGAACCATGGATTCGTTACGCAGTTCCTCGCTGGAGATTTTCGCCGCGAGCACTTTTTCCGTTGCGATCTGCTCATCCAATTCCTTGATGAACCCTTCGAGCATCTGGACCTTGGCTTGGTGCGAGTAGACGACGGCTTGGACAGTTTCTTTGGCTCGTTCGATCGGGTCGCCCAGGTCTTCGAACCATTCGCGTCGCAGTTTGGTGATCCGGTCGGCTTGCTCACGAACCAGACGCAGCAATTCTTCACGCGTGGTTTCCAGTTCTTGATCGAGTGCCTTGACGGTGGGGTGCGAGGGGCCGAATTGAGAAACGTTCTGATTTTTGGCGACGATCAGCGGCAGCAGTTTTTTCTCCAGGTCGATTTCCGCCAACAAGCTGTCACCGACGATCGGGTCGGGTTCGCGGGCGTCGGCAATGCTGCTGACTTTGACCCCCAACAACTGACTCATCACACTCAGAGCGATCCGCGGGTCTTCGGTTTGTGCGGCGACGGTTTCCATCCGTTTGAGCACTTCCTGCTCGCGACGAAGTTCTTCGAATTGAGCCGAGCGTCGTTTCGTCAGCAGTTGCTGTTGCTCGCGGTGCGGGTTTTGGGCCCGACCGTCGGCGTCCCAGGTCAACGGGGCGTCGCGGCGAAACTCGGCGTAGCGATCTTCTAATTCGCCCAACTTGGGCCCGAGCGTCGTCATCGCCATGGTGATCAACCGTTCCAGATCCGCCTGGGCGGTTTTGTGTCGCTGGTTGTAGTACTCTTGCAACGCCTTGCTATAGGCCTTGATCGCCGCTTCGCAGTGTTCGGTATTGTTGCTGTCGAAGTGCAACAACGTGATCAGCGATTGAGCGGTTTTGACGTCCGTGACTTCGGGTTCAAGTTCCAGTTGTTCCTGAACCTCGACGATGAAGCGATCGATACTGTTGCCGTAGAACTCGCGATGCGGCGCCATGTCGGGATCGTTAAAGGCCATCGTGGCGACCGTGTCGCTGAACAGTTGGGCTTGCAATACTTCGATGTCCGGGACGCCGCCGACGACTTCACCGGTCAAGGCGTCAAAAATCGGTGGCCGATTCGATTCGACCATCAGCCGCGTGCTGCTGCGAAACGTCTCTTCGGTTCGCGAGTAGACCAGAAACCCGATCACGCCGAACACGATGGCCGGCAAGATCACGGCCCAGCGGTAGCGCCACAGTGCCCCGAGGACATCCAGGGGCTGCGTCGTCCCGGTCGCGGCGATCTGGCGGCTGCGGCGGTTGGAGGGTGGTGTCGAAGTTGGTTCTGCAATCATCGTGGGGCGTGAATCTGTTTCGGCAGAGCGTGGGGGAGGTCCGACACCGAAGCGTGTCGGCCGGGCGCGAGCAGTCTGGTCGCGGTGAAGCTTCTAAACAAGGATCCGTTGAACGATTCGGTCCTGATGGGGGAAAACCGACAGCGTCTGGGAGCGTGCTGTCGGCCCGCCGACCACAACGTCGCCGGGCCCTTTCCTTCCGAAAATCCTTTCGAAAACGCGTTTTCCCGAAGGCCGGTCGATGGAGTCACCGCTCAACACCTACCGAGAAACCGTGCCGATGTAGTTTAACCCTCAACCGTTGACGTCCATAGCGCTTTCGCAAATCCGGCCGCTCAAAAACCCTTCCCGGTCGGCAGAATCGACTTCACCGGCAAAATGTTGGCGGTTTCCGGACACTTGCGCGATCGCGTCGAACACTTGAGTCTGACTTGATGAAATACTGATGGTTCCTTGAATTCCGCCCACGCGGCTCCATTTTCGCGCAAGACTTGGTTGCGTTGGCCGCTCTGGGAATCCATCCTGGCGACCGGCAAAACAGCGCCGCAATTCTGATACACCTGCCTCACAAAAAGTTTTCTTCATGATCGCTCCCATCACGCTTCCCGATGCCGCGTTGCCACTCGCCGGAAGGACCTGTCTGGTCACCGGAGGGGCAGGATTTATCGGATCGCACCTGGTCGACGCCCTGCTCTCGCAAAATGCCACCGTCCGTGTTTTGGACAATTTCAGCACCGGTTATGAGTCCAACTTGTCCCATCTGGCCGATCATCCCGGCGTTGAAGTCGTTCGCGGTGACGCGGCGGATCCGGCGGTGACGGAGAAAGCGGTCGCCGGATGTGACGCCATCTTCCATCACGCCGCGATGGCCAGCGTGCCCCGCAGCATGCGTGAACCGGCACTTTGCCACGCCTGGTGCGCGACCAGCACCATCAACCTGTTGGCCGCGGCCGAGGATGCCGGGGTTCGCCGGATGGTTTTGGCCAGCACCAGCGCCGCCTACGGAGATTCCCCCTACGTCAGCAAGCGTGAAGAGGATCCGCCGGCGCCCTTGTCGCCCTATGCGGCCTCCAAGCTGGCCGCCGAAGCCTACATGCAATCGTTCTCGCGAACGTCCAAGCTGGAAACCGTGATCCTGCGTTACTTCAACGTCTTCGGACCCCGCCAGGATCCCCAGAGCGAATACAGTGCGGTGATCCCACGTTTCGTCTCGATGATTCTGTCCGGTAAACGTCCGGTAATTTACGGCGATGGGTCGCAATCACGTGACTTTGTGTTCGTCCGCGACGTCGCCAAGGCAAACCTGTTGGCCGCCACGATTCCCGGCATCAACGGCGGTACCTTCAATATCGGGCAAGGCCAACGCACGACGCTGTTGGAGTTGCTGACGACGCTCCGTGACATCCTCGGCCAAGACATCGAGCCGATTCATGATCCGCCCCGGTTGGGCGATATCAAGGATTCGCTGGCCGATATCACCCAGGCCCGAACGCGGCTGCAGTTCGAACCCGACGTCGACATGAAAAGCGGTTTGGAACAAAGCGTCGATTACTATCGATCGATCTGCTGATCACATCGGGCCGGTCATTTCCCAAACCACGCCGCGGGTCGTGGCCGGGTCGATGAATCCGGCCTTGCGGCCACGCGGGGCGTCGTGCGGCGTTTCGGATTTTGCCCGCATCCCCCGCGCCGGCAAGGATGCGAGCGATTCGCAAACGTCGTTCGTTTGAAAACACAAATGGTGTAACCCTTCGCCGTGTTCGGCCAGATGGGTGTGCAGCGGATGGTCGTCGGTCAACGGCTGGACCAGTTGCAAGTGCACGTTGCCCATGTCCAGATGCGTCAGCCGCACGTTGCCGCTGGGGATTTCTTCGCTCAACACGACGGGCAACCCCAGCGTATCGCGATAAAACGCCAACGCCTCGTCGGTGTCTCGCACCACGATGGCGATATGATCGAGTTGTTTGAAAAGCGGTGTATCCGACATTCGAAGTCTCTTTTGTGGTGGTTTGATGCGCCGATCGCGTCAGATTGAGCTGTTCGATCGACCATTCTCAATCATAATGGATCCGTCTCGCCTGCTTCACGCTCTCCGGTACTGAATTGATGATTCGTGCGCAAGTTCACCAGCCCTTCTTCCGCAAATTCCTGTACGTCTTTCTCGGTTGTACCGCGTTTGCCGGATGGTGCCTGTACGACGGGTTGATCAAGTATCCAAAGAATCTGACGATCGCCGAAGCCTACGAGGGGCTGCCGGAAGAGGGCCGTCGCGAAGCCTGGAAAGAGCTCGCCGCTGAAAATGGTTGGCCCACGATCACACCGTCCAAAACCGCCAACGACATTCGGCACGATATCAGCAGCCAATTCATGATGGTCATCCTCTGCTCCCTGTTCGCAATCCCCGCGCTGATGATGTTCATGTCGGGCCAGGGAACGTGGGTCGAAGGCGATGAAACCCTGATCCGCAACAGCAAGGGGCAGGAGGTGCCCATCGACGCGATCACCAAAATCGATAAACGAAAGTGGGACGCCAAAGGGATCGCAAAAATCCACTACGAAGTCGACGGAAAGAAAATGAAGTTCGTGATGGACGATTTTAAATACGAACGCGAACCGATGGGCCAACTGATGAAGTTCGCCGAAGCCCAGTTGACCGAAGAGCAAGTCACCGGTGATTTTCTCGAGCGCGACAAAGAGCGAATCGCCCGACAACAAGCCGCCGAAGCGGAAGCAGAAGAATACGACGACGAAGAGGAGGATGAGTACGAAGACGCAGAGGATGCGGAGTCCAAGTCAAGCTTGTAGGGCATGCTGTGCATGCCATCCATCTACACCGCCGTCACGCACAGCGTGACCTACACCGCCATCCGTCACGCACAGCGTGACCTACACCGCCGCTCGTCACGCACAGCGTGACCTACATGCTGCCGATCGTCACTTCAGACGCCACGCTTCGTCAAAGAACCCTTGGCCCATGATCTCACCGGCGTAGATCGAATCGTCGTCGGTCTCCACGTCCAAGACGGCCCAGTCGGGCAGCATCGCGATTTGACGGGAATTGCTGACGTTGGAAAACTCGCGAAACGTCATGCCGCTATTGACGACGATGTAGCGCCGCGGATTCAGCGGGTTGGGATAGCAGAACACGGGGGCATGATGCACCGGATCAAAATTCTGGTCGCCCACTCGCAGCGTCTCACGCGTCCACTGGATCGGAAGCCGGTCGGCGATGTTGAACAGAAACCGATTGCCGCTGAAGTCACCGAAGCAGATCAGGTGGCAGGTTTCGAGGTGGTCGTCGGTCAGGTCGCGGTCCAGCACGACTTGTACGTCGCCGCGCATCAGTCGCGACCAACGCTGCTTAAAATACTCCGCCTCGCGATCGATCCAGCGTTGCACTTGGCCATGGCGTGCCGGGCGACTGGGCATGACGATCACAAAGCGGTCGCAAAACGCATCGTCAATCGGACCTTGCAATCCGGGTCGTTTGCGTAGCGTCATCTCGTCGTCACGCGTCGACGTCCACTCGCCCGATGCGTCTTTTGCCAACGTGCACTGGAATCCCCGCAGATTGCCGGTATCGTCCACCGAATAACGTTGGTCGTCGATTTCCATCTCCACCGCGCCGCGACGGCCCGGCCAACCGGTGTCGGAAAAATCGATCTCTAAATGGGTCACGCCGTCGGTCTCGATGCGAAGGCTCTCGTTTTCTCGGTCCAGCCGGGCGCTGACCGCCGCCGCAGTCCAGTGTTCCTGCATCCCGGCGATGCGTAGCCAGCCCGCCCGGTTGTAGCGGAGCGTGTAGGTGACGAAATCAATTTCTGTCTCCGGACCCTCGTCGGCTTCGGCAGCCCACTTGGCGATCTGGGCATCGATCTGCTGTTTCGAGGGATCGTCGATCTTGTGCCCCATCCCCGCTCCGATCACGTAGGGGAATCGGAATCCCAGTTCCTCGGCGCGCGCGACGACACGGTCGGCTGCCATCTTCTGTTTGTCGACTTCACCGCTGTAGGCGATCGTCCGGGTTCCCTTCAAGTTCTGGGTCCAGGGCAAGACGTCATACCAACGCAGCAGTTTTTCCGCCGTCGCGGTGAGAGGGAACGGCGTCGATTGCGTCCAGCCCTGATAGCGGAGTGTGTCGACAAACCCGGCGCCGGGATTGGCCGCCATCCAGCGAAAGGGATCGTGGACGGCCAAGTGCCAACAACCCGCCCCGCCCATCGAAAACCCGCGGATCGAAACTCGATTCGGATCGATGGCGACCCGAGACTGGATGTCATCGATCGCTTCGTCAACATCGGTCTCGCCGGCAAACTTGAAGGCATTGCAGTGGCGGCCGAACGGATGCAGAACCATCGTGGCATCGGGGGTGCATGGTCCCGCTTTGGTCATCCGCTCGGTCAGAAACGGTACCTCGGTTTTCGTGTCACCGCGGCCGTGCAGCCAGACATCCATCCGCAGCGGCGTTTCGGTCTGGGCAATCGTGAATCCCGCCGGGACGACAATGCCATAGGGCTGTACCGAATCATCGATGCGGGAAACAAAACCCGCGACCAGCGGCTGGGGACGGTCGTTGGCATCGGCGTCAAATCCCAGCAGTTCCAATCCGCGTGTTCCCGCGGCCGCTGCGGCGATCCGCCGCGCGGCTTCGTCGAGCAACCGTTCGGCCGCATCGACTTCGCCGTCCTTGAAAAACAAGTCCTGCTCGAGTGCCAGCTGCACCGCTCGGATCAAGACGTCGACGTCGCTTCGCCAACGGGACGCATCGTTCGATTCGGCGACCGTTCGGCTGAGGTTCTGACGGATCGATTCGACGCGTTGTTCGAGTGCCGTGCGCCGTCGTGGATCGATCTGAATTCCTGGCGGTGGCAGCTGTTTGAAAACGGGCTGCGACGTCGTTGATTGGGCGATGCCGTTGGCGGCCAACGCAGCCGCAAGCACGAACGCGATGGTGCAGGCGCAGGCCCGTAGGCTCGCGCCAGACGGCTGGTGATCCTTTGCCATCAGCCGGTTCGCGCCAGGGTCCGGGCGCGTGGTGTGGTCGTGTGCCCAGGGAATGACCTGCATCTCAGCTGTCTCCGGCGATCTGAATGACTTGTTCCAGTTGCATCACTCCATCATAGATCGATCGCCCCACGATTGCCGCCGGCATGTTCATTTCGACCAACTTCCGGACGTCGTCGTAGGTCGTCACGCCTCCGCTGGCCACCAAGGGAATATCCGTCGCCTCTGCCATGTCCTGCAGCCCGTCAAAATTCGGGCCGCTCATCATTCCGTCGCGGGCGATGTCGGTGTAGATGATCGCCGCGATGTTGGCCGTTCGCTGTCGCAGGTCTCGGGCCAATTCGATCGCCGGGGTGGAGCTGGTTTCCAGCCATCCGTCGGTCGCCACCATGCCGTCGCGCGCGTCGATGCCCGCAGCCAATTTGGCGGGGAAAGCATCGCACATCGACGCGAACCATTCGGGTTGCTTCAGCGCCGCGGACCCGACCACCAGACGTGCCAGGCCCAACTCAAGCAAGGCTTCGATCGCCGCTTGATCTCGCACACCGCCGCCCATTTGGCAAGGCAGCCCGGTCGCGGCAACGATCCGCGCGACCGCGTCGCGATTGGCCGTCGGGTCATCGCCCCGGGCGGCATCCAGATCCACCAGGTGCAATCGTCTCGCCCCGGCCTTTTGCCACTGGACGGCGAACTCCACCGGGTCGTCGCCGAAGACCGTTTTTCGGTCATAGTCGCCTTGCCGCAAACGGACCGGTTTTCCATGACGCAGATCGATTGCGGGCCAAATTTCCATGGTGATGTGGGGCTCTCGTGTGAGTAGGGCTTCAACGGAACAAGTGGCGTGTCGCGGACGACCAAGCGGTCGGCGTCGGCCGGTTGCAACGATACCGCACAGCTAGGTAGACTGACCAGCACAGAGCACAAACGATTGTGCAAGCGGGGTGTTTATTGCTAGCGGCAGGGCGCGAGCCCTCCGGTCTTTCAAGGTGTTTTTGAAACGCGACAGGCCGTTGACGCGTGCCGCGACCCCCGAAACACCAGAGCCGACGACTCAGTCGCCATGAAACCACCGAATCATCGCACGCCCGACACGCCGCCGGGTTTCGGCTCTGCGACGCTGGCGTATCCCGTGACGCTCAAAAACGTCGCCGACCGCGCCGGTGTCAGTGTTTCAACCGCCTCGCGCGCGCTCAACGGCCAAGCTCGGAAATATCGGATCAGTCCCGCGACGGAGAAAGCGGTTCGCAAGGTCGCCGCGGACTTGGGGTTCCAAGCCAGTCAGGTCGCCCGCTCGCTCAGGCTCAAACGAAGCGGCTTGATCGGGGTGATCGTGCCCGATATCTCCAACCCGTTTTTTGCCTCCATCGCCCGCGAAGTCTCATTGGGCGTCGAAGCGTTTGGGTTCTCGGTCTTGCTGGGGGACAGTCGCGAAGAGACGGAAATCGAACAGCGTTTGGTCGAACAGTTGCGTGCCAAGCAGGTCGAAGCCTTGTTGGTGTGCCCGGTCGGTGTTGATCCGGATCATCTGGTCAAGCTCGATCGGTCGGGATTGCCGGTCGTGGTCGCCGACCGTGTGTTCGACGGAATTGAATTGCCGAGTGTGACGTCGGACAATCGGACCGCGGCGCGAGCGGTGGCAGAGGTGTTGATCGAGCAGGGCCATCGCAAAATTGGTGTCCTATCGGGCGTGCGTGACAGTTTGCCCGCCAAGACTCGCCTGCAAGGCTTGACCGACGCGGCCCAGCACGCGGGGTTCCACCTCGATCCGTCGTATCTGGCGGGAAACGCATTCACCGAGCAATCCGGCTACGATGCGACGCTCACGTTGTTGGATCGACATCCGGAGATGACCGCGATCTTTGCGATGTGCACGCCGGCAGCGATCGGTGCGATGCGAGCGTTGGCCGAACGCGGGATGGCGATTCCAAGCGACATGTCCATCGTCGCATTCGATGACCATCCCTTTGCCGAGCTGATGAAAACCCCGCTGACCGTTTCGGTTCAAGACATTCCCCGGCTGGGGCGACTGGCCACCGCAGTGTTGCTGAAGCGGTTGAACGTCAATCCGAGCACTGATTCCAGCACTGAATCGAGCCGTCAAACGCTGCCCCCGCTGAGCACTCCTGCAGAGATAGAGATCCAGTCCTCCACGTCGCTGTGGAAGGTCCCCACCACGCTGTTGCGGCGGTCGTCGGTCGCAGTCCCACGTCAGTAACGCGACCATGCAACACCATCGCGCGTGCACTATGTTCGTTCCCTTTGAATTGTTTTTCGAACTCACCATCCTTTCGGTCGGCTGATCACTCCATGTCCTCCCCCATCACAAGTCCCGACGAACGCTCCAAACCGAGGATCGCGGTGTTGGGATCCATCAACATGGATCTGGTGATTCGATGCGATCATTTGCCGAAACCGGGCGAGACGGTTGCGGCTCGCTCGATGGCCGAAGTCCCCGGCGGAAAAGGTGCCAATCAAGCGGTCGCGGCGGCACGCTGCGGTGGCGCGGTCCAAATGATCGGCCGTGTCGGCGACGACGGGTTCGGACAAAAATTGCTCAACAACCTGCTGGACGCATCAATCGATTGCAGTGCCGTCCTGACCGCCCAAGGGTGTGAAAGTGGACTCGCGATCGTCAGTGTCGAAAACAGCGGCGAGAACGCGATCATCGTGATCCCCGGCGCCAACGCACGGCTGTCTGCCGAAGACATTCACCGCGCCGAGTCCTCCCTCGCCGGCTGTGACGTGTTGATGGTCCAATTGGAAACACCGCAAGCGACGGTGTTGGCGGGCATTCAAGCGGCCAAGCGGGCGGGTGCCAAAGTGATCCTGGATCCCGCGCCGGCGGCATCGCTGCGAGATGAACTGTTTGACGTCGATCTGATCTGCCCGAACGAATCCGAAGCCATCGCGATCGTCGGCGGCCGTCTGGAAACGATCGACGACGCCGCCGCGATTGCCAAGCGTTTGCACGCCAAGGGACCGGCCGCCGTCGCGATCACGTTGGGCGCACGCGGGACGATGCTGTACGACGGCGCGACCGCGGAACTGATCCCGTCGATCAAGGTGGACGCCGTCGACACGACCGCCGCCGGTGACGCGTTCGCCGGCGCCGTGGCCGTCCGCTGGGCGCAGACCGGGTCACTTCGCCAAGCCATCCGGTGGGCCAATCTGGCCGGTGCCCTCGCCGCCTCCCGTGCGGGAGCGCAGCCGAGTTTGCCGACCCATCAACAAATCGATTCCCTGTCTTCGTAGTGCGTCCTTCCCCGATTCCCTTCCCGCCAACGAGTTTCTCATGCGTCACTTCTTGTTTCCGATCCTGGTCGCCATTGCGGTGTCGGGATGTTCGTCGAAATCCGACACCTCGACTGCCGAATCGAATTCGGGGGACACGGATGATCGTCCCAAAGTCGCGTTGATCATGAAGTCTTTGGCGAACGAGTTTTTTTCGACGATGGCCGAAGGTGCCAAGACGCACCAAAGTCAGCATGCCGATGAATATGAATTGATCGTCAACGGCATCAAAGACGAACGTGACTTGAGCCGGCAAGTGGCGTTGGTGGATGAAATGGTTGCCGCCGGTGCCGATGCGATTGTGATCGCCCCGGCCGATTCCAAGGCGTTGGTCCCGTCATTGCGAAAAGCGATCAACAAGGGCGTCATCGTGATCAACATCGACAACAAGTTGGACGCCGAAGTGCTGGCCAGCGAAGAAGTAAACATTCCGTTCGTCGGTCCCGACAACCAAGCCGGAGCGAAGCAGGTCGGTGACTACTTGGCCGGCAAGTTAACCGCCGGCGACAAGGTCGCGATCCTGGAAGGCATTCGGTCTTCATTCAACGCCCAACAACGACTCGCGGGTTTCGAAGCCTCGATGAAAGCCGCCGACATCGAAATCGTTTCCAGCCAAAGTGCCGAATGGGAAATGTCCAAAGCGAATTCCATCGCGGCGTCGATTTTGAGCGAGCATCCGGACATCAAAGCCATCTTGGCGGCCAATGATTCGATGGCACTCGGCGCGATCGCCGCGGTCAAGTCCGCCGGAAAAACGGGCGACGTCCTGGTCGTCGGGTTTGACAATATCTCCGCCGTCCAACAGGCCATTCGCGACGGGAAGATTCTGGCGACGGCCGATCAATACGGTGATAAGTTGGCCGTGTTCGGAATCGAAACGGCGCTGCAAGTGATCAACGGCGAAACGGATCAGCCGACCGACGTCGAAACGCCCGTCGATCTGGTGACGGCAGAATCACTGTGAGCGTCTTGCTGGATGCCGTCGGGATGACGAAACGTTACGGCAACGTGACGGTGTTGCGCGACGTCAGCTTTGGCTTGCGCGGCGGCGAGATTCACGCGCTGCTCGGGGCCAACGGCGCCGGCAAGTCCACCCTGTGCAAGATGATCGCCGGACTGACCGAGGTGACCGCCGGCAGCATGCGGATCGAAGGCGAGGTGTATGCGCCGCACCACAAACAGGCCGCCGAATCGGCCGGCGTGCAGATCATTCAACAGGAATTGAATCTCATTGCGACCCTCACCGTCGCCGAAAATCTGCTGCTCAATCGGCTCCCTTCGTTCGCCGGGATCGTTTCAAGTCGCGCGCTGCATCGCCAGGCACGCGCCGCACTGGACCGGTTGCAATTGGACGACGTGGACACCCACGCGGTGGTCAGCGAACTCGGCGTCGGACATCGGCAGATGGTGGAGATCGCCGCGGCGCTGGCACGCGAGTGCAAAATCCTGATCTTGGACGAACCCACCGCGGCACTCAGCGGCAGCGAGACGCAACTGTTGTTTGATCAACTCAGGCAGCTGCGTGATCGCGGCGTCGGCATGATCTACATCTCGCACCGTCTGGACGAAGTCAAACGGATCGCCGACCGCGTCACCGTGCTGCGGGACGGACGTCACGTCGGCACCGAAACCGCCGAATCGATGAGCACCGACCAGATGGTCCAGCGGATGAGTGGCGGGCTTGCCGATGAACGGCCTGGTGGCGAGATCCGTCACCACGCCCGGGCGCCAGAGGTCTCGGCGGACGAATCCGATCACCGGAAGGATTCGACCGTGTTGGCGGTCGAGGGCCTTTGCTGCGGCATGGTTCGCGACGTCTCCTTTCAGGTCCGCACCGGCGAAACGTTTGGGATCGCGGGTTTGGTCGGATCGGGGCGGACGGAATTGTTGCGCGCAATCTTCGGCGCCGATCGGGCGGAATCTGGACGGGTCTGCATCGCTGGAAAACCTCCCACGCGGTTTGCACATCCGTCCCAAGCGGTCGCGGCGGGCTTGGCGATGGTGACCGAAGATCGCAAGCAGAACGGGTTGTTGCTGCAGCAGTCGATTCGCTGCAACACATCGCTGAGTGCGATGTTCAAACGGTTTTCACGGTTCGGTTTGATCACGCCGATGCGTGAAGCGACGGTCGCCCGGGAAATGTGTCGCGCGATGGAAACCCGTTGCACCGGCATCGAACAGAGTGTGGGAACGCTCAGCGGTGGCAATCAACAAAAAGTCGCGATCGCAAAATGGCTGACCCGCGACGCCGACGTGTTTCTGTTTGATGAACCGACGCGGGGCATCGACATCGGCGCCCGGCGAAGGATTTATGAATTGTTTGACGAGCTGGCGTCGGCCGGCAAGGGGATCGTGATCGTCAGCAGTGACTTGGACGAGCTGATGGAGACCTGTGATCGCATCGCCGTGATGTCGGCCGGGCGGCTGGTGGAGACCCGCGAGCGGTCGTTGTGGAGCGAAGATGCCATCTTGCAGGCGAGTTTTGCCGGGCATCGAACCAAAAACTTCAGGGTTTGACCGGAACATGAAACAAAAGTTGACTCAATCGTTTTTGCAGTATGCCGGACTCTTGGGAGTCTTGCTGCTGTTGATCGCGGTGTTTTCGCTCAGTTCAAAGAACTTCTTTCAGACCCAGACGCTGGTCACAATTGCCAACTCCAATCCGGATCTGATCTTCGTCTCGGTCGGGATGACGTTGGTCTTGATCGTCGCCGGGATCGACTTGTCGGTCGGATCCTTGTTGGCGCTCGGATCGGCGGTGATCGGAGTGTTGATGGTGCGACACGAGTGGAGTTTACCGGCGGCGTTTTTGGTGTGCTTGCTGGTGACGGGCTTGTGTGGATTGTTCAACGGGTTTGTCTCGGTATGGTTTTCGATTCCGTCGTTCATCGTCAGCCTGGGGATGTTGGAAATGGCACGCGGCGGGACGAAGGTGATCACGGATTCACAGACGATGTACATCGGCAGCCGCGTCGAAGCGTTCGGGGAACCGCTGCAGTGGGTGCCGCTTTCGCCGGCATTCCTGGTCGCCGTGATGGCGGTGATTGCGGGCCAGTTTTTGCTGACGAAAACCGTCTTCGGGCGTTATTGTGTGGCCATCGGAACGAATGAAGAAGCGGTGCGGATGAGCGGGATTCGGACGGCACCGATCACGATCGCCGCCTTCATGATTTTGGGGCTGTTGTGCGGACTGGCGTCACTGTCGCAAACCAGCCGATTGTCCAGCGCGGACCCCAACGCGGCGATCGGGTTAGAGCTTTCGGCGATCGCGGCTTGTGTGATCGGGGGCACCAGTTTGATGGGCGGACGCGGCAGCGTGGTCGCGTCCTTCATCGGCGTCTTGATCATCGCCGTGCTGCAATCCGGTCTGGCCCAGTTGGGCGTTGAGGACGCCATCAAACAGCTCATCACCGGAGCCGTCATCATCACCGCCGTCCTCCTCGACGCCCTCCGAGTCCGCTGGGGAAAGAAATCGGGGTGAAGAAAAGTAGACAAGAAAATGGGTGACAAGAAAATGTTGCTGCTCGGCTCAGGACCGTCGAATCGTTTGAAACGTCACGGTGTCGCTTGAGATGTTCAGCCACTGCACGACAGGAATTTCGACGTAGCGAAGGAATCGGCGGATGTTTTCCAGGAAAGATTGCTTGTGTTTGTTGAGTGCGGTGACTTTGACGATGGAGTCTTCCGGACTGCAAACACACGCCCCATTACCTTGTAACAGACGTCGGCAAAAACCTGCTCCTCGACCGCGCGAACTTCGCCCAAAACCTCAACCGGCATCACTCCGATCCTCCAAGCACCATTTTCTTGTCACCCATTTTCCTGTCTACCTTCCCCTGTCTCCCCATTTTTCTGCCATCTCCTTTCACCCTTCCCCGCGCCCCATCTCCATCGCCAACACTTTCCCCGTCTCACTTTCCTCGCAGGCTGCGACTTCCGCCGGGGTGCCTTCGGCGACGACCCTGCCTCCGGCGTCTCCGGCGCCGGGGCCGAGATCGATCAGGTGGTCGGCCGAGAGCATCAGCAGCGGGTTGTGTTCGACGACCAACAGCGAGTGTCCGTCGGCGATCAAGGCGTCGAAGCAATCGACCAATCGGATCAGATCGTCAAAGTGCAAGCCGGTGGTCGGTTCGTCCATCACAAACAGGGTGCGTTTGCGTGTTGCCGACGCCAGGAACGCGGCCAGTTTCAATCGCTGGCCTTCGCCGCTGGACAACGTGGTGGCGGATTGGCCGAGCGACAGGTAGCCCAGCCCGACATCGATCATCCGTTTCAGCCGCGCCTGCACCTTGTCGGCGCCTCGGAAAAACGCGTAGGCTTCGCGGGCGCTCATCGCCAGCACGTCGGCAATCGAGCGGTCGCGATAACGGACCTTCAAAATGTCATCACGAAATCGCGTGCCGCGACATTCCGGGCACTGCATCGAAACATCCGCCAGAAATTGCATGTCGATTTCCAGCACGCCGGCGCCTTCGCATTCCGGACACCGTCCCTTGTCGCTGTTGAACGTGAAGTGACTCGGGGTCAATCCGCGCGCCCGCGCCTCGACGCTGTCGGCAAACACCTTGCGAATCGGATCGAACGCCTTCAAGTACGTCACCGGGCAACTGCGTGGGGACCGACTGATCGGAGATTGATCGACGGACACACAGTCCTGGATCTGGCCCAGCCCGGTGATCGATTGATACGGCAGTGGTTTGGCGGCTTGGCGAAGTTTCTCGTGCCGGATCGCTTCGAAAAGCGTGTCCTGGACGAGCGAGCTTTTGCCGCTACCGGAGACGCCGGTCACCACGCACAACACGCCTAACGGGAAGTCCACGGTCAGGTCTTGCAGGTTGTGTCCGCGCGCCCCACGCAATGTGATCCGACCACGCGGCGGCCGAGGATCGTGGTGCCGTAGGGTAGAACCGCGTCGTCCGGAGAGAAATTGCCCGGTCAGCGAGTCGCGGTGGCGGAGCATCTGCTTGGGCGTTCCTTCAAACACGATCCGACCGCCGTCGTTGCCCGCACCGGGACCGATCTCGACGACGCGATCGGCGGTCTCGATCATCGTTTCATTGTGCTCGACGACGATGACGGTGTTGCCGCGATCCCGCAGGGATGCGATGGAATCGGCCAGGCGGCGGACATCCTTGGGGTGCAGCCCCGCGGTCGGCTCGTCCAGGACGTACAGCATGTTGACCAGGTTGCCGCCCAACGCCGCGGTCAACGCGACCCGCTGGGTTTCGCCGCCGGAAAGTGTCCGCAGAGGACGATCCAGTTGCAGGTATCCCAGGCCGACCGATTGCAGGTATCCGATCCGGTCGCAGATTTGTCGTAGGGGTTCGGCGGCGATCTCGCGCTGCCGCGTCCCCAGCGGCGCGTGATGAAAAAATTCCGCAGCGGCCGAACCCGACATTTCCAGCAGGTCCGCGATCGTCCGGTCGGCGATCTTGTAGGCCAACGCCGCAGCGTTGTAACGCCGGCCGTCACAGGCGTCGCACGTCCGGTAGCTGCGATAGCGGGCGGCAAAGATGCGGATGTGCATCTTGTATTTCTTGCGATCCAGCCATGCGAAAAAGCCATCCAGTCCGCCAAAGTTTCGCTCGGGCACTCCGCGCTGAATCAACTTCAAGTGCTTCTTCTTGAGCTTGCCGAAGGGCACGTCGGTCGGCAGGTCATAATCGTCGGCCAGTGCCAGTAATTCCTCCAGCTCATGTTGATAGGAGGGCGTGTTCCAGGGCGCGATCGCACCCTCGGCGATCGAAAGCGACGGGTCTGGCACGACCAGATCCATGTCCACGTCGACCAGATCGCCGAACCCTTCGCATTTTTCGCAGGCGCCGAGCGGGTTGTTGAAATTAAACAGCCTGGGCACGGGATCGGGGTAATCCAGGTCGCATTGATCACAGCGTCGTTGATCGCTGATCACCCGCTGCATCCACGGGCGGCCATCGATCTCGGTGATGCGGCCCGTCGGCGTCCCGGCGTCGGTGATGACGTCGGCGCTCGGATCATCGGCCGAGCGATCCTGGTTCGGGGGAGCGTAGTGGGGATTCGCTTCGCCGACGCGCTGCGCGGAGGGTGCTTCGGCGGTCTCTGCCGTCGGGGCTTCGATCAGGACGACCGCCCGCCCGTGTCCTTCGCCCATGGCGGTTTCCAGCGATTCGGTCAATCGCGACAGTTCGGTGTCGGCTGAAACCCGGTCGACCACCACAATGCACTCCGCTCCCCCGCGTCCGATCTTCTTGGCCAATGCGGCTCGATCGGAATCCGACAAATGAAATGTCTGGCCACGGACGATCAAACGCAGGTACCCGGCCCGCTGCAGCCCCAGCAGAATCTCGCCGCCGGATTTGCGATTGGGCAGGTGGACTTGGAACCCGATCATCGCGCGTCGGGGCGATGCGGCCAGCTCTGCTGCGATCGTGGTGGGATCGTCCGCCGAGACCTCGCGGCCGCACCCGGTGCAGTACAGTGTCGCGCACTTGGCGAACAGCAATCGCAAATGGTCGGCAATCTCCGTGGTCGTCCCCACGGTGCTGCGATTGGTTTTGGAGCCGCCCGCCCGCGTCACCGCGACGGCCGGCGGAATGCCGGTGATCGAATCGCAGTCCGGTTTGTCGAGTCGCTGCAGGAATTGCCGCGTGTAGGCGGAAAAGCTTTCGATGTAGCAGCGTTGTCCTTCGGCATACAGCGTATCCAGGGCCAGAGAAGTTTTACCGCTGCCGGACAGCCCGCAAAACGCGATCAGTTTGCCCCGGGGCAGATCCAGATCGACGTCGCGAAGGTTATGAACCCGGCAACCCCGGACGGAAATCAGCTGGGCGGCCGCGGCAGAGCGGGAGGGGGCAGATGGGGAGGACAAGGGCGCAGTGGGGGCGTGATCGAGGTGAAGCGAGAGGTGAATGAGAAGTGTAGCGCATCGGTCGCCGCTGACGACCGGCATGCGCTGGTGTGTGCTGGTGTGCAGGCTTT
>NZ_JANZKV010000006.1 GCF_025060895.1 Stieleria sedimenti | reverse complement strand
TTTGATCTCGTTGGTGCACTTCAAACATCCCACGGCGCTCGACTCCCAAGGATCGCCGCGTCGTGTGCAGAGTCGGATTCGTCTTTGAGTCAAAGAAAAACACCCTCGGACCACACAACGCGCGTGACGGGGGAGTCATGCGCCGCTGGATCACTCGATGGGCCACAAGAGATCAAGACGGCTGTGGCACCAAAACGGCCAGTGGATTCAAGAAGCTGGCGTCAGCCTACGGTTGCCAGTCCCACGCAATCCCGCCCCGCCGTGACCGCACGTCAACCGTTGAAGCGGAACGCAATTCGATTAAGTTCAACGGTGGACAACACGCGGAACGCGCAAACGACATTGTGTTTTCAATGAATGCCGACTCCGTACCTGCCCGTGCAACATAGCGTTAGCGCGTCTGGTCACGACGACGCCCCGTTCCATTGTCGCTGCTTGCCGGTGGTGTCAGCCACCGGGATCGAAAAAAGTGAATCACGAAGGCCTGCAAGGCCGACATAATCGGTCTCCCAGTCCACTCGACGCTCGGCATTGTGTCGGCCCGCTGGGCCTTGGGTATTCCCTTGAATCCACTCCCGGTGGCTGACGCCACCGGCAGACACTCTACCGGCCCTCCGGGCCTAAGACACTTCACTCTACCGGCAAACCCGAATCCGATTGTCGGAGTCAGCAATGTTGCGATCAACAGTTGGAATCGCAGGCGTCGATCAACGAATGATTGCACGCAAGGTGTTTGCCACCGGTCGACCCGGCACTCTCACCTCCGAACCTCCGTACGGCGTGTAAAACCGATAACGTGGTCGCGGAGCCACTACTGGCGCGACCGGCACAACCACGGGACGGCGGACGACAATCGGTGCGGGGTACACCACCGGCGGCACGAACACGGGGCGAGCGACCGGGACGGCGTAGCGCGGCGTGTAAATGTCGATCCCTACGTACTGTGCTTGGGCATTGGAAACAAACGTCGCCGACGCCAACAACGCCAAACCGACAATCAAGGCCTTCATCTGTCTTCTCCAAACCGTTTGTCATAATGGGAATCCGTGCTCGTGCCGGCAGTCGATGCGACACGCCCGGAGAATCTGTCCCGCAATTGTTCGCTGCCGACCGCGATAAAGCAAGCTGGCGCGTCGGGTGACGCACGTCACACACCGTCGCCTCCAGGTTGCCGACTGGCCGGTCAACGTTATCGATGTTGCGAAATCAACGCAGTGATGTGCCGCATGCCGGCTCCTCTGCAAAGGCCGCTACGCAGCTTGTTTCGACACAGAAGACGACAACCAGGCATTGCGTTCAGGTGCGGCGTTCAGGTGCGGGCAAACCGAACCGAACGAATCAAATTCCGCAATGGCACCACCACTGTGGTAGAATGACCCCCTACCCAGACCGTTGTCAAGAATTTGCTCCGTGGGAATTCGCGATGAAATGTCAATCATGGGGGCACAGGAAATCGGGTCGAAGAAGGCTTCGAATCGAGAGTTTGGAAAAGCGGCACCTATTGGCCGCCGCACTTTTGGAAACGTCACTGCTACGGGATCTCAACCCACACCCGCCAGCGTCGGGTGCTCAACAGTTCGTCGCCGTGGGTGATCGGTTGTTCTTTGTCGCTGATGACGGGCTGCACGGTGACGAGTTGTTCGTCATCAACGGTGAGGGCCCCGGAATCCTGGTCAAAGACATCGGCCCAGGCCCGATCGACGGAGAGATTCAACATCTGACGGCCGTCAACGACACGCTCTTTTTTACCGCCTACACCGAGGATGCCGGGCAGGAACTGTGGAAGAGCGATGGCACCGAGGCGGGCACGGTCCGGGTCCGCGACGTCAACCCGACGGTGACGACGTATGAATACGACGGCATCACGTACAGCTATGGTGATTCATCGTATCCGTTTCATCTGACAGCCGCCGGCAACAAACTTTTTTTCGTTGCCGACGACGGGACACACGGTGACGAATTGTGGATGAGCGACGGCACGGAAGCGGGCACGGTCCTGGTTTCCGATCTGGCCCCGGGGGAAACGAGTTCGAGCCCCGATCAGCTGACGTTTGCACCGGCGATCGGTCAAGGAATCTTATTCTTCACAGCCGAATCGCCGAACATCGGCCGCGAGCTGTTCAAAACAAATCTGCAGGGCACCGCGTCGCTGGTTGCGAACGTTTTTCCGGAAACCAAGGCCGACGGTTCGCCGTTCTATGCCGAATGGACCCAAATCGACAATCAACCGGTGATCCGCAACGCACAAGGAAAACCGATCGTGGGGCAACTCGACGCTTCGCAGAACTGGGTCTTCTTCGAAGCGGACGGAACCCAGGTGATGCCGTCGGATTTTTATCCGTTTTCTTCCAACCCTCAGGACCTTGTCGCGTTCGACGGCTTGCTGTTCTTTTCTGCCACGGGTGGCATGCGCGACGGAGAAAACACCAGCGCCGTCGGCCGCGAATTGTGGGCGACCGACGGGACCTCTGCCGGCACCTTTGTCGCCAGCGATGTGGCTGCGGGAGAGGAAGTGATTACCGTCACGGATGTGACCGGAACGAGCGTCAACATCCGTCGCCCCCGCAGTTCGTCGCCGCGAGAACTGGAATCGACGGGAAACCAGTTGTTCTTTTCCGCAAAAGGCGACGTCGCGACGGGTCGGGAGTTGTACGTGCGCGACACAACAGGCATCCCGGGGCAAGGGACAAGCGAACTGGTCAAAGATATTTTTCCCGATGCTGCGGATTCCTCGCCGTCGCAGATCACGCGAGTGGGCAATCGCGTCTTCTTCTCCGCGGACTCAGACGAGGGCGTCGAATTGTGGACCAGTGATGGGACAACCGAGGGAACGGTAATCGTGAAAAACATCGCGCCGGGCGTACTCGATTCCGACCCGGAGAGCCTGACGGCGCTGGGGGATACCTTGTTCTTCACCGCCAATGATCGAGCGAACGGCCGCGAGGTCTGGAAGAGCGACGGCACCGTCGACGGCACGGTTCTGGTCAAAGACATTCGTCCCGGCGGGCCGAACACCCACAGCTTGGCTCAAGAATTGACCGCCTTCGGCAGCCACATCTATTTCGGTGCGAGTGACTTTTTCCGCGGCTTTGATGTCTGGCGGACCGACGGAACCGCCGCCGGCACCGATTGGGTCGGCGTCCAAACCGATGCGACCATTTCATCGGACCCCAAACACTTGACGCGAGCGGGGTCGAAGCTGTTTTTCGTTGCGACATCGCGTGAATTCGGCGAGGAGTTATGGGTCACAGACGGAGACTCCTTCAGCACACGCGTCGTGAAAGACATCAATCCGAACTTTGTCGGCAACGTTCCCCAAGGCGCCTCGGTCAGTGACTTGGTTGAGTTCAACGGCATGCTTTACTTTTCAGCCTTCGATGGAACCGCATCAAGACTTTGGAAAAGCGATGGCACCGAGGCTGGAACGACCTATGCAACGCTCGACAACGACGGCGTCCCCGTTCCGGGCCCCAACGCGCCGCGTGATTTGATCGTGATCGGCAACACTATGTTCTTCACCGCCGATGAACCAGGCTATGGGCGTGAACCCTGGGCACTGAGTGCAACGACAGGTCAAGCGACGCTGCTCAAAGACATCGATCCGACGTTGCGGACGACCAGCAATCCGCCCTTTGCACTCTCGTCGCAACCGCTGGATTTCGTCCGCTACGGCAATCAACTGTACTTTAGCGCCTATAGCCCCGAAACGGGACGAGAGCTTTGGAGTAGCGACGGAACGCCCGAAGGCACGATGCTGCGCGCGGATCTCTATCCGGGCAGCGCGTTTCCGTTCTCTTCGAACCCGGAAGATCTGGTCGTTTCCGGCGAGAAACTGTTTTTCATCGCCGAGGATCCCGATCACGGGTCGGAGTTGTGGGTGATCGATAGCGGCTCCGATGATCCCCGCTTGGTCGTGGACTTAGACCCCGGCACCAACAGCTCGCGGATTTTCTCATTGTCGCCTTTCGGAGACGGGGTGGTTTTTCGACGTGACGACAACTTCAACGGCGTCGTCGCCACGAATATAGGAAACGAACTCTGGATCAGCGACGGAACCGAGGACGGAACACGCCCCGTCGTCGATCTTGAAACCGGAACGGACGGTTCACGCTGCTTCGGGGATTACGTCGACGGCGGCATCATCGAATTCAATGATCAAATTGTGTTCCGAGCAAACGATCTGGAACATGGCTGCGAACTGTTCATCAGTGACGGCACGGCGGCCGGCACGCACTTGCTGCTCGATCTCTATCAAGATGACCCGATCGTGATCGGCCAGGAAGGCCGTTCGTCCGATCCCGATGAACTCACCGTGATCGGCAATGCACTGTATTTTCAGGCGACCGACGAAACCGGCCGCGGACTGTGGCGACTGGATCTCGACGGGACGCTCCACCATGCGGCACTGCACTATGATCTCAATCCCGAACCGGCAGAATTAACGATCGCCGGTTCGAATTTGTTTCTGATCGGTGACGACGGAATGTTGGGGCGCGAGATTTATCGTCTTCCGTTGGAACACTCGCTCACCCCCGGCGTCATGGAAATCCTGGCCAAGGACGTCGCCTACCAAGACTGGGTGGTTGGACAGACCGTCTCACTCTCGGATCTTGGTTACGGGCAAGTCTCCACCGTCGAATTCACCGTCGATCAATTCTTTCAGGATCCGGTGACCGGGTTCGATGCCGTGGGGCTGGTCAGCAATTCGGTCGATCCGGTGCTCGCCATCCGTGGATCCGTCGATTTCTTGACCGATTGGTTCGACGATTTCCATCCCGATGGTGTCGGAGCGGCGCAATTTCTGGCGAACTACGAAGACGTCGCCACGTGGCTGACCGCCGTCAACGGCGCCCACGGCATGCCCTCGATTGTCGGACACAGCTTGGGCGGTGGTCTGACACAACTGGTGGCCGCACGCTACACCGGCGACGGTGGCGCTCTCGCTCGCATCAACACGTTCAACGCACCCGGCATCAATGCGGACTATGCCGCCATGTTCAATGGCGAACTTGCCGACGAGGTGCTTCATTTTGTCACCAACGGTGATCCGGTCAGCATGGCCGGCGACGCGTTCCTTCCGGGCAACTGGGTCCGAGCCACGTTCTCAGCGATCAACCTGGCGACAAACCACACCCATCCGGTCGTCGTGCCGTTCACGTTCACCGGCGAGTCGCGGACGGAAACTCGGGATCGGCCGGAGGACACGGCGTTTGAGTTCTTTGACAACACCGATTGGCTCAACAGTCCGCTTTACTTCCACGATGACGCCGACTACCTGACATGGTTGTCGGTGATGTATGCGGTTGCAAACGCCAGCGATACGCTGCGACCCTACCGGCACTTGCCCGCCTCATTGCTGTTCCGCAGCACGACCGAAGCCCAACGACAGGCGATCGGTCAGGTTTGGCACGATTTCCAAACCCCCGTGTTGGCGGCGATCGGGCCAACGCCTTGCGATCCGGAGCAAGATCCGTTCACGCTTTCGGACATCGAATTCAGCGTGCTTGGCTTATTGGATGTCGAAGCCACCGGCATGATGGCCAGCTGCCGGTTGGCGCCAGATCCGAGCATCTGGTTGCAGGGCGAAGTGCGTTTACCCGATTTCTTTAACGTCACCGCGAACTTCACCGACAACAATCGCATTCAATTGGCCAATGGCACGATCGATCTCGTCGGCACGGTGACGGCCGAAGACATTCCCGTTGTGCCGCGATTCATTGAAGTCAAGGGAGCCAGCATCGGCATCAATACGATTGAAAAGACGCTCACCGCCGGCGCACAACTGGCGATCAGACCGTGGGGGATTGTCTTGGCCGTCGACCTCGGCTTTCTAAACAGCGAGTGGAATTCGATCGAAATCGGCGTCGATGGATTGGGGATTCCGGTGCCGGTCTTGCCGGCAGCCGTGTTGCAGCGTGTTTCCGGCAGCGTCAATCATATCGCGACCAGCGACCCCGCACCGATCACCTTTGGCGGGTCGATCGGGATGACGCTCGGCCCCGAGGTCAGCGTCAATTTGCCGTCTTGGGCCGGCGGTCCGGTGGAAGCCAAGTTGCTCGGGTTCGACGGCGCCGCATCCTTCAACAGCCAACAATTGACGGTCGGTGCGGACCTGTCGATCCTCAACGATCTGGCAATCGTTGACGGAACAACGACCTGGAATTGGGTCGACGGGATCTTGGAAGCCAGCGGCGGGTTCAATGTCCTCAACGGAACCATCCTGTCGGACGATGCGAGTTTCAAAGCAAACGTGGATGCCAACAGCGGCTTGAATATTAACGCATCGGCCAGTGCGACCTTTACGGTTCCCGAAGCGTTCCCGTTGATCGGCGGCACCGAAGCCCTGGCCGGTCAGTTCTTTTTACAGTTCAATGATGACGGCGATTTCTCCAATGACTCCACTGGCGCGTACGCCAGTTTTCCCCTGCCGCTGATCGGCGACACCGGATTGGGATTCCGTGTCTGGCTTGATGGTGAATTCGGTCTGGTCGGCGGCGAAGAAATTGACGCCCTGATCGCTGCCGGCGAAGGCGAACGGCTGGCGCAAGCGACAACGCTTTCGCACCAAGTCGAACTCGAACCGGGAAAGCAGTGGGCCGTGTTTTCCTCCCAGTGGGAACATGAAACCGCAACCGAAATCGTACTCACCACTCCTTCGGGTCAAACCCTGACCGAAGCCGACATCATCGCCGCGTCCGACATGGCGATCGTCGAACCGTTGTCCGACATGACGCGGCGCGTCGTCATCGTTTCACAACCCGATGCGGGCGTTTGGAATCTGACAGTCGACTCGGACAGCGGAACCGGCCAGATTGAATTCTTTGTCGTTTCCGACAACGATGCTCCCCGCGGGGAAATCACGCAGCTTACCGGCGGTGGTTTCGGACAACCCGTTTCGATTTCCTACAACGCCTCCGACAACGACAGCGACGCCACAGTCTCGCTGTTCTACGATTCCGATGCGAGCGGGCTGGACGGCATCCTGATCGATTCGGGGATCACACAGGCCGACGGGATCGGCGTGTCGACTTGGGACACGACCGGAGTGCCAGAAGGCGAGTACTTTGTGTACCTGATGATCGATGACGGGATCAACGCACCGGTCATGGTGTACTCGCAACAGTCTGTCTCGGTCACCCATCGCCGTATCGATGGCCAAGTCTTCCATGACACCAACGCGAACGCGGTGATGGACGAGGGGGAGTCGCCGGCCGCCGATGTCGCCGTCTTCGTCGACGCCAACGGGAACGCCGCGCTGGACGACGACGAATCGTTTGCGATCACCGGTGCCGACGGCCACTACCGATTGGCGGAGTTGCCCATCGGCACCCACACCATCGCAATCATCACGCCGCATGGATTCATTCAATCCGCACCGGCCGATGGAGCCGCACAGCCGATCGAACTTGGCAGCGACGGACAAATCGATGAAGTCAAATTCGGCATCCGGATCGAGCCTGCCTCGGTCAGCGGTGTCGTCTGGCAAGATTTCAATCGCGATGGTTTTCGCGACGCGTCGGAAGCCATGCGCAAGGGCGTGACGATTCGGTTGATCGACGAATCCAGCGGGATCCAAGTTGCCCAAGCCGTCACTCCGCAAGACGGCAGTTTCGAATTCGCCGGCGTGGTGCCTGGCACCTACATCCTGGAAGTCGCCACGCAAACGATTGACAAGATCACGCTGCAGGATCGCCCCGGAAGCGATGCCCACGACAGCAATCTCGATCCCGTGACGACGCAGCGACGAATCGAGCTGGTCACCGGAGCATCGCTCGGCTCGATCGACGTCGGACTGTTCAGCCGATGGAATCACTTTGCGAATCCATTCGACGTGGACACCAATGGGTCCGTCTCCCTCTTGGACGCCCTGATCGTGATTAATTTCCTCGGCCGGCAACAGGCGAATCAACCGTCCGGGGAAGCATTGCCCGCTGACGACACCTTCCCCGACGTCAATGGCAACAGCATCGTGACCGCACTCGACGCGTTGTTGGTGATCAACCGTGTGGCGGTTGCACAAGAAGGGGAATCGGAGCTGGTGGTGGTGACCGATCGCACCCTCGCCGCAGCAAGTTTGCGATCCGATGCTAGGTGGACGCCAGTCCTTTCAAGCAATCCGGAACGCTTACCGATCACCGAGTTCACCCCTCCAATCGTCGAAGCAGACGTCGGCCCCAGTTCCAACGTCGTCATTGAAGCAACCGAGAACACCTTTGGTTTCGAAGACTGGCCAGGCGAAGACTGGCCACGCGAAGACGATCGGACGGAAACCGATGTCGACGAAACAACGTCACTAGAAGACCTCGTCAGCCAACTCGCGTTGGATCTTCAACAGGAGATTCGGTGAAAGCGTATCGGGGCTTGGCCGATGGTGACGGCGTACGGAAAGGCCGACAAGAAAACGGATACTAAGAAAACGTCAACGGACCTGACGCGGCGAGCGCCAAACGTACACTCCGAGCTCTCCATTTTCGTGTCACCCATTTTCCTGTCGGTTTATTTTCCTGACCATTTTTCTGCCCACCGTGTTTCTGCCAGTCCTCTTTCTGCATCCCGCCTGCTGCTGCGGGACGCCGCCGCTCAGATTTTTCCGTCCAGTCCCATTTGGTAATACTTGTGGGTGATCTTGTCTTGGTTTTCGAGCAACCAGTCGATGGAAGGTTCACAGGCCATCGCTTTGTGGATCGCCTGGGCCATGGCCTTGCGATGGATGTCGAACAGGGCTTTGTGGTCCAGCTTGTCCGCGGTCGCGACACCGGGGTTCAACCAGACGCTGCAGATGATCCCCAGGTCATTGCATTTCTCTTTGGGGATGTCGCCGGCCCGCACCGCGTCCAAAACGCCGTTGGCGATCGCGGCCTGCACCGTCCCCATCAGAATATTGGTGTAGCGATTGTCTTTGACGGTGACCTTGCTGACGCACAACGTGACCGGGCGAACTTGGATATCGGTATTAAGGATGGCAAAGACTTTGGTGTGCCCCTTGGTTTGATCGCCGGTGAGCGTTGCCAGCGCGGTTCCCACCGGGCCATCCAACTCACCGATGACGACTTCGGGTTCCGCGGCGGTAAAGGGGGGGCCGCCGGCAACGAGTGATTCTCCGGTCCGCAAAATGATACGTTCTGACATGGGTTCAACAGATCGAGGGAAGGGTTGAAAAAGAATGACAACGTGGCCAGGCGTCAGGCCGACCACGCGTGATAGCCGAACAGTGTAAGGGATCGGCGCGAAGCCCCGGCGTGAAAACTTTTCACACCCGTGCGGATTTCAATCACCAAAAATTTCACAGCACCGATGCGGTCGCGTCGCATGCTACACAGAAATCTTCGGTCGCAAGTCATTCGCCCGTAACGGCTTGAACGCGCCTCGGCATTTCCCCCGATGCCGGAGCATGGCTCGGCACCACAGTTGCTATTTCTGTCGATTGAATCACCCGCCGGCACCCAACAATTTGGGTCGGCAAACCACAGTTTGCAACGCAAAAGGAGAGAGCGATGAACAGTCAATTTTCAACAGGTTTCGTGATCGCACTGGTCATTGGCATCGCTGTCGGCGCCCTCTGGCCCAAATATGGTCCCGATCTTACCAACACCGCTTCGGATCGCGTCGGCAACGCCCAGCAAGTCAGTTTCGCCGGGGGCAATGGACGTCACGACGGACGAGGAGGCAACGGCGGTTGCGAACAGGCGTCGAAGGGAGTCGTCGGCCACGGAGCCGGCCATGTAGCCGGCCATGGACAATCAGCGTGCGGCCAGTCCGCGTGCAGTGGCAACGGCGAGTCGGCTTGCAGTGGGAAGGGACGCTCAGTGGGTCATCGCTCAGTGGGTCATCGCTCAGTGGGTCATCGCAATGGGCAGTCCGCCGGTCACCGGAAAGATGCGTCCGCCGGGCGCGGCAATGGGCAGGGGCGCGGCCATCAATCAGGTCGCAGCCAACCATGCAGCGAATCAAGTTGCGATCATTCGGAGGAGGCATCAACGTCCGGACCTTCGAAGTCTGAACATGCCCAGGGCAAGCACGATCGCGGGAACGATCACTCGCTGGCGAAACACGACGGCCCGGGCCTCGGGCTTGGTCTCGGCATGGGACGCGGTTGGGGACGCGGCTTCGAACACACCGAAGTGGAAACCGCGGACGATACCATCCAAGATTCCGGAAGGAACTGATTCCGTTGCACCGCTATCGTTCCGGCGACAAGTAAAGCGACACGTCGAACGAATCAGCCAACTCGAACCTGTCAGCCCCACGCGTTGGCGAGGGACGTCGCGTGGACCCTTAATAACGCGTGCGGGCTTCAATCGACAGCCCGCAAGCCGACCGGTTTCTGCCTGAAAACACCCTGCAATAACGGAGGGCTAAAACAATGAGTCCCGCCCAACCATCCGCCCAAATCACCGCAGCGGCATCCAAGCCACCGATCGTCGTCCAACGGCCATTTAGCGTGCGGGGATTCACTTCCATCGTGCTGGTGCTGGGCATGCTGATGATGCTTTCATCGGGCCTCGCGTTGTATCTGGCTCCGCGCGGCCGGGTTGCCAACGTCACCGCTTGGACCGCACTTTCGCTCAGCCGCCAACAATGGGCGGCGGTACACATCAACGCGAGCATTCTGTTCGGGGCCGCGGCGTCCGCCCATGTCGTGATGAACGGGTCACGTCTGATCGGTTACATCAAAAAACGCGCGGCCTTGCGGGTCAACATGAAACGCGAATTGGCGTGCGCCGTCGCCGTGACCGGCGTTGTGCTAGCAGGAACCGTCCTCGGACTGGCCCCGATCAACATTCCTGCAGATTTTAAATACGAGCTACGCGATGCCTGGGAATTGCGGATCGAGCACACTTCAGGACCGTCAATTCGTCGATCAGAAACGCCGCGGGTTGATCTATCGTATCCCGATTGACTCGCGCGGCAAGCTTGTGTTAATTCCGAGCCACCCAAGGATGTGGGTGAAATTTTCAACAGGAGTCGGTTTCACGCGAGTTTCTCATGACAATGATTTTGGATCAGCCACGGCGGGCAAGCGGGGTGCGTTTCTTGGGTTGTAGCTTGTTGCTTTGCACGCTGATCACCTGCAGCGGATGCGCGACCCTTTTGAGCGAAAAACGTTACGCGGTCACGATCGACAATCCGGCCGCGCCCACGTTCTTTTCCGTGCATGATCGCAAGAATCGAGTGATCCAGCAGGGCATCACGCCTCAACAAGTCACCCTCGATGCCAAAGCGTTTCCGTTTTGGCCGGCCAAATACTCCGTCGTCTATTCCGGGCGCGAAGCGGCGACGGAGAAACACGAGATCAAAGCGGGTGTGGATCCCTGGATCTCCGGCAACATTCTGTTGGGCGGAGTCGCGGGCCTGGTCGTCGACGGGGCGACTGGATCGATGTTCAAATTGCCCAAGACCGTCAAGGGTAACGTCCCGCCACAGTACGCCGTCACCGACTTGAGCGCCGGGGCATCAATCGCCCACGCGGCGATCGAACCGCCGAGCGATGACGCCGGCGAAACCGCTTCCCCGATGCTCGCATCGGGATCCGAAGTCATCCCCGCGTCGCCAACCTACAGTCTCAACGACACCCCGGTTCGCACGGCGTCCGCCAGCGGCAATGACACCCCGCCCACGTTGTCGCGCTAGGCCGCGATTGAAAAATGGGACGGTAGAGCAATCACCTTCCGATTGTGCCGGGCTGCTGCGGCGTTCAGATTCGGCTTCAGTGCGGGCTCTTGCTGAAAGGCTACCGCCCGGGTGAAATCGTCCGTTTCTTCCCGGTCAGTTGGGAATTCCTCGCCCTACTGTCGGAACAGCAATTCTTCGGCTGCGAGTGAACCTGCGTCAAACAGCGCGACGTGATCCCCCTTGCCACCGACGGCGAGGTGTTGTCCGGTCGGTGAGAATTGCAGATCACGAATGGGTGCGACGTCGGTTTGCACGACAATCTGGTTCTCCCATGTAGCAGTGTCCCAGAACAAGACTTCACCGTCGAAGTGGCCGCTCGCCATCACTTTCCCATCGCGCGCGAAATCGATTTCACCCAACTGGGATGGATTGGGTTGACGACGCGTCACCTCCTCCAACTCGGGAATCGACCAAACCGAGATCACTCCGGCCAGCGTGCCAGTGACCAACGCCTTGCCGCCAGGCTGGAATTTCATCGTCTTCAGATCGGCCAGTTGCCGTTGGGCCAATCGTTCACAATGGCCAAGTTCCGATTCCCGCCACAACGTGATCAAGTCATTTTCGTCGGCAGTGGCGATCAAACCAGACGCACGGTCTTTGACCGAAAGGAAGAGTCTTGATTCAACGTTGAGGTCGGAACGTTCCAGACGAAGTGTTCCGTCGGTTTGCACCAATGGTTGCCAGAGCGGTTTGCCCCCGCTGAATCCGAGCAGCAATCGGTCCTCGTCCAACATGACCTCTCGGGTACCGCCGGGAGTATTTGGAGAATCGATTTGCCGGCCGCTTTCGACGTCCCAAATTTTGACATCGCGTCCTCGTTGCCGGGTGATCAAACAGCCGCCTGATCCGGCAAACATGAGCTGATCGGTTTCCTGGGTGCCGGTGTCCCATTGTCGTTGCAGGTTTCCCGAATCGGCTTCATAGATCCCGATCTTTCCGTTGGGGCTGTAGGTCGCCAGCAGTGTTCCGTCAGGCGAAAAAGCCAGTCGTCTCACCACGCTGCCCAGTGATGTCCAGTTTCGGTAAAGCTTCGGCGGAGTCACCGACGCGACCAGCACCCGCCCTCCCCGCAGTCCGATCGCCACCTTGTCACCGTCCAGCGACGCGTCCAAGCTGAACGGATCCAGATCCACTAGCTGTTGCGGATTGGACGCCGCCAAGCGTTTTCCGACTCTTTTGGCGCGATCACTGCGATAGAGCGTCGCGAGTTTTCCGTCGCTGCCCCAAAGATCGACACGCCCACGACCGACTTGCAAGAAACTGTGCGGCCGAGTCCCCGAGCCGTTCCCGACGAAGTCCAGATCGGGAAGAAAAATTTGGTCACTCCAGGTTTGATACGGCTGATCCGAGGCGAGATCCCAGATGCCGACGCTATCGAGTCGACGGCTGAGGCTGGCCAATCGCAAGTCGGGCGAGTAGCGTCCGCGAACATACGGTTCGGTCTGCTTTTCAAAGAAAGTCGCTTGTCGACGTTCGATCGGTTCTCCACTGTGCAAATCACAGACGGTCAACACACCGGACCGCGATACCGCGCCGACGCGATCGCCATCGGCGGCAACGGTCAGGCCGATGATCGCGGATTCATCGAGTTGGCGTTCCCAGATCTGTTCCCCGCCGGGACGACTGTAATGAGCCAGCCGGCCGGTCTGATCGGCAACCAAATAGGCGTCGGATCCCGGGACGGTCGCGAGGGCAGTCACCCGTTCGCGGGGCGCCGGCTCCAGCACTTGTGCTTGACCGGAATCGACATCCAACACAGCCGCTTTCCCATCACGTCGAGCGAACAGGACGCGGCGGGAGTCACGATCGAGAGCCAGGCGTACCGCCGGCGAATCGATTTGACCGGGGATCGCCGCGATCCGTTTGCCCGTCGACGTTTCCCAGGCACGGACTCCCGACGGCCCGCTGGTGACCAACCACGCCGCGTCATCGGAAATGGCCACATCCAACAGTCCTCGGTCGTCGGCGTTCCACCCCGAAATCGTGTCGGCCGTCGAGGCGTAAAGCAATCGCCACGCAAAACCACGAAGATCCTCGGGACAGATCGTTTCGTCGGCCAATTGTTCGGCAACATGGTCGGGTTCGCGGTGCGCCATCGCGCTCAGACGCAACAACGTCTGATTCAAGGCGGTGCGTCGAAGCTGACGAACGGAATCGGCATAGCGCTGGTTGGCCCGCTCCAGTGCCCTTTTGTTTGCTTCGAGAATCAGATTCGCCTGGCGGAGGTCCCGTGCGCGTTGGTTCGCAACCTTGGCGGCGACGCCGGCGGTGACGGCCAGGGTGATCAACAACGCCAATGCGATGACCGACAACGACGCCGCTCTGCGGTGACGCAGACACCACTTCCACAACGCGTCGGCGGCGTTCTGGCGCCGGGCCACGATCGGTTTGCCTTGCAGGTAGTTTCGCAAGTCGCCGGCGAACGCATCCATCGAGGCGTAACGCTCCGCAGGCTCTTTCGCCAACGCGGTCTCGAGAATCAATTCCAGATCGCCCCGGAAGCGACGGTCGAGGCGGCCGATCGGTAGGGGCGCCTCACTTTTGACGACCTGGGCCGTTTCCCACATCGACTTCTTGGCGATCTGGTAGGGAAGCTCCCCCGACAGAAGCTGATAGAGCACGACGGCGAACCCGTAGACATCGGTCCGAGCATCGATCTGTGACGGCTGCGCATTGAACTGCTCGGGACTCATGTAGCTGCGGGTCCCGATCCAAGCCTCGGTCGTCGACTCGTGGCCTCGCTCGTCTGCATTGTTTCGACGCAGACGTGCCAATCCGAAATCGATCAATTTGGGAACACCGTCATGGGAGACCAACAGATTGGACGGCTTCAAGTCCCGATGCACAATCCCTTCGGCGTGTGCCTCCGACAACGCGTCACAATACTTCAGGCACAGAGCGATGGTGTCATGATGTGACCAATCCGACGTCATCTGTTTGGACTGCACGAAACGCAGGACATCCGTCCCCTCAACCCATTCCATCGTAAAATACAGCCGCGGTGCGCCGAACACTTCCGCCACACCGGCGTCAAAAATCTTGGCGATGTTGGGGTGACGAAGCGTCCCCAGCATTTCGACTTCCAATTGAAATCGCGATTTGATTCTCGGTCGAGCCGTGATGTCATGCAGCAGCTTGAGTGCGACCTTGCGCGCCGGGAACCGCTGCTCGGCCAAATAGACGACCGAGTACACGCCACGGGAGATTTCCGACAGAATCTTGTAGCGGCCGATCGTATCGGGAACGGTCGCCACGGAAGGACTTTCAAAGCGAGAATACATCTCCAGCCAAGCGACGTAGTCCCGCAATTGCTCCGTGAGATTTAAATCGCCATTACAGAGTTGCTCGGTCGTGACGTCGATCCCCTTAGCCACCATCGCTTCCCAGCGGTCGAGCAAAGCCTGGAGCTCATCCGAAATGATAAACTCATCATCCCGAAAAGAACGCGTCGAGGAGTCTTCGGAGGAGTTCAACAAACGGAATAGCCTCGCGACAACCGGTATAGGAAGAGAAGTGGCTGCGAGTTTGTGCGACGTGTGCGTCACGCTTCCAGTATAGCCTTGCACCGATCCGACGCGCAAGCGGCTTGATGATTTATTCCGACGACGTCCCCCATTTTCTTGTCGTTTCAATTCCCGGCGTCCCATTGCGGCCGACGGTCTGTGATAGCCTGTAGCTCTACAAGGTGGGTCCCCATACGGGACAACGCACGATCTCATAGAGCCAGGAGGCCTTCCGGATGCATTGCCTTACCGCCAACGCTGTCAAACATCTCGCCGACACATCCGGTGCGCAATGGAAGCACACGGTCATCTGCTTCGTCTTGCTCTTGTCCGGTGCCTGGATCTCTGCCAATTGCCCCGCCCAAGAACCCTCCCTTTCGGCGGAAGAGCAGCGTGAACGCACCACCGCGGCCAAGTTTTTGGAAGTGTTGCTGCGACGACCCAACACGGGAACTTCGCTGGATCGTGTGTTCGGTTACCACATCGGCGCCGGCGACATCGGCGAGTTGATTGACGGACTGACTGACCAGGCGAAAGCCGCAACCGATGACGATGAATCCGGCCGTCACTGGATGGTCGCGGGGCTGCTGCAGCTGCAACGAAGCGAAGATGCCGCTGCAATCGAGGCATTGGCGGCGGCGGAAGCCAAACTGCCCGACAACCCGCTGGCCGCCTACTACCACGGGCAAGCCCTGTTGATGGTCGGCCGCACGGACGAGGCGACCGCGGCGATGCAGCGGGCGATTGACTTGAAACCGTCTCGACAAGATCATCTCAAATTCGCCGGTCAACTTGGTCGCTTGTACCAACGCGCCGGAAAAACGGAGGACGCGTTGCGGATCTGGACGCAACTGGAGAAGAGTTTCCCCGGTGATGATGGCGTGCGACAGCGGATCGCCCGTGTGATGATCGAAGAAGGCGACTTGCAAGGAGCGTTGACACGGTATGACGCCCTGGCGAAGGACGCGCGCACGCCGAATGACAAAATCGTGTTTGCGATGCGCGCCGCCGACCTTCGCGCCCAAGCTGGCGATCGCCCGACCGCAATCAGACAATTCGAAGCGTTGCTCGGGAAACTTCGTCCGGGCAGCTACCTGTACGACGAAGCTCGCCGTCGAATCGAAGCCACGTTCCTGTCCAGCGGTGACTATGCCGGCCTGGCGGAGTATTACGAAACCTGGGTCAACGATCATCCCGAAGATCTGGGCGCGGTCATTCGCCTCGCACGCACGCTGTCGATCCAGGGCCGCGGCCCCGAAGCGTTGTCCTGGTTCGAAAAAGCGATCGAACTCGCGCCCAGCGATCCCGCGCCGCGATTAGCATTAATCAACGCCTACGTCGCCGCAGAAAACTACGTCGACGCGGCCCAGCAATACGAAACGCTGATCGAGCTTGAACCGAACAACCCGGATCATTTCGTACGTTGGGGCCAAATCCTGATCGAAGACCGCAAACAACCCAAACAAGCTCGCATCAAAGCGGCCGCCGACGTTTGGAAACGATTGGCAAAATCCCGCTCGGACGATGCCGTCATTCAGTCTCAAGTCGCCGATCTGTTGCGTGGAGCAGAATTGGTCGATGAAGCCATCGGACAATATCAAGCCGCCATCGCGCTCGCCTCCAGTCAACCGCAGTACAAGGAGTATCTCGGCGAGTACCTGCACGGGCTCAAACGCGAAGACGAAGCAATGGAGGTTTGGCGGTCGCTGGTCGAAGGTGAGCTCCGCAATCAAAAAAATTTGATTCGATTGGCTGAGGTTTTTCACCAATTTGAAAAACCGACCGAAGCCTTGAAGGTGATGTCCGAAGCCTGTGCGTTGGATCCCACGATCGAAGATCGGCTGCGGTATTCCGAATGGCTGCGTGACGCCGAACAATACGATGCGGCATTGGAACAAATCGCCTTGGCCGCAACTGCGACTGAAAACGTTGACGAACGAGAGCGGGTGTTCGCCGCCGAACTGAAAACCTATCAAGCCTCCGGAAAACTGGATCAGCGGATCGAGCAAGCCCGTGCGGCAACCGAGGTAGAAGGCAGCAACAGTGATGCGTGGCGACGACTGGCCATCCTGTTCAACGCCGCCGGAAAAACCCCAGAGGCGCTTGAGGCGATTGAAAACGCACTCGACCGCGATCCCAACTCGATCGACGCGTTGGAAATCGCGGCGCGGATGTACGAGGATTCCGGGCGGCTTCCCTTGGCGATCGAAAAGCGCCGGTTGTTGGCCGAAACCGATTCGCGATTTCGCAACGGACACCTGCAAAAACTTTCGTCGCTGCATTTGCGAGTCGGTGAAACCGACCAGGCGGTCGCCGTTGGCAAAGAGTTGTTGGCCGCGTCATCGGGTTCCATCGAAGCCTATCGGTTCTATGCCGATTTGTGCGGCAAAATCGGACGGGTCGATCAACGTCTGGACACCCTGCGACGCTGCGCGCGGCTGAATCCGCGCAGCAACGAGGCGCAGCAAATGCTCGCCAGCCAACTGGCCGAGGATTTCAAAACTGACCAAGCGATCGAGCTGTATTGGAAGATGCTTGACAGTGCCGACGACCTCGACGATCGACGCAACATCGTCAACACGCTGACCGATCTGTACCTGCGGACCAATCGGCTGGATCAATTGATCACGCGGCTGGAAATTCGCGGCCGGGAGTCCGGCGATCGACGCACCACAATCGACCTGATCTCGACGGCACACCAACAAGCAGGCGATCTGGGGCTGGCACGTCAGGCGCTCGAAGGACTCCTGGCAGAAGACGGTCGCGACACCTTGCTAATGGAACGCTTGGTGTCGCTGGCCGAACAAGCTGGCGAGTACGACCAGGCGGTCGCCTTGCAGCGGCAGCTCACACGCCTGGCCCCCGACCGCAAGAACGAAGCCCGACTCGCGTCGCTGCTGATCGACATCGGCGAGGTCGACGAGGCTCAAGTGATGTGGTTTCGCATGACCGAGACGAGTTCGGATCAGACACTACTGGCCCGCAATATCAATCGTCTGTACGCGGCCGGCGAAAACGAAACGGCGATCAAACTGGCGAAACAGATCCTGGAGCGACAGAGTGACGATTGGGAAACACGTTTCCGGCTGATGGTCCTGCAGGCCGATCAAGGCGACTGGGAAACCGCGGCGCAGACCGCCGACAGCTTGATCGCGATGAATCTGGATGACGCGACGCTCCCCGACGGTGGAAAACCGTACGAGCGGACGGTGCGAACCAGTTCCGCCCAGAGCTACACACCGCCGCCGATTCGAGTCGGGCGACTTCAGAACATGTATCAATTCTACCAGATCGTCGATGATCGATACGGTTATCAATCGACGATGTCGCTGCCCCAACCGATCGACTTCGGCCACGCAAAATTGATGGCACGCTATTGCCAGCTCAAACAAATGGCCAACCAAGCCTCGGCGATTAACGACCACCTCGCAGGTCTGGAAAAAGCCGCCATGGCCGCCGACGCATCGGCCGACCAAGTCTGGACCTGGTACGAAACCGCCACGATCGCCGCGTCCGTCCAACAAAGCTCCTTCATGAGCCCCCAAAACCCCGCCGATTGGACAGCAATCTGGCGTCTAGCGGAAATCGATCAAGAGATCGGGATGTCGCAACTGGTCAGTTTGTTCGTCAATCGAATCAGCTACGCCCAGCGCAGCGACATCGAGTTGCAGAAACTGCCCGATGATCGGATGGCCTGGTTGAAATCGAAAGCGGAATCACCGGAGGAATCCGTCTCCGATCAATATGGCCGCGGCGCATCGTGGCAGATGATTTATGGATCAGAACTTCGGATCGCTGGCAAAACCGACGAAGCAGATCAATACTTCAAGCAACATCTCAAGAATGCCATCGAAAACGCGGATTCGGTTGGCTTGGTCACTGCGATCCAACAAGCGTCGGCCTACGGCACCGATGAACAGCTCTGGCCGCTCTTGGAAGATGCGATCCAACGCCAACAAGAGCTCCGACGGTCCTACGGCAACACGCCCGTGGCTCAACTCCTTTCGATATTCACCGCCGAAAAACGCATCGAGGATGGGTTGTCCAAGGGGCCGAGCGATGCGACCTATCGAGAGCGTGTGTTTTCATTGATGGACGAAATGCTGAAAGAGGAAGCGACCAGGCCCCTGCAACGACGAGTCATTCGATTAACCGGAATTGGTGGCCCGAGAAATCAGGGCCGCGTGGTGGCGGGACGCTATGTCCAAGTCAGTGTTGAATTCCCCCCGACCGGTCTCGGCCCAGAGGATCCATTCGTGTTTGCCCAATACAGCGTCTGGGAACGCATGAAGGATCACGCCGGCGAATGGCTCGAATCACTGCGAACGGGTATCGACGCGTCCGAGTCTCCGCGTGAAGCGATCCAGCGACACCTCGCCGCGGCGTCGGTGTTGTATTGGGAAAAACGAGTCGATGAAGCGATCGAGCAAATCCAGCAGGCAAACCGCTTGGCATCGACCGAACTGCCCCAGATGGAACCCGAATTGCGTCTGATGTCCGCCGATTTGTTGCTGCGGCAAGACCGCAAGCGCGAGGCTCTCGTTGCGATTGATTCGTTGACCGTCTATGACCAGAACACGATGGCGGTTCGCGAGTTTGCCGCGGCGCGATTGGCTGCCGCGATCGGAGACCGTGAGCGGGCGCAACTGGCGGCGCGGCGATTGTTCGGCGTTCGTCTGAACACCGACGCCCAGATCGAACTCGCCAAATTGATGCGAAAATTGGACATGCGCCAGCTCGCTTCGGACCTGGTCCGGCGACTAAGAAGCCGCGGCGGCAGCAACACCGACCAGCTGCAATCGTTGATGACTTACTTCGTCGCCCAAGGTGAAAACGATCAGGCCGCCGAAGTGGCGATGGAGTTGCTGCGTCGCAGCGCCCCCTCACGCCGCACGGGCAGCCGCTACACGACGACCAATCAAGTTCGACGCCGTAACGCGCTGCAAACGCTCTCGACGACGGGACGCTTGACGGCGCTGATCGCGGCGACCGAAGAAAAACTCGAAAACGCCCCCAACAGCCAACGGATCCGGTCGGAGCTGGCCGAACTGTACGTGGCCGCCGGAAAAACGGAAAAATCACAGGCTCTGCTCGGCGAAACCGAACTCAAGGATGTCAACAGCACGCGTGCCCTGGAAGCGACCGCCCAACAATTCGTGGCCGCCGGAAAAATGGACGAAGCCTGCGACGCCTACTTAAAACTGTTGCGACGCAAACAAGATTCCTTCAACCAAAACTTCTACGAAATCAAACGCCCCTTCGATAGCCAACAGCGACTCGGCGACCTGGCCGATCTGATGATCGAAGTCGGCGTGCAAAAGTTTACCGACCATCGAGTGTCGGAAATTTGCAGCGATTTGGTTCGCGATGCAAACGCTGTCGACAAAGCTCGTGCGCTGTTCTCGGCCATGCTGGACATCCCACCGACCGCCACCAATTCGATGTACTCGATGAGCAACATCATGGGGTCGGCCAGCAAGATCCTGACCGATCGCGAACTCGTGATGCGGACGGCGCGTTTCATGATCGAAGCGTCCGAAAACGGAAACACGTGGAGCACGCTGTTCAACGGCTACTCCACCGGCAGCGACGGTCGACACAACAACGTGACCACCTACTTCGTCCGCCACGTCTCCCAGAACAAGGAAAACGCCCAAGCGGTCGTCGAATTGTTGCGGGCCAAACTACAAGAGAACGAAGATTGGCTGGAAGGCAAGGTCTGGCTCGCGCTCCTGTTGACGGCGAACAAGGAATTCGACGAAGCCAAGGAGTTACTCGAGCCGCTGGTCCAGAAAGAGCAGAATCCGCAACCGACGCACGACGTGCTCTGGTTGGTCGGCAGCTTGATCGATACCCATCGGCCGATGCAGCCGTTGGCCGAGCGTATTTACGAGTACGCGTTGGAGAACACGACCGATCGCAGCAACCGCGACTTTCAGTATTCGTTAAAAGGTCGGATCTGTAATTTCATGGCCGACATCGGCAACAACAGCCGCGCCCGCGAGCTGGCTCTCGCAGCGATCGCCGACGCAAAGACCAATCCGGGTCAACAGTACGGCAACCCAGAGTACGAGGCCTATCAAAAGATCCAATCAACGCTGAGCATGATGGAATTCTTGGCGAAAATCGACTATCCCTCCGACGCCCTCCGTGTCGCACGCCAATTCGACAAATCGCTATTCGCGAAAGCCGGCCGCTATCAATCGGGACGCCAAGAGGAGTTTGAAAAGCAGCAAAACGAGTTGTTGGATCAAGTCCGAAAGCTGGGCGGATTGGCCACGGTCCGATCGATGGTCAATGAAACCGCCGACGGTCCCACCGCCGTTGATTTCGCGATCACCCTCGGCGATCAGCCGTTTACCGATCTCGCGGTGTCGTCGCTATGGATCGAAATGCTGGAAGCCGCGGCCGATGATCCGAAGAACGCCGAAGCGTTGAATGAGTTTGCCGTTGAAATGAAAACGCTCGCCGAGAAACGTCCGCAAGATGATGCCGCCTCCGCCGCCCACGCCATCGCCTCGGATGTCGTCGGAGTCCATCAACCGCTGCATGACCTGATCGACCGTTGGACCGGCGACTCACCAGACGATCTCGAGTTGACGAATCATCGGCTGCGGGGGCGGTTGCTAATGGCTTTGTTGCTGCGCGCCGACCGCGGAGCCGACGACGAGGAAGCGGTTTCGGCACGAAAGAAGATCGCGGAGTTGGATGTCGACTCCATCCCAGGCGCCAACCAAATCGAACAAACCAGTTTCATCGCTGCCTTGGCAAAGCAGTCACAGGCGCGGAGTGACCAGGAAACCACGCAGCGATTGTGGCAACACGCGATCGCATTGGCCGCCAGCCAATGGATGTTGTTGGATCTGTCGCACGCGGCGATCGACGCAGGAATGCCCGAGCTTTCGGCGTCCGCGTTCGCCACGGCCGTCACGGCACCCGCCGGTCCGATCGAGATAGACGAATCGGAAGACGACTCGGCAATTTCCTTGGGACAGTTGCTCGGCAGCGCTCGCCCGCGACAATCCACGTCGTCGACGTCGTCGGCCAACGAACTGGATCCAGACGAAGGCCGACTGGCGCAACGCATTTTGGATCTCGATGAAGCTTGGCGCGTCAACAAGCTGTACACAAAATTCATTTTTGATCCTCTCGTTGAACTCACACTGGGAAAACCCGGCTCGCGAATTCGAACGCTGTGCACAGCGGTTTCCATCAAGCCGAATGATCGGATCGTCATCCATAGCGTTTTTGACCGATTGGCCCGCCGGGCAAGCTGGTCAAAACGGACCGACAAATTGTTGTCCTTGCTGACCGGCGATGATTCCGAAACGCATCTCTTGGCCGGGCTGGTTCTGCTCCATGACAAACGGGGCGAAGCGGCGTTGCCACGGTACCGGGCCGTTGACGCCACGGCGCTCAATACGCTTCCCAAAGAATTGGTCATGCAATCGTTGCTGTTGGCGCTCGATGATTCACATTGCCGCCCCCGCGCGTTCGAGCTGGGATTGGCACTGATCGACCAAAACCGACCTTCCCAGCGATACGCCAACATCGAACCATTTGATACGTTTTCATTGCACCTGGCAAAGCTAGCCATGGACCATGGAATGAAGCAAGAGTTCGTCGACGCCTCGATCAACAACTACCTTCAATTGACCGCCCACGACAACGACCGCTATAGCGGAGTCAGCAGCCGCGTCACGCGACGTTTAGGCCAATTGGAAAAAGTCGCTCAGTTGCTGCTGCCCAAAGGACGACTCGCTCAGGCGTTGACCTACCTTGCGATGCGACAAAGCGGATTTGCCCAAGGCTTCGATCGCGGAAACGACTGGGTAGGGTGCTGGGCGTTGGAGTCGATCCAGGCCATGCCGGATCGTCAAGCGGCCTACCAAATCCTGGCCGATTGGACCTTCCAAGGCGATGGTCCGCTGCAAACGATCCGGACGCTTGCTCGGCGTCAGCCGTTGCCGGCCTGGATTCCCCCGTCGGTCGGCGGCTATTACCCGCCGTTTCCGCCCGTTCCCGATCAGTCCCTGCCGATCGCGACGAACTACTACTCGCTGGCGCGACTGGCGATGCAGATCGATGCGACAGACGATCTTTTGAAACGATTGCAAAAAGCACAATCGGACGGGCGTGCGGGAGCGAACACTGCGATGGCAATTTCTCTGGCTGCGATAAAGCAACCCGTCAAACCTAATCTCCTTTCCGATGTCACGGAGTATCTGGATTCGATTCAACCGGGCGATGGAAAACCGGCATCGCAGGCACCGCTGGCGGAACTGCAACTCGCGTCGATCCTGGCAGCCGACCCGGCACACGATGAGTTCTCCCAAAAGGTGACGAAGGCCCTGATCGGCCATACGCACACCCAATCACGCGGATATTTGATGCCATGGGTTTCACGTTACGAACACACGCGAGGTTGGGCGGAAACGTCCTCCTTGCGTTCGGCCGATGATCTGTCGCACTGGATCCGCGCGACGCACGCCGACGCCAAAGATTTTTCGGAAGGAAAAACGCCGGCAGTCTGGGTAACCGATGGCGATAGTCGCATCCATCATGTTTGTGGGTTTGGCACCGACTACTTGTGGTTCCGCTATCCGCTGCAAGGCAATTTTACGGTTGAAGTCGAAACGTTGGACGGCGGTTGGCGAGAATCGGAACTCGTGTTCGACGGGCTGCAGTTTGCCGCGTTGGCACATAACAAAAGTGTCTACGTGAAATCACAAGGGAACGACTGGGCGCGATTCTATTCCGACGTCACCAAGCAAAACGAATTCAATCGTTGCAGCGTAACGTTGGATGACGAATCGCTCAGCTATCGCGTCAACGATCGATTGATCTACCGTGAACCGCGAAAAAATCACTCCCCTTGGCTCGCGATCATGCTTGCCGGTGACAAACGCACGTCCGTGCAAAACATCAAGATCACCGGACAACCGACCATTGCTCGCCACGTCGACTTGATCCCCGACGACTCGCTGCGCGGTTGGTCGGGACAGTACTTGAATGCAAAACTTCCCACGGGCGACGTGAATCTCGATCAACACGACAAAAACGAAAACGCTCCCCAACGCTATCGATCGGGGCCCAAGCCCGACCAGATCAAGAACCTGGCCTGGACGGTCAAGAACGGAGAATTGATCAGCGGTAAGGTCCTGCCACAAAGCTTCAATGGCCAGAACAGCATCCGCTATGAACGCCCACTCGGCGACGGCGAAACGATCTCCTATGAGTTTTTCTACGAAGCAGGAAAAACCGAGGCTCACCCCTCGATCGGCCGAATTGCTTACGTGATGCGTCCGACGGGTTTGCATCTGCATTTGATGGCCGCGCCCAACACGGCGTGGACGATTCCCAAAGGATTCGAAGTCCCCTTGCCCGGTGTCGACCCCAAGCCCTTGCCGTTGAAGACGTCGCAGTGGAACCGCGTGGAACTGACACGCCTGGGAACTCAACTCGAAATTTGGCTAAACGGTGAATCGGTCTTTGACCAACAACCTCAAACGCGACTTGGTGACATGGTGTTCGGTTTCTTCCACAACCGCCAACAGACATCTGCGCGGATCAGAAACGTTAGAATCGCCGGCCCGTGGCCCGAACAGATCCCGCAGTCGCTTCTTACGTTTCCCAGCCCTCCAGAGCCCCAATGAGTCGACACACCGAATCGCTAGCCGAATCGCTTTCAGAACTGTTTTGTGAGAACGTCGCTGTCAAGCATCAGGAGCCTCGTGAACAGGATGGCGTGAAATTCATTGTCGCGGAGATCAGCTATCGAACTTCCAGCTCCGATTCCCAGTCGTCAAAGCGTGTCCGGCAAACGGTGACCGTACTGGACGACGACATCAATGTCCCCCAGTTCGTGCTGTTCCCGCATCGCAAGGGGATCGTCGGGATGGTCTTTTCGGCCATCGGGGCGATGAACGATGTCAACTTCGACGACTCGCCAAACTTTTCGGCCGACTACCTGCTCCATGCTTGGAATGAGAAGGCGGTCCGCATCCTGTTCACACCGGAGCTACGCAAGTACTTTTCCCGACACGCGGGCTGGAGCGCACGGGGCAACCGGAATCGCATCGCCGTCTTCAAGCAAGGGCACGTTTGCAAGAGCGAAGAATTGGATGAGTTTGTCAACGCTTCGGCCGAGATCTTTAAGTTGTTGCAAGCGGGCGAACAGGAACTCGACCGGCACCCGGAAATCAATCGTGAAGCCCAGGTGAAAGATGCCTATGCGGCCGCCGAAAACATGAGTGGAATCGCCGGGCGCATTCTTCGCAAGGAACTCGATCGAATCGCACTGTCCAGCGATGAAGTCCAACGGTTTCTTGCCCAACCGGTCCCGCGGCTCGACATTCCCGCCGGGATGCGACGCCAGGTGATTCCAGATGTGAAAATGCTGATTGCCATGGGCGTCGTCTTTACTGTCGCCGGCGTTGTCGTCCCGGTGATCTGTTTTTTGGTGCTGCAAGGGAACGACCGACTCTTCGCCGTTCCGTTCGCCGCCACGTTTTTGCTTGCCGGCGGTTTGATGCTGTTTTTTTCGATTCGGCACGGTAAACGGAAATACCGACTGCTTCGTCGAGGCACCATCGAAACGGGCAGGATTGAACGTGTCGAGCGGACCAACACGGAGATCAATAGCCGACGTCGCTACGTGTTGCATCTCAGCTACGACGTCGGCGGGCAGACGCGTCGGACGACGGCCAACGTTTATTCAGGGATCGAGCGAGCGAGATCGCTCGCCGATCAAAACGCGCCGGTCCGAGTGCTCGTGGATCCCAACGATGAAAAGCACGTCCTGTGCGTCGATTCGCTGTTGATCACGTAAACCGATCTCTCAGCACGTGGCGTTAGCCAGTGGCGCGTGTTGCCTGGTAAGCAACGAGCGGAATAGACGTATCGAATCTCTTGAAGTGGGATAGGATTCCAGCATGTCATTTCAGCATCGACAGGCTGGAAGCCTATCCCACTTCAATCCACCACGCGCCGCTCGCTTACGCGTCCCGCTGGAATCACGTGGCACGTGCCTACCGCGACAACCGATCCAAAATGTTCTTCGTGATTTGAATCACCGCGGCGTCACCGCCGCGCAGTCCGTGGGCCCAATCGGTCGTGCCGGTCGTCACCACCGTACCGCCAGCCGCGGACGTGTACGCTCCCAAGACAGCTGCCCCCACCCGGTCGGTCGGAAATCGGTCGTACCAATAACTGTCGCCCGGTGCCCATCGGGCTTCGCAAGTCCCCAGGATTTGGAACGACTTGGGCGTTCCGTCGCTGTGTGTGGGAACGGGAACTCCGTCGATCCACTTCATTTCGCATCCGTCACACTCGTAGCCGACGATGCTGTCCTTGCCACCGAATGTGTCGCCCTGCTTCAATCCCGTGCCCTTGAATAGCCAATGATCGGGTTGGTGGACGGTAAACGCGCCGGAGCCGTCCATGAACTGGCCGTGGCTGCGGTGGTAGCCGCCCCACAAAAAACCGACGCCGGTCAACTCGTTCTCGGGTCGTCCCACCAGATGATGACTCCATGCGGTGCTCAGCAAACGGTGATCGCCCGTGCGATACAACGGGTCCATGTTCGGCGTCTGTTTCCACGAGGTCAACGTTCGACCGTTGTTTCCGCTGCGCACTTGCCAACAACAGGTATTCCCACTGAAGAACGCGACGTTTCCGCCGTCGCGGATGAAACGTTCCAGATGATCGCGCATCGGTGAGGACCAGTATTCGTCGTGCCCGATGCTCAGCACCAGCCGGTAATGCTGAAGGATCTCGGGGTGAAACTCCAAGTCGCTGTTGACCGCGTAATCGATCGCGTAGCCGTTTGCTTCGGCCCAGCGTACGAAAGGCAACTCCCATTTGCCGAACTGAGAACTGATCGGCCGATCGAACGATACCTGGTGACCTTGCAAACCGTCACGGTCATGGTAGCTGTACAGGCTATGGCCGCCCCAATTCGTGTACGCGTTGTAGGTGTTGGTTGACAGTTGCAACAAGATTTTTGATCTCGGATGCGAATCACCGGGGCGAACGACAAAAAACAACGATCCCTGTGCGTCACTGTCCCCGCCCGCCTTCATCGCGACCTCGTAGTAGCCGCTTTTCCAATCGCTGGGAATCGTCAACGTCCAGGCAACCGGCCAGTTGCAACCATCGGATGAGGCTCGATCGGGAATGGGGTGGGCCGCACAGACAACACCGACTTCACGATAGACCTGTTCGCTCTGGGCACCGGCACGGGAGATCGTCAAATCCACTGTGGGCCGGCTGGACGAAAGGTGAAAGGCAACGGAGTCGCCGGGAACGTAGCTGAGCTGATCGGTGTAGCCGAACACATAGGGTTCGGCGGGCGGTTGCTGTTCCGCGTTGCTTTGATCGCGTAAACCGACGATGATCGTCACCAACATCATCCATCGCAAAGTCATCTTGACCATCTGTTTCTCCCGTTGTGAATCGAAGTTTGCCGCGCCCAGTGTACCGCCGTCTCACCACGGCGGGCAACGATTGGCACCGATGACTCAACCGACGGCCGCTCGTCAGAAAGAAGGAAAATCCACAGATGGCAAAGCAGCCCCACGGATGCCTCCCCGATCCTCCCGTCCCCCATCATTCTGCCTTCCCATCATTCTGCCTTCCCATCATTCTGCCTTCCCATCATTCTGCCTTCCCATCGTTTTGCCTTCCCATCATTCTGCCTTCCCATCGTTTTGCCCCCCATCGTTCTGCCCCCCATCGTTCTGCCCCCATCGTTCTGCCCCCATCGTTGTCGCGGTAGGGACGGCTGTTGCCAGCCGCCCCCCGCACAGATCCGTACATGAAGAACTACCTCATACGGCTCCTCCGTTGGGTCAAACGA
>NZ_JANZKV010000059.1 GCF_025060895.1 Stieleria sedimenti | reverse complement strand
TGTCAAACGAATATCAGCCGTTTGGCGCGAGCCTACGGGCCCTCATCTGAAGAAACGACGCTTAACTTAGCGGTATTGGGCTTTAGCCGCCCAGTCTCGCTGCCCTGCAGCGAGTGGAAGCGTCCGGAAAAGGGGTCAGGTACCAAAAATGCGAAGCACCCTACGGGCCATTTGGTTTTTGGTACCTGACCCCTTTTCCGCTCGACAAACGCAACCCCAACATGAAAGGTGGTTGGAGCACTAGAATACGATCTCCGTCACGATCGCACACGCGATCGTCCAATCCGGAGCAAACGATGTCGAAAATGAAAACGGTGATCGTCACCTTGGACGATGAACATGTCGCCAAGATCCGACAAGTCGCGGCGCAGTGCAAAGCGGCGGGGATGGTGGTCGGGGAGTCGCTCGAAGTGCTCGGCCAAATCACGGGCCGAATCGATCCGAAACGAGAACCCGCATTGCGGAAGGTTCCCGGCGTGATCAGCGTCGACGAATCCCAGGATTATCAATTGCCTCCCAGCGATTCCGACATCCAGTAACGATCGACATCCAACTGGATCGACTGTCTTCCCGTTTGCTTCCGGGGGTCGTCTGTAGAATCGCCGTGGTCGATTGTCACACTGACATCAGTGATCTCTTCTCACTGTGCTCATGACACGACACCATGAAATCATCCTGCGCCTTCGCCACGATCGCTCTGGTCGCCTTGTGCCTATGCACCGCGTGCACGCCCGTAAAGCAAACGCAAACCGATGACGCTAAAAAGCGAGCGCTCGCGGAAAACGTTTCCAACGATTCCGCGGCGGGCTATTTCACGTATCGCGATTCGGATCCCTACGACGACGATGATTCGCCGCACGTCCCCGACTTCTTCGCCGGGATGGACGCGATCAGCCGCCCCGCGGTGAAGCCGGAGGAAGCATCCGACACGGCGGATGAAACCACAGCAGGGGGAAAAACGTCTACGGACGATGATTCTCCGCCGCATGCGATTCCCGATCCACTGTTGGACCTGTTGCGCGACGAGGATGGATCGGTGGTGCGGGCGGCGGTGACGGTCGAACCGGCCGACCTGAATGTCAGCGAGAGGATCGGGCGCAACACCTGGATGGCCTGGTGCGCCGGGAATGAAGGGTTTTGGGATTGGCTCTGCACCGACAGCCTCGGCTTCATCGATCTGTTGAAACTGGTCGATTCGCGGCGGCGGGCGCAGCGGTTCGCCGAAACGGGCATGATCAACGAGCCCGGCATGGAGCAGGCGCGAGCGGCCCGCAACGAAGAATTCGATCTCTGGCTGGACTCACCGTCCGACGACCGCGTCCGTCGTTGGCGCGAGGTCTACGTGCGACAGACCTTTGCCGCGATCGCGGCGGGCAGGCACAAATCGCAAGTCGGTTTGCAGCGACGCGGGCCATCGGGCGACTACGACGGGCCGCCGCTCTATACCGGTGCCCCGGACGCGTTCAAAGACGAAGGCTATCGCTATCCGTCGAGCTACCTTTCCGACCAAGACGCTGCCTACGGCAGGGACGATCAGCCTGGGTACGCCGACCGCGACCGGTACAACGCAGACGAGGATCGCCGGGACGAATCATCCGAACGCTCGCAGCGGTCGATCGACGAAATCATTCCACCGCCGGATCTGTATGGTTTGTCCAGCGGCGTGATCGGTCTGCGGTTGTTTCCCAATCCGTACTTCGACGCCGACGCCCAGGCCAACTGGGATGCGGATCTGTTTTACACCGACAAATCCTATTACACCGACCCGAATCTTGTCCGGCCGTTCCGTGTGGGGATGAGCTGCGCGTTCTGTCACGCGTCCTTCCACCCGCTCAAGCCCCCGCGCGACGTGACGAACCCGCGCTGGACGAACCTGTCGGGCAACATCGGGGCGCAATACCTGAGTATGCGGGCCACCGTCGGCGGCCAGCTGACGTCCGACCAGTTTGTCTACCATCTACTGGAAAGCCAACCGCGTGGCACGATCGATACGTCGCTGATCGCATCGGACAACATCAACAATCCCAACACGATGAACGCCGTGTTCGGGCTTCCCCAACGCGCGATTTTGTCGCTTCACAATCCGCGCGAACGTCTCTCCAAAGAGAGTTCACGGCTGCCATCGTTGTGGAAGCACCCCAACCCGAATCTTCCCGGCAATGGCGAGGATGTGGTTCCAGAGAAGTGGGTCGAACGGGCTCAGGATCTTGGCCTGGTCGACCAGGTCGTGCATTCCAATGACAACCCACGTCACGTGCCAAGGATCCTGCTGGACGGATCCGATTCGATCGGCACCTGGGGGGCGTTGGCCCGCGTCTACCTGAACATCGGCAGCTACTGGGAACAATGGAACCAGTTGCATCAAGTCGTCATCGGGTTCGGTCCGCAACGGCCGTTTCGACTGGCCGATTGCGAGGAATACTCGGTCTATTGGAACGCCACCGAACAGCGGGTTCCGGGATTGCGTGACTACTTTTTAAAGATCACACCGACCATGCCGTTGCTGTCCACCCCCGATGGCGAAGCGCGTCGGCAGCCGATCAGCGACGAGGAACAGACGCGATGGAAACGCCAAGCCGAACGCGAAAAACGTGACGTTGAATCGCTGTTGGCGACCGAGCGGGCCAAACGCGTCGACGTCAGCCAACTTGCCCGGGGCAGGAAAGCCTTTGCCCGCAACTGCATCGTTTGCCATTCCAGCATCCAACCGGAAAGCACCGAAGCGATTGTCGAGAATTTCCCAAGCGACGCTGATTTCGAAGCCTTGATTGCCAAACGTTTGGCCGTTCGCAACGCATCAGAACGCAACGGCGAGTTTTGGGAACACGACCCGGCACAGTGGCTGGAAGATCCGAGCTATCAAGCTTGGGCCGACGCGGTTGTTGAACAACCGTCGTTCTGGACCGAGAACTATCTTTCGACCGACTATCGCATTCCCGTCAACCTGGTCAAAACCAACGCCTCGCGGGCGATGGCGACCAATGGCATGACCGGCCACATGTGGGAAGATTTTGCCTCGGAGAGCTATCGACAACTCCCATCACCCGGCGAGATCGAATACTTCAATCCCTATGCCGGTGAAGAAGGCGCGATGCAGTCCTTCACGCCCCGGCACATCAATCCGGTCACGGGCAAGCGTGATGGGGGTGGCGGCCCGGGTTACTATCGCGTCCCGAGCTTGATGTCGATTTGGGCCACGGCGCCGCTGCTGCATAACAACAGCCTGGGGCTGTACAACAATGACCCGTCTGTCGACGGTCGGTTGGCCGCGTTTGACGACGCGATCCGCAAACTGCTGTGGCCGGAAAAGCGTCTTCAAAGCAGCAGCTACAACGAAGCCACGCCGGAACGTCTGCGGCGTGATCACGGATTGATCTGGCGAACGACGGAGGAATCTTATCTGCGAGTCGATGCGAAACGCGTGCCCGGGTTTGTCTATCGATTGCCATTGGTCGAAACACTGCATCAATCTGAACACCTGATGTGGCTCCGATCGGTTCAGCCGCTCTGGTTGCCGGGTGTGATTTTTTTCATCGGAGCGTTGATCATTCTGTTGGTCAGCAGCACCGATTCGAAACGGCTGGTCGCCTACGTGATCGTTTTCCTGGCCATCGTCTTGGCCGCCGCACTGTGGTGGGCGAGATCCAACAGCGGCGTCCAATGGGCGGCCCCGCTGCGGAACGTGAATCCCTGGCTGCTGCCGGTGCTGACGCTACTGGTCGTCGCGGTCGTGCTGCGATTGAACCTGTCACGCCGAGTGGCGCGTTGGTGCGGCTACGGGCTAGTCATCGCCGCTCTGGTCGTCAGCGGGCTGGTGTACTTCAAAGCCGGCAGACTCGGCGATGTCAACATCGGACCGATTCCCAAGGGAACACCGGTGAACCTGCTGGCCAACTTTAATCCCGAAGCGGACTTGGCGACACAAAAGAAGAGTGTCGCGACGCTGATCGCCGGGCTTGCCGAGATCGAGTCACGGCAACTGGGCAAGGAAGCAGCCGAGCGGGTGATGAAGGACAAGATCGCGCCGGCGCTGATGTCCGTCAACAAATGTCCCGACTTCGTCATGGACAAGGGACATTATTTCCCCTGGTTCGATTCGATGACCGACGACGACAAGAACGCGCTGATTGAGCTCCTTAAGACACTGTGACCACCATGAGCGACGAACAGGCGAACAACTCACCCGACGACTTTGATTACATCATCGTCGGTTCCGGCGCCGGCGGTGCGCCGCTGGCATCCCGGCTCGCCAGGGCGGGCAAAAAGGTGTTGGTGATCGAAGCCGGGGCCAACCAGACCGAGCGTGGTCCACGCGACGGGGGAAACGAAGTCTCGCGGGTGCCGTTGCTGCACGGTGCCTCGACCGAACATCCAGATTTGTCGTGGCGGTTCTTCGTCGACCACTACCAACGCAGCGGTACCGGTCAGCTTCCCGATCAAATCCGCCAAGACCCCAAATGGCACACACCGGATGCCAACGCGGGCGAGAACGAGACCCACGAAGGGATCTTTTATCCGCGCGCCGCGGGCATCGGCGGCTGCACGATTCACAACGCGATGATCACCATCGCCGGCCCCGAATCGGACTGGGATGATCTGGCGGAGTTTCTGCAAGACCCGACCTGGAATGGTCGCCAGATGCGCGCGTACTTTCGCAAGCTGGAACACAACGATCACCAACGTCCCCCCGATCGCAGTCGCCGGCGGAAGCGGCGTCACCTGTGGCGTTATGTTTTCAACAGCTTGCTGTTTCTCGCCGGTCGTCGTCCCGATGCAACCGGCGGACGGCATGGTTTTCGGGGCTGGTTGCACACCAGTTTCACTGATTTGTCGATCGGTTTGCGGGACCGGCAACTCGTCAAAATGCTCAAGGCGGCACTCTGGGTCTCCAAACGGGAGGGTCTGGACAGTGCCTGGTCTTGGACCCGAACGTTGCTGAAAGGTCGCGTTGGGCAATCGTTGGACCCGAATCACTGGGAAACGCAATCCAACAGCCCCGAAGGCGTGGTGTTGATTCCGACGTCGGTGTATGGGGGCGACACCACCATTCACCAGAACCGCGGCACGCCCTACGCCATGCTGGGGCGTCGCAGCAGCCCACGTGAATTGTTGCTCGAGACGGTCGCCCTGCACGGTGACAAACTGACGATCTGGACGGATTGCCTGGTCACCAAAGTGATCTTGGAAGGTGACCCGCCGAGCGCCGTCGGCGTTGAACTGCTGCGCGGGGAGCGGTTGTATCGCGCCCACGTCGACCCGAATCAACAACCCGGTCAACCGGCTTCCGTCCGGGTCCGCAAAGGCGGCGAAGTGATTCTCTGTGGCGGAGCGTTCAACACGCCGCAATTGCTGATGCTGTCGGGAATCGGCGATCCCGAGACGCTGCAAAACATTCGCGATCCTCGCCGCCCGGACCAGGACGAGCAATCGGTTCCGTGCACGGTCGCGTCGTCGGGTGTCGGCAAGAATCTGCAAGACCGCTACGAGGTCTCGATCGTCAGCCAGATGAAAAAGGATTTCAGCTTACTCGATGGAGCGACGTTTCAGGTGCCCGACGACCCCGACGCCCCCGATCGTCATCTGCGACAGTGGCGCGAAGAGGGCACGGGGCTGTACACCAGCAACGGTGCCGTGCTGGGGATTTTCAAACGCTCGCGTCCCGATCTCGCCCAACCGGACTTGTTCATTTTTGGGATTCCGTCGGAGTTCCGCGGCTATCAAACCGGTTACTCGCGGATCACGGATCACAATCGATTCACCTGGGTGATTCTGAAATCGCACACCCGCAATCGCGAAGGCGTCGTGCGACTGCGGAGCATCGATCCGCTGGACACGCCCGAGGTCAATTTTAATTATTTCGGCACCGGATTGGATCCCCGCGTGCATCCCAGCGACTCGGACCCCGACGTCCGAGCGATGGTTCACGGCGTCAAATTCGTACGCAAGATCTTGCGATCGGCGCGGTCCGTGGTCGACCAGGAAATCCACCCCGGCCGGCAGTTCGACAGCGACGCGACGGTGAATGATTGGATTCGGCGTGACGCCTGGGGTCACCACGCGTGTGGGACCTGCCGGATGGGGCCCGACGGTGACGAGGGCGCAGTTCTGGATAGCCGTTTTCGCGTCCGCGGTGTGGCCAACCTGCGCGTCGTGGATGCGTCGATCTTTCCCAAAATTCCCGGCTACTTCATCGTTGCCAATATCTACATGGCGAGCGAAAAAGCTGCCGACGTGATCTTGGAAGACGCGGAGTGTTTGCGGAAACCAGACAGCGAGGACTACCCGCACCGGTTGCGTGAGAAAGAGGCCGAAGTGATCAGGCAGCGTCGTGAGCGAACGGAGTTCGTTGCCGCGGCAGAGGAGCCGACCGCAGAAGAGTCGGCTGCGGAAGCGTCATCGGAAGCGCGGGCGGCCGATCGGGCGAGCGGCTTTGCACCGCCCTTGGGAGAACAGGGACAATGGAGTAGCGATGTGACCGGGTTGGCGCTCTCCGGCGGTGGCATCCGCAGCGCCACGCACGCGTTGGGGGTTCTGCAGAGCATGGCCCGCAAGCGTTTGTTGCGCCGTGTCGATTTGATGTCGACCGTCTCCGGCGGTGGCTACATCGGTTCGTTTCTCGGCCGATGCTTCGATCGCTTGCGTCCGGAAAACGTCCGCAGCACGGGAGGGTTGCAATCGGCTCCGCCCACGGATCTGGTCGAACAGACACTCAGTTCATCTCAATCGCCCGCGATCGAATGGTTACGAAGCCACGGCAACTACATCGCCCCCAATGGTCCTGGCGCGGTGCGACTCAATTTTGCCGTGTTCGTGCGCAACCTACTCAGCCTGCATCTGGTCGTCGGCCTGGCCATCGTGACGCTTTTTGGTCTCGCCAATCTGATTCGTTACGGCGGGCTGGATCAATTCTGGGGTGTGACCGGCTTGCTGGATTTGGGCGAAATGCCGATCGGCCATCTGCTGCAATCGCTGGTCGGACCGTGGTTCAGCCCCTGGTTCATCCTGGTGGAACTGTTGCTGTTGTTTCTCGTCTTGCCGCGGATCATCGGCTATTGGATCGTCTCACAAGACGAGCACGAAGCGTTCAAGGCGATCCCGTTGGTGATCCTGTTTGCGGTCGCGGGCGTATTGTTGTGGATCGGCGTCACCAATGGCCTTCGATTCGAGCCGTTGCTGCTGGGGCTGGCGATGCTTTCATCGCTGGTGCAAGTTGAATTGGCGTGGCGGCGTGGACACAAGCGCGAAGCGGCGACGGGATCCGGCGGTGTCGAAACGCAACGACTGCGCACACGGAACTATTTGACGTATGACCTCGGGCTTGCGTTGGCTTTGGCCGGGGCGGCGTTGGTGTTCGCGTTGATCGATACGTTGGGACACGGTTTACAAGAATGGAAACTGCAAGCCAACTTCACGTATGCCGAAGCGTTCGCGTCGCTCGGGGCGGCGATCATGGCGATCATTCCCCTGATGCGATGGCTGGCCGGCTTTTTTCGCGAGCAAGGCGCCGGCGGTCCCCCATCGACGCTTAAACGGATTTTATTGCGTGATATGACGGCGGGATTATTGGCGGTGATCCTGTTCACGCTGCCCTTGGTCGCCTACTCGTTCGCGTCCCACGCCCTGTTTCAGGGTGGCGATAAGGAATGGTTTTTGACGGCAGTCGCCGTGACGGTCGGCACGCTTGCGTTGACGATTCTGTTGGCGTTCCCCAGCACGCTGACGTTCGTCAACCGATCATCGCTGTCGCAAACCTATTCGGCGCGGTTGGCACGCGCCTACTTGGGTGCGTCCAACCCTGCGCGGCATCGCCCCGACGGGATCAACGTGACCGAAGTCATCGCGGGGGACGATGTGGCTTCGATTCGCGACTACCGTCCCCATGAAGCCGGCGGGCCGTTGCACTTGATCAACGTCACCATCAACCAGACCGTCGACTTCGGTTCGCGTCTGCGGAAACGTGACCGCCAGGGGTTGAACATGGCGGTCAGCTCCCTGGGCGTTTCGGTCGGCGAACACTGGCACAGCGCCTGGACGGATGCCTCGCATGCCGGTCGATCGGGCGCGCGCAAGGTCCCCACCGGCCTGGATCCGATCGGCCTACACCCCGGTCGCGTGCACCCCCTGGTCGACCAGATGGACCGCGCCGCCGACCGTGCGGAGATGTTGTCGCTGAGGCAATGGATCGGGATTTCGGGAGCGGCAATCGATCCGGGTCGCGGCCGCACCACCCATCTCGGCACGGCGCTGCTGATGGGGTTGCTGAATATGCGAACCGGACACTGGTGGGACAGCGGGATCTCTGCGGCCGATCGGATCGGTTGGCCGGTCCTGTCGCCGATCCGCCGTTTCCTGTACCTGATCCCGCGCTACTTTGGGACGCAATCGCTGCTGATCTCCGAGTGGATCGCCCGTTATCCCGGCCCCTGGGAACGCTTCTGGCATATTTCCGATGGAGGCTATTTCGAAAATCTGGCCGCGTACGAACTGATTCGCCGCCGGGTCCCACGCATCATTCTGTGCGACGGCGGTGCCGACCCGAACTACGAATTCGAAGACTTCGCGGAGTTGGTCCGCAAGGCGCGAATCGACTTCGGGGCACGGATCGAATCGTGGCCCCGGTCCGAGCTGGACGCCTTGGTGTCCGACGGCGTGATTTCACAAGCGACACGGGATCACCTGGGCACCGTTGACGAGCTTCACCCTGCCGCCGACGGCAGCGGAAACCCGTCGGGGTCTTCCAAAGCACACGCGGCGTTGTGCTGGATTCATTACTCGAATGCGCCCCAGAGCAACCGCTCGTTGCTGCTGTATGTCAAAGCCAGCCTGACCGGAGACGAACCCGACGACGTCCGCAACTACCATCGAACCCACCCGGACTTTCCACACGAATCGACCGGTGATCAATCATTCGATGAAGCCCAATGGGAAAGCTATCGCAAACTCGGTGAACACGTCGGATCGTCGCTGTTTACCAGTGATTGGTTTTGGAACGTTCCATTACCGCCCAGCGACGGAGAACCGGCATGATCAAGTCCCGATCGATTTGCGGCTTGCTCCTGGTCCTGCTGCCGCTTGCCGCCGCCGCGTCGGACCACGCCGATCCGATCGATGTGCTCAATCGCCAGCGACAGGAGCGGGCATTGACGGATTTGTTCGTATTTCCTGTCAAGCAGGACGGCACGCCGGCGTTTCCGTTTGAGCGGGTTGCCAAATTGCCGCTTCACGCACCGCTGGACGATGTCGTCCGCGACGAACTTAGCGGCCAAGAGCGTGAGCAAATCGACGCGCTGGTGATCATCCTCTGTGTTCGCCGTGAACTGACCGATTCGACGACGCTGAAGCTGGAACCGTACACGTACAAAATCAACATCGATTACAACAGTTCGGTCGAATTTCCGATTCCCGCAGAAGCCGTCACCGCATCCGGAAACGCAACGACAGCACCGGCCGATGCGGAGGATGTGGCCGAGCATTCGCATGCCGCCGACAAGCTGTCGCTCGTCGAAGCGTTCGCACGCTACGGTGGCAAGATCTCGCACCCCGACGAGATCAAAGAAGACATCGTGATCGAGTTTCGGCTCACCGACGATGGCAAGTTGCAGACGGGTTATCCGCGTTTCGCATTGCCGCAAGGGCTAGACATCGACCTCAATGGGATGTCGGGCGTCCACGACGACCCGTTTATCTTTCCCGCATTTTTCGACACCAACATCGTCGCCATGCAGGTCCGTGTGCCGATCAGTGTGTTCCCGAACGATCGCACGGATTTTTTGATTTGGGCGACGTCTCACAAGGGTTCCGGCGGCCCGATCGATCACGTCGGTCGATCCCTGCGGACACAGAATCCGAGATTCGAATTGCTCAACACCCTGCACCCCAGTCAACACGTCGCGGCGATCACCGAGGAACACGCGCATCCTAGTTTGATGCGGGATATTCTGTTGCGACTGAACTTCGGATCGCTGTTCGCCTACCGTCGCTGGGACTTTGTTCCCGACGTGATGTGTTATTCGACAAACTACCGAGTCGGATTTCCCAACGGCCGCCTGTTGACCGATGACGTGGCGGCGATCCTCGCCCAACACGGCGACACGCTGCTGTATGAACTTTCGTATCAAGACGATCGTTATCGCTGGCCGCGACAAACGACCAATGACGGTCGCGACAACGGCTCCGAAGCATTCCTTTCTAACGCACCCTATCTGTTGCCGGCCAATCCGCAGCGTGCTCAACCGCCGCCGTTGCGGCTTTCGACGGCGAGCATCGTCAAGCTGACGTTGATCGTCATCGCGTTGCTGTTGTTCTTGTTGTTGACTCACTGGCTATTTGCCCGCTGGTACTACCGTCGTCAAATCCGCCGCAGGTACTTGTAGGTCATGAAATTTGACAGCGACCATCTCGGACCGCAGGGCATCGATGTCGACGACCAGACGTACGCCGGCTCCCGCTATGGCGATGTCAAAGCGGCGCTGTTCCACAACGCTTACTACCTGACATGGGGTGACGAAGGAGAGCCACCCCTGCCGTGTTATGGAGTCACGCTGGGGCGTGTCCTGCGTGGGATCCTGTCGAAGGGCTTCCCCTGGCAATTCAAAGCGGCCGCCGAACGCACGGTCGATTCGAACGCGGACCTACGGTGGGGACCAGATCGCCGCGGGTTCCGACGACTGCTGCACCCCAACGGTGTCTGCCTGTTGGGCCGCTGGATCATCGACGCGGAAAATGAATTCAGCGGGTATTTCCGGCAAGGCAGCGAAGCGTTGATCATCGCCCGCTATTCGACCTGCTGCAGCGAAACGCGGCGTGGTCGCATCCGATCCTTGTCCATGGTGGGCAAACTCTACCCGACCACCGACGTCCACCACCGCGAAAAGCTCCGCACCGCCGACTTCATCACGCAAGAGGATATCGGCGGCCAGCGAACGCCGTCCATCAACGACGCCGAACTGCGCAACGCACCCGACGTCACGCCATGGCGACGCGGCTGGGGAACGCCGATCCTGCTGATCACCGGGCTGCTGTTCAAATTCGTCAACGTCGAACCGGCGATCCGACAGCTGCACACGGTCGCCGAATTGGGAAAGCCAAATGACGAACCGACACGCACACCGGCCTTCATGCGATTGACGGTCGGCGACGAACAGCCCCGACTCGCAGGTGACGCGTTGGATTTCCGCGACGAGATTTTGGGGCAACTCTATGACCGCGGCAGCCGCGCCTCGACCGGCCGAAAACTGGTCTTCAACATCGACGTCACCGACCAAGGTGAACGTCGCGGGTTGTTGCGGCAACGTTGGCGATTCGACAACTGGCAACGGATCGGGAGGATCGAATTCGGCGAAGCCGTCGCGTCCTACAACGGCGACTTTGTCATTCACTTTCATCACCCCACGTGGCGTACCGACCGCAATGATCCGGACACAGCAAGCCGAGCAACGCGTTAAGCAAGCCGAGCAACGCGATAAGCAGACCAGGCAACGCGATCAATGGCACTTCGATCCCGATGCGGGAAACCGAATTGCTTGCATTTGGTTGCGTGGGGTGATAGCATGCCCCATTACAGAGGGTGTTTCGGCGCGCATGTCGATCGGGGGCTGGTATGACGAACGATAGATCTGACTGGAAACAGGACGAGTGGCAATCGATTCACCAACGCCGTGAGAAAGCGTTCCACACCACGCCTCCCAAGGACGTCGCCGAGCGTCCCAAGAACCTGATCGGGCTGGCGTTATCGGGCGGCGGCATCCGATCGGCTTTGTACAACGATGGTTTTTTGCAAGGGCTCTCGCATCGTGGCTTGTTGCGCTACGTGGATTATTTGGCCAGTGTTTCCGGTGGCGGCTACATCGCCGGACACTTGATCGCCCAGGCCGAGTCGCAAGCCGGTCAAGAGAAGGGCGGCAAGGGACGCGGCGATGCGTCAGGCCCGCCCGGAGGGGGCCGGGCCAAGGGATTTCACGACGACGACCGCGACGACGAGAACCAGTTCAAACGGTGGCACTTGGGCCGCAAACCGGGGACGGGAGAAGTCGATCCAAGGCGGTTGGCTGCGGTGGGCGGCTATCTCAGCCGTCCGATGGAAGTTTTACCGGCCTATCTGTGGTCGTGTTTCTTTAGCGCCACGTTCTATATCGGCATCTGCGGCATCCTGGCGACGCTGGCAGCCTTGTTCTGGCGATCGTTCGACGACCCGAATTTTCGGGCGATGTATTTCGAGGTTTTGGGGATTCGTGCCGGCAACGAATTCTTGATCGCCTTGATTCCCGCGATCATCGTTCTCGCGGTCTTTGTGATCTTGGAAATTGGATGGTCGGCGTTTCGTTGGGTGATCGGCGAAAACACGTGGAAATTGCAGCAGAAACATGTCACGGTCCGCGCCTGGTCCTTCGTCGCATTGGTGCTGGCGTTTTTGACGTCCATCGCAATCTTTTTAGGCAACGGGACGACCAACGTTCAATCGGCTGCCGGCAGTTCGCTGTACTTGAATCACTACGCGCAGTGGCTGGCCGTGATCGCAGGGACGCTTCAAGTTCTGGTGTTCTTCGGCAGCGACCGATTGTTTCGATCCGAGCGTGAAGACGCCAAGACTTGGCAGCGCCATCTACAGCGTTTCATTGCCGTCGGCGTGACGCTGTTCCTGGTCTTTTCGATGATTCACTGGATGGGGCGGGAGAACATCAGTCAATACAGCAATCATCGTGATCCGTATTTGGTCGTCGGTGACGTAAGCGATTGGCAAACCCTAGAGCACGTCTTTGAAACGTACGAAGAAACACCGGATTACCGCGTGCCGTCTTTGTTGCGATCGATCGTGTTGTCTCTGATCGGTAATTTCGACGACGACCCCGGACGGCTGAATGTCGCGGACAATCTGTCAAAGGAATTAAAGTTGCCCGATGGCTGGGAACAAACGTTGGCGACGCGGCGTTGGGGATTGCTCTCCGACGCGACGGACGTGATGGCCCCGCGGGACGTGACTGACCCGACGGACGACGAAAAGGACGTCGCGTCACCATGGATGTTGGAGCATCGGCTGTTGGGAGCGTTTCATGCCTACCAGCTGGCGATGTCCGATTCGAAATCACCCGCATCAGAGCAGCCGTCAACCGCAACGGACGATACTCCGGCAAAGGCCGGCGTTGTCGACACCATGCGGCGTGAATTCGCAAAATTAAAATCGCTCCGCGTGGCTCAACGCGATCAGCTCCGTCTGTGGAATCGACACCTGGAAAGCTCCAGGTTCACGCGTGCCTTGCTCACGGGTGTCGGGACATCCGGATCGGACTTGAAAGTGTCGCCGGGATTGCCGAATCCCATTTACAAGGACGTTCTGACGTTCCTGGCGTCGAGCGACTTTGACTTTTCCAAACAGCAACGAAAGTCGATCGCCAACGCCGCGCACCGGATCAAGTTGATCGAGCTGGCCCCGGATGCGGAACCGGCTTCTTCCCGGAGCGAACGTCTTGCTTATGTAGACGTCAACCGGCTGTTGTTGGAAGCGTTGTATCCCCGAGCGGTGCGTTCCAAGGACATCCCCAGCACGCACGTCGTGCCACCGTACGACCAAGAAGCGCGGCGATCCTGGCTCGGGTTGTGGCTGCTGATGGCGACCATCGGGGCGATCGGAGGCGTCTACCGCCATCAAGTCGCCACGGTGTTTCGGTTTTATCGAAAGCAGTTGGGGGCCAATTTTTTGGTGCGTTCGCATCGTCGTGAAGAGGCGTTGGGCGAAGTCCAATTGCATCAGCTCGATCCGACACGTGACGGGCTTCCCTACCCGTTGATGTTGGCCGCATCGCTGGAACCGGCGACCGTCAATGGAGGTTACATGATTTCGTCGCGGGCGTTCATGTTCAGTCCCCGGTATTGCGGTGATTTGGATGATCCCAACAATCGAATTTGCACCAAACAGGTCGCCTTGTCGAAAAACTCCGAAGCCAAATCCGTCACGCTGGCCGACGCGGTGACCTTGTCCGGCGCCGCGGTGACGGCGTTCATGACGACCAATCGCTGCCTTTCGCTGTTGGTCGATTTTTTCAATACCGGTTTGGGGATGCAGGTCTATCGCACCGAAAAGACCGACGTCAAGAACGCTCGCCCGGACAATCTGGTCTGGCTGCTGACGGCGGGAATCGCCACGGCCTTTGCCGGTTTGATCTTCTGGGTGATGCGCGGTGACTGGCCGAGCACGGTCACGGCGTTCGCCTTGGCGTGGATCATTGGCAGTTGCGTGATCCACGAGAAAGGTGTGCCACACTTTTTAAAGATGTTGATCATGCCTCGCGAAATCGGCCCCCACGCTCCCAAGGAACAGCGTGAACGATCGGCCAAGTCGTTTTATGTCGCCGACGGCGGATTCACCGACTACCTCGGCGTCTCTGCTTTATTAAAACGTCGCTGCGAACTGATCGTCGTCAGCGACGCCGGGGCCAACGTCGGTGGCGATCATCTGGGAACGCTGGCCAAAATGTGTGAAAAAACCTCCGCCGAGCTGGGGATTCGTTTCGTCGATCTTGATCACGAAGCCCCCATCGATTTCGGTCGGCTGCAATTCGACGAACAGCGGTTGGTGCATCAGCCGTATCTGTGCATGCGGGTGCGGTATCCCGATGCAACCGAGGGATTGTTGATCTATTGCCAAATGGCGATTTCGGATTCCGATCCGATCGAGATTCAACAGATTCGGCACCGTTTTCCAACCTTCCCCGATGAACCGACGGTCAATCAATTCTATTCCGAAGATCAGGTATCCGCCTATCGCATGCTCGGCTACCACGTTGCTTCCAAGCTGTCTCGCGAATTGGAACGCTGGTCGATGGGGCGCTGGAACGCCTCCGGCGCTGCCACAGCCGGCGCTGCCACAGCCGGCGGTATCAAACCGGACGACGTCGCATCCGGCGAGGTCCAAGCCGACGGCGCGACGAAGGTTAAAAATGTCGCGGCGGTTGACGACGTGACCACGCGGTCCGGCCACGGCCAAAAACGGTCCGCCCCCGACAGTCCAGAATACGAACGGTTTCAACGCGAACTCAGACAAATCCCTCAACCCGCGGCGCGATCGGCTCGGGATGGTGTGCCCTACTTTGATGTGCTGCAGGAACGATTGCTGACGGCCTATCGTTTGGCGTGTTACGAGGAGGTGACCTATCGCGAGGACGATATCTTCAACGAAGCGATTTGGCCGATCTCGACGTATGCCTTTCCCAATCTGCACCAGCATGTGCAATCGCTTCGAACCGATCGGGATCCGAAAACGTTCGCCGAGTCCTGGTTGCGGATCTACGAAATGAGCGCCGACGTGCGCAGCGTGTATCGCAAGGCGGTGTTGGAAGACATCAACGTGCTGAACACCGGCGCCCAGTCGTTCTGTGCGGCGCTGCACGAGCGACTCGCCCAGGAGCGGCCGTCCGGATTGAGGTGCAAACGGTTGCTGGCCGCACATCTGGCGGCGATGGCAACGGCGTGTCAAGAAGTGCATCGCGGCAGACCCCATGCGGCGTTCCAGGTAGGCGGTCGGCGCAAAGTGGTCGATTTGTGTCGGAACTTGGCAAACACCATCGTCGACTCGTTGCCCCGTTCCAACGCCGCCGCGCCGGATTTTCAACTCCGTGAAGTTCTGGGCAATGTGGTCGCGGAGATTTCCGAACTGGAACGGTCTGTTTTCCAAGGCGGCGAGCACGTGACCACCATCTCGTTCGCACAATGCGTGTGCGTGATGTGGGGCCGCATGGCCAGGGGCGAACGATCCTGTGGCTGGGGGATCGACGGCGTTGCCGAACGAGGCAGTTTGGCGTTTAAAACCGGACGCCAGACGCCCACCGAATCACGCATGGTCACGGCGCGTCACGAACTGGATCGCGGGTTGCGACGCGTCGAATTGAAACGCATCTTGAACACGCTGACCCGGCTGTGGTACCTGGGTTACTTCCACAGCGATGCCGAGGAACTGCTGAATCACAGGGCGTTCAAAGGATTTCGGGTTTCGGGATTCAAACGCTGCGTCAGGGCGATGATCAGCGGCGATGATGTCAGGTGCGCCCGGAATTGGTTGCAGCAATGTGAATCGCACCGCCGGATTCGACTCGCGTATCAGGATGCGATCGCGATCGACGCGAAGGAAATCTCATCAGCCGAGGATTCCAAACTGGTCGAATTATGGACTGATTTGCACCGAACCGCGACATCGATCCGCGCCGATGTCACGTCCGGGCCGTTGATGGCGGCGCACTTGGCGGCATTGGTAACGTCATACGCCTGCAGCGAAAAATGCGATTCTCTGGTGCCCGACGTCTCGTTCGCGCCCGGTGGTCAGGACCGCTTACTCGATGTCTGCGCAGAAATCGCACGGTGTATCACTGCCCCAGTGAACCAGAGCGAAATCGAGGTTGATGATGCGGACCTGGATGAGTTGGCGACCAAGCTTTTCGACGCGTTGACCAGGCTGCATGAATGCAAGTCGATGATCTGGAATGCCAAAGCCATCGGCCATTTCGCGCGTTCGGTCATCAATCTCTCGGTCGCTGTGATGTGCAGCGACCGGCCGAAGCAGTCGATCAGTCTTCACATCGAAAAACTCACTGAATCCCACGATCGCTTCACACCCTCCGACGGCGAAACTCAAACAAAAGATTTCGTCGATCAGGTGGATCAGGAACTGGCCGAATTGATTCTGGCCGGTGCTCCCAAGGGGGTCCCACCACTGATGCAATTGTGGTACGTCGCGCTGACCCATCGAAATGAACTCGGCAGGTTCGAAAATCAACCGAGCGACGACGATCAACCGAAACCAAGAAAGAAGAAACAGGAAAAAGGGCAAAAAATGGCGGACGATTCGCTTCCGGAGGAATGATGATCGACCCGCCGACGTTCCCATCGATCGGGAATGACGGATCATCTTGCCAGAGCCATCTACCTTGGGAGAATCCCCCGATGCCGCCGATGAATGGTTTGTTATTGCGTGTGCCCAACAGCGCCGCCGACGCGCCCGCTCTGGCCGGCGAACACGGTGCACCGTCGAGTGACCAGTTCGACTTTGAATGGTTGTTTTCAACATCGGCGGCGGGAACGGAATTGGCCGCCGCATCCGCCGGGAAAGCTTGGATGCTGGCGCGGCCGAAGCAGTCGATCGACGGCGCCAATCCCTGGGACCTGGCGCACACGGCGCGCGAAATGATGGCCGACGGCATCGGGCTGGCGGGCGACACCGTTCCCGACCTGATCGAACCGGATCTGGTCCAGGACTGGTTGCCACAAATCGCCGGCCACGACGCAGGGCTGGCCGCCGATGGCGATGCGTGTGTCTTTGACGACCAGAACCGAGAGTTACCCACTCGCCCGGGCAAGTTTGCTTGGCATCTCGGTGATGGGTTTTCACAATTGGCCGCCGCGCGGGCCCAAATCGGATCCGATCCCGCCGTGGTGCGAATCGCCCACCTGGATACCGGATACGACCCCGACCACCAAACCTTTCAAAAAGAGTTCGTCGATCTACGTCTGCAACGCAACTTCGTCGATGACGGTTCGCCCGACGATGCACGCGACCCCGGCAACACCGGCCCGCTCCGGAATCCCGGTCACGGTACCGCGACGTTGGCTCTGTTGGCCGGAGGAGCGTTTCGATTCGATGGATCGGGGTATCAGTTTGATGGACTGTTGGGCGGCGCACCGCAGACCCGTATCGTGCCGCTGCGGGTCGGTAATTCAGTCGTTCAATTGACGACCAGCAGCGTCGCCCGGGCGATCCACTACGCCGCACAACTCTGCGACAGAAAACGAACTTGCGTGCACGTGATTTCGATGAGCATGGGCGGGGTCGCATCACAGGCTTGGGCCGATGCGGTCAATCAGGCCTATGAAGCCGGCATCGTCTACGTGGCCGCCGCGGGCAACAATTTTTCAGCCGGTGTGTTCGGCGTCCCCACACACAAGATCGTCTATCCCGCGCGGTTCCGCCGTGTCATCGCCGCCTGTGGGGTGATGGCCGATCGCACGCCCTATTACGATCTTCGCTTCGGCACGATGCAGGGCAATTGGGGGCCGCAATCCGCCATGGCGACCGCCCTGTCCGCGTACACCCCCAACGTCCCTTGGGCGCGGATCGGTTGCAACAATCTCGTCAGTATGGACGGCGCAGGCACATCGTCGGCGACGCCCCAAATCGCAGCCGCTGCGGCGCTTTACCTGCAAGTCCACGCCGACGAGTTGTTCGATTCGCAGAAGTACCCCGAGCCGTGGATGCGCGTCGAAGCGGTCCGCCGGGCGCTGTTTCTCTCGGCCGACAAGTCAGCCGATGGTGGCAGCCGCGACAAGCTGGGCAACGGCATCCTACGAGCACTCAAGGCGTTGGAGATTGCACCGGCAAACCGTGCCGCGCTGCGCAAGACCCCCACCGACTCGGCCGGGTTCCCGTTCCTGAACGTCCTCTTCCGCCGCGGACTCGCTGCATCACCGGAAGACAAGATGCTGCAATTGGAAGCCACGCAATTGATCCAGCGCTGGCACAGCACCCAGGAAGAAAACCCGCTCGACCGCGCCGTGGACGATCCCGATCGACCGCCGGAGGACGTGTCACAAAGCCAAGTCATTGCGTTTTTAGAACGAGTCAGCGAACACCCTGCCGCATCAAAGGTCTTGAAAGCGAGGGCCAAAGACTACTTGGACGCAACCGCTGGAAAGCCGATCAAGCCGAAACGTCCTGTGTCCAAACCGCCGCAGGATTCCGACGACGCCGCGCCGCCGAAAACTGTTTTTCAACCGCCGTCACCGCCGTTTCGATCGCTGCGTGCTTACGCCGTTGACCCGAGTCTGACGACGTCGTTGGAAACGGTCGGCGTCAGCGAAGTCACGCTCAAGCTTCCCTGGGAGGACCTGGATGCCGGCCCGATCGGCGAATACTTGGAAGTCGTTGACGTCGACCCACCGAGCGGATGTTTTTACGAACCGGTCGATCTGAACGCCCCCGCACTGCTCGCACAAGACGGTTTGCCGCCCTCGGAAGGATCGCCGCAGTTTCACCAACAGATGGTGTATTCGGTCTGCAGCCTGACGATCAAAAACTTTGAACGGGCGCTCGGACGCAAATCGCTGTGGCGGCCCGGACCGCCGGCCGAGGGCGCCCACCCGAGAAACGATGCCAACTATGTCCAACGGTTGCGGGTCCACCCGCATGCGTTACGCGAAGCCAATGCCTATTACTCGCCGTCCAAGGTGGCGTTGTTGTTCGGCTATTTTAATGCCTCGCGCGATCGCCCCGGCGACCATCTCCCGGGCGGCCGCATCTTCACGTGCCTTTCGCATGACATCATCGCCCACGAAACCACGCACGCCTTGCTCGACGGCATGCACCGCCAGTTTCTGTTGCCCAGCAATCGAGACGTCCATGCTTTTCACGAAGGCTTTGCCGATTGCGTCGCGATGCTGCAACATTTCACGTTTCCCGAGTTGGTCACCCACCAGATCGCAAACACCCGCGGCGCGATCGACGCGCAAGAAAACCTGCTGGTTCAATTGGCGTCACAGTTCGGCCACGCCACCGGCAGACGGATGGCGCTGCGCGATGCGATCGGTCAAGTCACCGAGGACGGATGGCAACTGCGGCAACCCGACCCGCACGAATACGAAACCACCGACGAATCCCACGCACGTGGCCGCATCCTCGTCTCGGCCGTCTTCGATGCGTTCCTGTCGATCTACAAACGCCGCACCGCCGATCTGCTGCGTTTGGTCACCGGCGGCACCGGCATCCTCAGCCCCGGCGCCATCCATCCCGATCTGGTCGATCGCCTGGCACGTGAGGTCACGCGTTCGGCCCAGCATGTGTTGACGATCTGCATTCGGGCTTTGGATTATTGCCCCCCGACCGACATCACCTTCGGCGAGTACCTGCGAGCGATCATCACCGCCGACCACGATCTGGTCGCAAACGACGACTTGGGATATCGGGTCTCATTCATCGAGGCGTTCCGGCGGCGTGGCATCTATCCGCGCGAGGTTCGCACGCTTAGCGAAGCCGGTTTGCGGTGGCGTTCACCGGAGTCGGAAGACCCGATGCCCTCTGAAGTGCTGTTGCAATATTTGAGGAGTCTTCGCGGCGCGGGCAACGAGCACTTGTATGCCGATTCCCGCGAAGAAATTTTCAGACTGCAGCGGAAAATGCGTTATCAACTTCACTCTTGGCTCAGTCATCATTTACGCTCGGACGACGACAAACAACGCGACGCCCAGTTCTTGGGGCTCGATCCACAAAAGTCGTTCGAGGTCCATTCGGCGCGGATCGCCTGTCGCGTCAGCCCCGATGGCGACGTGTTGCCCCAACTATTGATGGGACTACTGCAAACGACCACGCAGCCGGTGGATCCAAGTGACCCCAAGGGTCCCAGGATGTCGTTTGAAGGCGGCTGCACCGTCGTCGCCGATCTGCGGGCCAGCACGGTGCGTTACTGCATTCGCAAGAATCTGCGAAGCTCGTCGCGACTGAAACGACAACAATCCTTTGCGCTCAGCGAGTTTGATTCCTTGCAAGCGACCTACTTGGGCGCCCGTTCGCTCGGCGACCGATCGTCCACCCCAGGCGACGAACCGTTCGCGCTCCTCCACCGCGGTCCATCTCTTTAGGAATCTCTCATGGCAAAACGCAAATCAGCCGGCAAGACGGCCAAAAAGCGGTCCACGGCCTCGGCCAAGACCGGCCCGACCAAACGTAAGACGGTGAAAAGCAAGAGCGCAAAGCGAAAGGCGACGAAACGCAAGACGACAAAGCGCAAAACAGGCAAACGCAAAACATCCAACAAGCAACCCGATTTGCCGGCCGTCCGCGTGCGGATGTTTCGTCAAGGGCTCGGGGATTGTTTTCTGGTGACGTTTGATGTCGGCGGCCAAGAACGGCATCTGCTGATCGATTGCGGCACGTTGGGCAACAAAACTTCGGACGTCAAAACCGACGACATCGTCAAACACCTGGAAACGACGATCTTGGACAAGGGTCGGTTGCACGTCGTGGTTGCAACGCATGAACATCAAGACCACCTGTCCGCTTTCAAGACCAAGGCGATGAAGGCGTTGGTCGGCAACGTCGATCATGTCTGGTTAGCCTGGACCGAAAATCCACGTGACCCCGATGCCAAAACGCTTGCCAAGTACCGAAACGACTTGGGCAGGGCGTTGGCCGAGATCGCTCATGCGGCGGCCGATACTGACGTCGGTAAACAGGTGCATGACTTGATGGGCTTTGCCGGCGAACCCTCCGACGATCCGTTGGGCTTTGCCAAGACCGTCGACCAAGCCATGGATTTTGTCCGCACGGGGCTCGGTGTCGAGCCGACCTATCACAACCAAGGTGATCTGATCGAAGCGGACTGGTTGCCGGGATTTCGCATCTATGTGCTCGGGCCACCCCGCGACAAGCAACTGCTGAAGGATCTCGGCAAGCACGGCAGCGACGAATTGTACGGGCTGGTGCGCGCCGCGAAATTGAACGCCGCCGGCACGGCGAGTTCCCCGGCGGCTGCCGACGACGAAGAATCGGAGTTGCAGCAGCCGTTCGACTCGCGGTTTCGTCTGCGTGATGCCGAGCAAAAACACCAGCTTTATCCGCACTACTGCCAGACGGACCAGCAATGGCGATCGGTCGACACCGGCTGGATCAACGCCGCCAGCCATTTTGCGTTGCAGTTGGATAGTCTGACCAACAACACCTCTCTGGTGCTGGCGATCGAGCGGATCGCCGACGGAAAGGTGTTGCTGTTTCCCGCCGACGCACAACAGGGAAATTGGTTGTCATGGCATGACAGAGACCTCCACTGGTCCGTCACCGACCCGGGCGGCGCGACCCGCACGGTGACGGCCGCGGATCTGATCTCCCGGACGGTGTTTTACAAGGTCGGACACCACGCCAGCCACAACGCGACGGCACGCGGCCAGGGTTTGGAATTGATGACCAACGAAGACGAATTGACGGCCTTCATCCCGGTCGATCGCAAACTCGCGCTCTCCCGCAACCCCAAGGGGTCCTGGCAAATGCCCGCCCGACCGCTCTACCTGCGTCTGTTACAGAAATGCCAAGGCCGAGTCGTCCGAGCCGACACCGGCTGGGCGGCAAAAGCCAAATCTGGCGACGCGACGGAGAAAGCACTGCGCGACCTGGCCGATGATGATCAATGGACCAACTGGCAGAAATCACAAACCACCGCCAAACACATCGACACGAGCAACAAACTGTTCGTCGAGTACACGTTGGAATAGTCGTGTACAAATCAATCGGTGGATGGCACACTTTCGAAGTTGGCTTGAATAATGCGGATTACCCTCGTTTTCCTCATGATCGTCAAGCTTGGTTTCCGATCATCCCAATAACGGGGAGTATGGGTGGTACATGCTCCCGGCCACAACGGGCGATGGATGACGCAAGCCCCAGACTTCAAAGGCTATCAGCGGATGCGACGGAAACAAATTGGCTGGATTGCCGCATTGCTTTCGGCATCGATCTGGCACAACACCGCCGGCGCGGAGCATCTTTTTTGGGGTCGAGCGAGAACCTGTAATCGAGGTTCGATTCGTCCCTACAACTACGTCGAAGATCAGACACGACGATCCATCTCGATCGATCTGGTGGACACCGTCGGAGTGCCACGAACGCTCGAAGCCGGAAGTGACGCAGACATCGGGAATGTGGCAGGTGATCAGGCGACGCGTGCACGAGCCTACCATCCGGATCAACGCCGGTTTGAAATCGATGGGCTCCGGGTCGAGGACATCGCCGTGGAGTTGCAGGATTCGGGATCGCTGGCGACCAGCTGCCGGCTGACGTTCAGTGGCGGACCCGAACGAGCGCTCGATGGCACCAATGTGACGCTGCGGTTACGTGCCCTTCAAGGCGGTCGTTCGGGCAGAGCATCATCCGCACTGTCGCCAGCGATCTGGGAGTCGACCTATGAACTATGGGTTCCGACCAATTCCGTCAAGAGCGTTCCAATCGTGCGAGCGCGACCGACGAATCGTGCGCACTCACGAACGATGGTGTATGCGCCAAGACAGGTCAGCAAAACGCTCGGTCCGGATCACCCGGGGATTGATCTAAGACTAGGCACCGACCCTTTGTTGAAAGAACAATTCGATGAAATCCGAGTGTTCCAGCTCATCGTTGAACGCCATCGGGATCAATAGCAATGACGCATCACTATTCAGTATTGCGATACAGCCGATGGATCGCGTTGGCTGCCGCCGCGTTGCTTTGCACGGTCGGCCCACAGCTTCCGGCCGTGGAACCACAATCGAGCGGTCTTAATCAGTTAGTCGTTGTGAAACCTGGCGCTCACGAACGCGGCCTACCGGCTGTCCGATTTGAACCTGCTGGCGAGGAGGGTGAATTGGTGGTCGACATCCCGCCGACGCTGCACATCCATCGCTACTTCTACGATGGCGACCGTGAATACCAAGGGCCGATCGTCCTGGGTGGCCCGACGACGGTAATTGCGAACCATCCGACGACCGGGGAACGCATGTATGTTGATGTCACGCTTCCCGCGGGATCGCCGATCATCGCCTATTCCAGCAAGTGCATCACGTATGTCTATGCCGATCGTCGTGTCAGTATTCGGTTCGGCAACTGGAACACCAATAGGGTACGCGTTCACTATTATTCCGGACACGGCATCGGCCGACGCACCCGTGATTGGGTTCAGACGCTCGCGACCAAGTCAAAATCTACGATCAAGAACTCGGCCACCGTTCAATCGGTGGCCGACGCCGCGCAGGAATCCCAATCCGCATTGTCGGGTGTGAAACACGCCGTCGACTCGACCGCAGGTTTGGTGGTCGACAGCGCTGCATCGCTGCTGAAGATGGTCCCTGGAGTCGCACCATTGTCCAGCATGGGTGATGAGGCATCGCAAGCCGGATACGAGAGCAGCCTCCGCGCCGCTGCCCGGCAAAAAGAAGGTTCATCGCTCGACTTCATTCGGACCAATCGGTGATCTGCTGTGAACACAGTATCACTCGGTTACTCAAAACTCTCTTAAGCCCCACAACGCGTTTTGGTCAGCAGATTCATCATGACATTCAAACGCATCAATGCATTGCAAATCCTGCTTTCCGCGATCGTTGCGGCGGCGATGGTTCTGTCGGCATTGCACTGGCGCGACTTGTCGATTCGTGCCGCAGCGGGAGATGGAAATGCGGAAACCGTCTTGGAATCCTCAAGTTCACCCAACTTGCGGCGGGCAACCCATCAACCGTTGCTGGCCAGCCCCAGAGCTGACGCCGCTCTGACGAACAACCGTTGGCAGAATCAGCTCAACAGCGGGTCGGAAATCCAGCGGGTAGCACACGGCGAGGTCAGTCAGTTCGGCGGCCAGAGCTCGGATCCCAATCCGGTGCGTTTGGCGCGGTTAATGCCGCTCGACGACACACCAGTCGATGCGGCCGCCAACGGGAACGACTCCCAGGTGGGCACTGCTGTGAAGACCGCCGCGGAAACCTTTCTCAAGGGTGCCGTACTGAGGTTCTTGAGTAACGACGGCACACCACTGGACCCTCAGCCGGAAGGCGGGTCAGACAAGAAATATCGCCTCGATCGCAGTCACATCAATCATAAAGTTGAATTCACCTTCACCCCGGCTTGGTCACAACAGGTGATCGAGTCCGCGACAATCCGAATCGAAACGAAGACCGGCCGGACGCTGGGATCATCCGTTTCTCTGTTGGCTTCCCAGCTAAAAGCAAAAGCCATGGTGTTCGACTTGAGTAGCATCGCGAACCAAGGCGACATCGAGATCTCATTGGCCGCAGTGATCGATTACAAGGACAGCGACGGGCAGTTGCGTCAAATCGAGGCCAAGGGAAACTCGTGTTCGATCACCGCAGATTCGGTCGGTCCGATCGTGGACCACGTGGAAGTCGGCGGACCTGTGGACGCCCCCAATGCATTCCGCTTGTTCCTCCGGGATCAAGATTTTGAGGTTGCGCCCGGAAAGCTGCTCAAAGAAGCATTCACGGTCTACCAACTGCTCGATGAAGGCAGGGCGACGAAAGTCACGATCGCGGAAGCCAACATCAGCAACGAAACGTTCGGTAACAGGACGACAAAGGTTATTGTTCTAACGTTTGCCAACCTGCCCTTCGGATCTTACAGGCTGTCCGTCCCTTATCTTTCCAGTGACGGTGTTCTTGTTGACGGTGTACAAAATCCTGCCGGTGCAAACGGTGCGTCGGGAGAATCTCGAGAGCTGATTGTTGATGTTTACGCCAAGGCAACGCAGGGCGAGAGAGTCGAGTTCCCTGAATTCATTTCAACCCTCGAAGCGGCCGAACGCAAACGACGGATCAACCCGGCCGACAAGGTCGAGACAACTGTCGTGCGACTTTACTACTTTCGCGATGCACATCGGGTCGCACAATTAATCAATCGAACGGTTGAACCCCACAACCGTGCCGCGGTCGAGCAAGCCGAGATTCGCGCGGCCAAGGCGCGGAAAGATGCGGACGAACTCACACGGCAACGACGCAGCGCCGAACGCAAAGCGGTCAAGGATGCGGAAGACCTACGTCGGATCGAAAACGAAATCGCCGCTGGACGTCGGGACCAGGCGGCCATCGAAGCTGAAAAACAACAGATCTATCGCACGATCCAGATCAATAATCAACGCATCGCCACGCTGAAAGAACAACTCAACGTGTCTCCGACCGGCGGCGGCGGAAGCGGAGCCGACGGCGGGACCACGCCTGCCCCGGAACCTGAAGGTGAAGTTGTCTATTCCGAAACAAGACCTTCCCCCTTTCGCATTGCATCGGCACTGATCGAATCACCGACGGCGACCGCATTGCCTGTAACCAGCGCTACGATCGATCCAAATGCCAAGCCGGGCACAATTCAAGCACAAATCAATGACCTGATTCGCTCCAACGAGCGGTTGACCGCACGCTGGAACCTGCTGGACAGCGAGAACGACCGATTGGAAGACTTGACCGAAGCTTTGGATGGCAGGAGGAATACCGCTTTTGATTCCAACGAAGAGGCCTTGGACCTCTCTGAACAAGAAGAGATTGCCAGAGCGGACCAATTCCGGTTGGAGGTGGCTGCGGCTCACGAAGATCCCGACACCTACGGCGCCGCGAAACTGGATTCCGTCGACCCCGTCGCACAGGTGTCGATCAGTGTGATCGGCGAAGGTCTGATCCAGCTGCGCGGCCCACGCAAAGGCATCAATGTCATTCGCACCATGATCAACCAGATTGACGCCCCGGTCGGTCAGGTGAAAGTCGACGTGATCACCGCCCAGGTCAATGGCGAGAACGGGGCGAGAATGGAGGCGCCGGTAGGCAAAATCGATGCCCAATTGAAGATCTCACGCGGACTGACCTCTCAATCGCTGATGCTGCTCCGTCGAGCGATCCAACAGGAAGCGACGCTGATCGCAACGATGCACGGAACCGGCCATTACCAAATCGACCGCGACAGACGTTATCTGTACGAGTTCTTCGGCCGCGATTTCATCGATGAACTCTACGAGATGGATTCTGAGTTTCTTAACAGCGAGAACAAGATTCTCGGCTTGCATTCGATGGACACCATCAGCTTGCACCAGGCGCTGTTTGTACTTGCCTTGGCCAAAAATGACGTTCGCCAGAGGATTTTGGCAAACTTCATGCAAATGGTACGAAGCGATCTGATCGAGGCCGAATTCAACATGCGACGATCTGCGGAAGTGTTTCCGCACAAAACCCGATTCTGGATGCCACACCACGACCGCGTCAATCGCGAGGAAATTGCTTACGAAGGAATCGCGCTGAACAACAATCAACGATACCATTTCACGCATTTGATGAACTTCTTCGGATCGATCCAGGGGGGCTGTGTCGCCGGTATCGATGGTTTCGGCATCGCAGGGGATAGTGACACACTTAACCCGGTCCAACGCGAGTTCATTCGCTTGGCACAGATTTTTAAGTCACGCCTGATCACAGAGCTTGAACTCAAGCAGAGAGTGATTGAAAGGACGATGATTGAAGACAATGTCCTCAACGAGATTCAAGAGGAGGAAGAAGCCCGTAACAGCCTGCGTCCACGCGTTCTGCAGTTATCGCGAGAGATCCAAGAACAGCGATTGACTGCGTCGCATGATCTGGCGACGGCGCAAATCGATGCGGAACAATGGCAGGATCAGATTCAGCAGTCTTTGGCGTTAGGGAAACAGCAGGCCGCAGAATTTCTATCGAAAGTTGAGACGTTTATTCGTTCGACGGAATATGACACCCTCGTCGACGGTGATCCCAAAGCGGTTGAGATGGCACGTCAGACCAGGCCGTTGCTCGCCAAAGTCTCGCATCTTGCTGATCACGCTTCTCCACGTACGCAGAACCTGATCAAGCTCAAAAATCTGATTTCAAAATCCGACCGAGTTTTTGAACTCATCGAAGCCGGAGATGCCTCTGGGATCGTATCGCTGATCGAGATGGAGGAAAATCAGTTCCTAGCCGATCAACTTGAAGATCTGATCGTCAAAGTCACCGAAGAATCGGATGAGTTTTGGCTCGCCTATAACCGGCTATACCGTGAGTACATCCAGGCAGTCAATCCACTTGCATTCAACTACCGGACTGCCTTAGATGCTTACCAAGAACTGAAGCGTCTGGAACGTTCGCTGCAAAATCCAGACAACCACCGCGAGCTATTCGGTCTGGTTGATTCGGTTCACAAGACGGCACGGGGACTGGCCCAAGTCGAATTGCAGTATTCCAATGCCAAAGAATTCCTGCGTCAGACTCGCAGCAGCCTTGAACAGAAGAAGCTGCTCGACTTCTTGATTCAGGAACAGGAGGAGAAACTGGTCGACCTGCTCGAGGGCACACGTTCACGGGTCGCCGCTCTTGACGGCTATCTCAAACGGCTCTCGGTGGCGTTGGAAGACGATTTCCAAGTTCAATTTTACGATCCGGCGTTTGTTCGGGTACGAAGCGCTTCACGCCACATGGACGTCACCTTCGCTCAGGTCGAACGCACTTCAATTCTGACAAACAATCGGGCGTTCGCGAAAGTCAGCCCCCAGGCGACGATGGAATTTGATCTGCCGAAACGAAAAATCGCGATCGTCGAAGCGCTCGACGGCGCCAAGGCACTCGCACAGGACTACGGGGCGCTGCTGCAAGATCCTACCTTCTTGTCAGCGTTCCAATTGATGGGCGGAGCGCCGTCCAACGGCATGATGCAAAATGTCTACCCTGGATTGCCATCGAGCGGCGAACAAGAACAAATGGGGTTTGCACCGCTTCCCGACCAGCAATCCGGTTCCGCACTTCAATCGCTCGTCCCCGACCCGTCGATCTACAAAATTGAAACGGGAACGGGGTATGAAATCCGTCCAGTCATCCAGCCGGACGGGATTTCTATCGTGTACGATTTCAATTACATGTACACCACGAACGTTCGAGAGCCGGTTCGCGCCGACGAAAAACATCTCGGCCGTGTCAAACGACACTATATCAACACACAAGTACAAACGACCAGTTTCGAACTTCGTCGCGTGAGCCGCTATCAGGTGGCATTAAAAGCAGCTCGCACCTCGCAAGGCGTCCCCCTGTTGCAAGACATCCCCGGTGTCGGTGCGTTGTTCCGACCGGCACCAAGCGCGGAGTCGTCGATCCAGGAGAATATCATCCTGGCCCAATCGGTGGTCTACCCGACCGTATTCGATGTCATGGGGCTGCGTTGGGCACCCAGCGTCGTTGATCTCAACCACCTCTCGGTGCGTGATCGCGAACACGTCGTACGTGGACGAAAGCAACTCGTGACCGATTCCGTCTTTGATGAAACCACTCGTACGGTCGATGAAGTGCTGGGGCTAAAACGCCGCGGCAAGGAGTACGACCGCCCTGACTTGTATCACCGCCAAGCACAACCGTCGCCGTACCACCCCGGCGGATACGTCTACCCCGGCGTCACGCCACAGGACGATCCCCGAGGCAACGGATTCCTGAAACGAGAGCGGCGTCCGAGCGAATTCCAGGATCCGCCATTCGATCATCGTCGCCGCGTTCCAATGAATCTGGAAGACGCCTCGTCAACGCCGGTTATCTCGAATGACGCCTATGAAAGCATCGACTTGGGGAGCATGATGGAAAGCTACCAACCTTGAGCGGCGGCCAGCCCTGCGTCGCGGAGGCAGAGTGCCTAGATCAGGCAGGTGACCCCATTGTGTTTGACACGCTGGTAAGTTTCTATCAAGAGCAGTTCTCGCAATACACTATAGAACGAACGCCCTTTCTGACGGAAGCAGATATCGGATTCCACTAACTGGCGTGCACGCGAAATGGGCAAGGGCCGCATGAAGCCCATCGCGTTATTGACGATCCGCTGAAAGATGAGACTCGCAGATTCATTCGGTTCGCAACCGGCGACAGCGATCGCAGCGCGAGGAACCGTCACCGGAGCTGCGGCCATCGCGACTTGGGGTGTCGCAAAGCTGGCGGATTCGGCAACCGATGGATGATCGATCAGCGGATGCGTGTCGGCAGTGAAGCTTTTGGGCTCCCGAATTCCGACAAGCACCTGACCGCCCGACGAAAACACCTGGAATTCGGAAGTCGAGTTGCTGATCCACTCAACGAAAAGTCGCCCGAATATTTCATTCGCCCGGGCAAGGGATTGCGAAAAGCGAACTTGCACAGCGGCTAGAACGACGGCATAGGGCTTGGCACCTTCCATGACCATTTGCAGGACGAGTTCTTCGATGTCGGAATCATTTAGACTGTCATCCATTTCAGTTGCCCCGTTCGGTGCATTTGTAGATTGACGTTCTTCCGCATCGTCGGCGAGGTGTTCCGATGCAATTCTCGATGCAGACTCATCCTCCGTGTTTTCTGGTTTTAATGTGGTCTTTTTCTTGGTCTTCTTCTTTGCCATCAGTTTGCGACCTCAAGAGTACAGTCGGGAAAAAGTCGTTCGGTACCTAGAGTGCATGACCGAGAGATGGAGCCCCCACCGCTTGTCCGAGAGGTTGTCCCGCAGTTCCCGGCACGTGCATTCGGAAGCTTGTCTCGTCGATGATTTCGAAAGATAATTTGGCTCGATGATCATTGTCCGCCGAATCGGACTTAAAATCAAATGTCAGGTATTCTTCTTCGCCGGCACTCAGACGTACGGTTTTGCAACAGGTCACATAGTCCGTGCCACAATCCTGACAGGCAGCGGCGTTGTTGAATTTGCAAGGGCAGCGGTCTTTCCTAAGCCCCACCTTCACTCGCACCTCCCGGCTTCCTTGATAAGGAATTCCCGACAATACATAGTGCCGATGGCTGCTCCAGTTACGATTTCGAGTTGGGTTGTCGTTGATCGTCACGTAACTGCCGCTAGGAACACTCAAGTGCAAGATGGCGGTTCCCATGGGTGAATGAACAGGCCAGCCGACCGAATTCGCCGCCTCGTTCACGAGGGGAACTGCAGCACGAAACGATTCTGGAATCACCTTCGGATCGGGATGGACAAAATTCTGCGATGGTTCGCTGGGGGCCATCGTTTCAGGAACCGGAATAGCCTGAATAGGCAGCGGCTCAACCGGCGGAAGACCCAAACCCGTCGACGGTGGTACTAGAGCGGACGCATCCGTTGCAACATCGAGGCCATCGGGTGGGTTTGCAAAAGCTGTGGAAAACGGCGTCATCAAGGCGAACAGAACCAGCATTGTCTTCAAGGTGCGTTTCATCATGGATCCTTTAAATTTGGTGGCTATTCAACTGGAAGCTTCCGTAACTTCACCTGCAGTTCTTTGACGCCCGAGGGGTCTGCCGGGGTCACCGGAACCTGGAAGAACAGAGACACAATCTTGCCATGATGTTGGTGGAGGAACAGTTTGAGGTCCTGCACGTTTTTCACTACGGTTGGTGCTGGAGGAGTGGCGCCGGTGGGTTGCACCTTGAAAATGACATCGCCCACTGCCAATTCATGAAAGTCATACGGTTTCGTGATCGGCGGCGTCTGTACATTGAATAGCCGCTGAGCCGGAGAATCAGGAAACACTTCTGTGACCTGTACAGCGCTGCTGCCGTCAGCGAGTGGATAGACGATTCCACGAACTCCAAGGACGATGATCCCGGGATCAATCGGTTTGACTGCGGCAGCGGAAGACGCTGCGAGCAAAAGTATGGCAAGCGAGAAAGTCAATCGACTTGTCATGGATCTCCCCAAAAAACTTGATGTAGAATCGAATGCAAGACAAAGGCTTTGTTCGAAATCGTTTTGCAATCTTCGTTAAGGCGTTCGCAACCGACAGGCTAGCCGCCGCGAAGATCTCTTTCCGCATTGAATGCCAGCGTTCGCCAAAGACGAGACGCAGGATCCCTTTTCAGGAGGCATTTTAATCCGCACATCCCGCAGATGGGTAACCAAACCACCAAAAAACATCAGCGGTCAATCTCAACGGTCATTGATCCGCCGCCTGTTGAGCAGGCCGCCGACAGTGGCGGTTTCCTATTCCTTCGCGATTGATGCCAACTCGTCACGCAGTATCGCCATCGTCTCGGCTTGATAACGTTCGACTCGCTGTTGCGCCGCTTGTGCTTTCTGTCGCGCCGATTCCGGGTTGCGGGCCAGCTCGAGGATGGCCGGGACGATGTCGGGAACGTCGGCGGGGTCGTCCAGGTTGAACAGCCATTCACCCAGCCCGATGTCTTCCCACATGTATCCTTTGGACGTCTGTTCGGCCCAGCGGCAGACGATCGCAGGAATTCCGTGGCCGATGCACATGATCGGCGAATGCATCTCGTTGCCGAACAGCCCCGCACTGCGGACATAGACGCTGATCGCCTCGCCCGTTAACCAGTAATTCGGACGCCAGACCACACGCTCGCGGACGTCGGCCGGCAGGCGATGCAGGATCACCTCCTTGCCCACCTGCATCTGCGTTTGGTCTTCGGGACAAAGCAACACTTTCAAGTTGGTCGTCCTCGCGATCTCGATGATCGCCGCCCGCAACTGTGCGTGGTCGTGCTCCTTCATCTCTTCATTGCGAGCGTGTTTGACCGGGTCAAACGGACGGTCTTTGATCAACCAGTAGGGTGTGTAACGCAGCCTGGGAATGCAGCACAGGAATTTGCCGGTCTCCAATCCGTTCTCGGCCAGAAACGCATCTGCTTTTTCGTCATCACGCAAATCACAGGCGAACGCGCCGTCGGGGCCGAACTGCATGATCGGTGCCGTGCACCCCTTGTCTTTGGCGAGTGCCAGTGAGTGTGAATCACGGAAAAACACAAACGCCGCGTCGCTGAGCACACGAATCGTTTCGGCCATCGCCGCAGCCGAAGTCGCTTGGGTCGCACTGGATTTCTTCGGCGGCAAGGTGATCCCGTAGATGCCGTACGGCTTGCCCGTTTCCTCGGCCCAACGAACGACATCGCGCTGCGCGACGAGGGACGCCCCCGATCCGTGCAACAGAAAATCGCACTCAGCAAACGCGGCCTTGAGCTGATCCGCTCCCTTGACGATCCGCAGTTCAGGGAATCGCGCCAACAATAATTCTTCGACGCCATTGTCCACGTTGCTCGGCCATAACGTAATCTTGACCTCGGGAAGATGCGTTTCCAAAATCCGCAACACGCCGGGTGTATGGGCGATGTCGCCGATATTGACGGTCTGCCACGACGATCTCAACAGAATGTGCTTCGGGCTCGCCGGTTCTGCGCCCGTGATGCTCTGGCCCGCTGTCGTCGCTGCGAGCAAGGCCAGTAGTTTCCGACGGGTGATCGCGTTGCGTTCCAATGACGCCATCTTTCATTCCTTGGAAAAGAGTGTGGGGCCCTGATATTAGCCACTTCCCGGGTAACATCGTAGTTGCCGCTTGGTGCCCGCGCAATGCCTTTGACTTTGGCACTCAAGGAGTGAGCGGAACAACGCGAGCGGGCTGTCGATTTAGTTGATGTTTCGAAATCAATGCCATGATGACAGCCCGACGCGTCAGCGAGGGGCGCCGCGCTGCCCCTTGCTTACGCGTGCGGGCTTAAATCGACAGCCCGCGAGCCGTCCGGTTCCAGCTTGAAAACACCTTGAAATACCGGAGGGCTCGCGCCCTACCGCTAACAAACAACACCCCGGTTGGCGTCAGAGTAGGTGGCATGGTGTCCCTGCCCCAACGTGAAACAGCGAACACTGCGATTCACCGCTCGACCCTCCCGGCCAGGGAGGGTGACTTTAAAACTGCACGACCTCAAAAAGCATGGGTGATTTCCATGAGTCGATGCGAATGCTCGGAGGCGGGTTTGAGTCGCATGATTGGAGTTATCGAGGCATCGAACTTGCCGCAGCGTGGGTCGAAGGCTAGAATCGACGTATGAACTCCCCCCTTCTTGCCCTGCTGTTGATCGTCAATTTGTTGGCGTGTCCGGTGCGTTGCCTGTCGTGCGAAACGACGGTGGCGGTGGGCGAGGAGCGCGCGGCGGAGACGTGTGCTTGCTGTTCGCATTGCGACCAAGCCCCCGTCTCGGAGCTGCCCACCCCCTGCGGTGATGAGTGCAATTGTCAGAGCTGTATCTGCGAAGGGGCCGTCATTCAAACCGATAGTGAGCTGCCGGATACGGAACTCCTGGTCAGCTGGGAACAACCGACACCGGCGACGGTCGCTTGCCTCGCCGGTCAAAGGGTCTTCCTGACGCGTCACGCGTTTGCCCGCGCCGGGCAACTTCTTTGCGGTCGCGATCTGCGCGTAGCGCACCAGTCTTGGCTGATATGAGCCGGCCAGAGCATTTGGACCGGCCAGAGCAACGGAACGTCTGAGAGTTAGTCGACGATTGCGCCCTCGTCGTTCGCCGTTTGCCCCAACCTCGAACCGGACGAACAAATGTAGGGCATGCTGTGCATGCCGTCTGTAATGTAGGGCATGCTGTGCATGCCATCTGTCACGAGCCAACCGTCACGCACAGCGTGACCTACCGAAGACAAGGTTTGAGTCCTCGTTTGATGTTACTACCCTGGGAATACGGTGTTCGCAATCTGGCCCGACGGCCGGTGCGGACGGCATTGACGCTCGTCGCCTTGGCGACGGTGGTGATGTTGGTATTCGTCGTCGTCGGTTTCGTTCGCGGCATGGAGCAATCACTGTCCGTCAGTGGTGACCCGGACGTCGTCTTGGTCTATTCGGTGAACTCCGAAGAAAACATCGAGAACTCGTCGATCGCCGCTCGGACGCCGTCGTTGTTGACCGCCAGTTTGCAGGGAACGGTCAAACGGTTCGGCGTGACACATGTATCGCCTGAACTGTATCTGGGGACACGCGTCAAAAGCGAATCGGGCGAAGAAGGTCTGGGACTGGTGCGTGGCGTCACCCTGTCCGCGCCGCTGGTCCGCCGCTCGGTCAAGTTGACCGGTGGCGACTGGCCCGCCGCCGGTGAGGTGATGGTGGGGCGTTTGGCAGCGGCCAAGCTGGGCAGCACGGACGAAGCGATGGCGGTCGGCCAAACCATCGAGTTTGAAGGCCGGTCATGGAGAATCAGCGGTCGCTTTGCCGCCGGCGGTGCGGCGTACGAGTCGGAGATCTGGTGCAATCTGGGCGACTTGCAAACGGCAACCAAGCGACAGGATTTGAGTCTTGCGGCGATGCTCTTGTCACCGGGCGGTTCGGCCGCGGAGGTCAAGCTGTTTTGCAAAGAACGCACCGACCTGGAACTGCGTGCGAGCCGCGAGACCGATTACTACGCGACCCTACAGCAGCACTACAAACCCGTTCGATTGCTGGCATGGTTTGTGGTCGTCTTGGTGTCCGCCGCGGGGGTCTTTGCGGGTTTGAACATGATGTACGGCGCGGTGGCCGGACGGGTTCGTGAAATCGCGACGCTGCAAGCGATCGGATTTCGTCGACGTGCGATCCTGGTCAGCCTGGTCCAAGAAGCCGTCTTGTTGGCGGCGGCCGGATCGCTGCTCTCGGGTGTGATCGCGCTGACAATGCTCAACGGCATGGCCGTGCGTTTCACGATGGGTGCGTTCACGTTGCGCATCGACAGCGTCGCAATCTTGATCGGTTGCGGCGTCGGATTGTCACTGGGCGTCTTGGGCGCGTTGCCCCCGGCGTTGAAAGCGTTGCGATTGCAAGTCGCAACGAGTCTGAAAGCAGTTTAGGAGTTTACCGAGGAGATTGAAGATGAAGAAGTTTTTGAACATCGGTTTGGCGGCGTTGTTCGTGTTCGCCACTGGATGCAGCGACAATGCCGACGTCGCATCGGATCCGAGCCAAGCCGCAACCGACCCGGCCGCGGCGGCGTCACCGTACGCCGCCGAAAGCGAGCCCGAAGGAGCGATGCCGGTCGGTGAGGCACGCGAGAAGACCGAAGATGGCCAGCAGGTCACGTTGGTCGGCTTGGTCGGCGGATCGAGCGAACCATTCGTCGAAGGCTTGGCCGCATTCACCATCGTGGATGCCAAGGTGCCCTACTGTGCCGACGACGAGGGATGCCCGACACCCTGGGATTACTGCTGCCAAACGGATGCGGTGAAAGACAACATTGCGACCGTCAAGATCGTCGACGACTCGGGCAATCCGGTGGCCCAAGATGCACGTGAGTTTCTCAGCGTCAAAGAACTGTCCACCGTCGTCGTCACCGGCAAAGCCCAGCGCGATGACCAAGGCAATCTGACGGTTGCGGCCAATCAAGTCTTCGTGCGACCGGGCAAGTAATCATGGCGAACACTCCGCTCGACCTCAGCCAACTGGCACTCGACCGTTCGCCTCGGGAAGACGCGACGCCGACCAAACCGCGCCGCAAGCGTTGGTTGACTCGGTATGTTTTGCCGATCGGCATCTTGTGCGGGTTCATCGCCCTGCTGGTTGCCGCCGCGGGCCGGGGGCTGATGCCACGGCCAGCGGTCACGGTCGTGCCGGTGGTCGTCAAGCGAGCGGAAGTTCAGCAAGCCGGGACGACTTTGTTCCAAGCGCCCGGCTGGATCGAGCCCAGGCCCACCGCGATCAGCGTCCCCGCGTTGGCGCCGGGCGTGATCGAAGAACTGCTGGTGGTCGCCGGACAGTATGTCAAGAAAGACGAAGCGATCGCCAAATTGATTTCGATCGATGCAGAACTGAACGTCCAGCAAGCAAAGAACGTGCTGGCGATTCGGCAAGGCGAACTCAAGCGGGCCATCGCCGAGCGTGATGCCTCGCAAATACGTTTCGACAACCCCGTCCATTTGCAGGTGCAATTGGCCGACGCGCAGAGCATGTTGGCCAAAGCTCAAACAGAGCTGGCCAAATTGCCGTTCTTGATCCAAGCTGCCGAAGCGAAGGTAGACTACACGTTCAGTAGCATGGAAGGCAAACGCTCGGCCAAGGGCGCGATCGCCGGCAGGATCATCGCGCGTGCCGAAAGCGACCACGCCGCCTCGCTGGCGAACTTGCAAGAATTGCGGCAACGCGGACCGAACCTGCAGCGAGAAGCCGACGCCCTCAACCAAAAAGTAACCGCGCTCAAGCAGCAACTTGAGCTGCTGGTGGAAGAAACACGCCAACTGCAAGAGGCCGATGCCAAAGTGCAATCGGCCGACGCGTTGCGAGAGGAAGCCGAGTTGCAATTGCGACAGGCGGAACTTGCGTTGCGGCGAAATGTCGTTCGGGCGCCGATGGACGGACGCGTGCTACGCCTGGTCGCTGCACCGGGGACACGCGTGATGGGATTGACTGCAAACGCAGGTCACAGTTCGAGTACCGTGATCGAGATGTACGACCCGGATCGATTGCAAGTCCGCGCCGACGTCCGCTTGGAAGACGTCCCCATGGTCACGCGGGGGCAGCCTGTCCAGATCAAAACGGCCTCCTCAGCAGACGTCATCCAAGGTCGCGTGCTGCAAACCACCAGTTCCGCGAATGTTCAAAAAAACACATTGGAAGTCAAAGTGGAATTGATCCAGCCGCCGCCGACGGTCAGCCCCGAAATGCTGGTCACGGCGACGTTCCTGGCGCCGGTCATTGCCGATTCGATCAACGAAACAACTGAAACCGAACGGTTGTTTGTCCCTGACGGGCTCGTTCGGTCGGGTGATTCCGGTCCGTCGGTGTGGGTCGTGGACGCCGCTGAAATCGCTCGCCAACGCCCCGTGGAACTGGGCGGATCCAGCGATGACGGACTGGTAGAAATCCGCTCGGGATTGAACGTGACTGACAAGCTGATCGCCAACGGCACGGAGGGATTGAAACCCGGCAGTCCCGTTCGCGTGACAGGCGACGATCAAAACATGGGGATCAAATAAATGGCATTGGTAGAACTGCGCGGCGTGTGCAAACGTTTTCGCAAGGGCGACGAAACGATCACGCCGCTAGACCACATCGATCTGGACATCGAGGCGGGAGAGTTCGTCTCGTTGATGGGTCCGAGCGGCACAGGCAAGAGCACGCTGCTCAACTTGGTCAGCGGCATCGACCGTCCCGATTCGGGGACGATCACTGTCGCCGGAACGGAAGTGACGAAACTGTCGCGAAGCAAATTGGCCGATTGGCGGGCGGCAAACCTCGGTTATATCTTCCAAACGCACAACCTGATCCCCGTCCTGACCGCGTACGAGAACGTGGAACTTCCCACGCTGCTGTTGAAGCTGACGGCTTCCCAACGTCGACAACGCGTCGAGTTGGCATTGGAGGCGGTCGGGCTGAGCGATCGCGCCGATCACTACCCACGCCAACTTTCCGGCGGCCAAGAGCAACGCGTCGGGATCGCCCGAGCGATCGTGGCCCACCCCCAAGTCGTCGTGGCTGACGAGCCGACCGGCAGCCTGGACACGGAAACCAGCGAGCAGGTGCAAACGCTGCTGCAACGTTTGAACAAAGAACTCGATATCACGATGCTGATGGTCACCCACGACAGTGATGTCGCCGCGATCGCATCCAGACAGTTGGTGCTCGATCGGGGAAAGTTTTTAGAACAGAGCGGAACAACACCAACCAGAAAAACGGACGGCGACGAGATGATCAAGCAGTTCGGATAGGAGGCGGGGCCTTGAAATGCACCATCCATTCGACTTGGGAAATCTTCCTACCTCCAAAATCTTCCTACCTCTCCACCGAGCCCAATCACGTCGGTGGAATTCAGGGTCAAAGGCGGAATGCCCGGGCCTCAAAATCCGTTTCACCCCAAATTGAACCATGACCACCTACGTTCTGAAAACCATTTGGCGTCACCGCACACGCACGTTGCTGACCGTGACCGGTGCGGCGGTGGCCATGTTCGTGTTCTGCTTTGTCGGATCGGTGCAAGAAGGTTTGCATCGGCTGACGACGGGAGCGGACGCTGATCGCAGCTTGATCGTGTTTCAAGAGAGTCGGTTCTGTCCGACCAGCAGCCGATTGCCCGAAGACTACTCGCGAAAGATCGAGGAGGTTCCCGGCGTGCGGGAGGTGATGCCGATTCAGGTTTGGACGAATAACTGCCGCGCCAGTTTGGACATCGTTGTTTTCCAAGGAGCGGACCCGGAGCAGATCCGGAGAACGAGGCCACTGACGTTGACCGATGGTGATTGGCAGACCTTTTCATCCCAGCGTGACGCCGCAATCGTCGGTCGCAATGTTGCCCAGCGACGCGGGTTGAAGACAGGGGACCCGTTTTCGATCGGAGAAATCTCGGTCAACGTGACCGGGATCTTTGAATCATCGGTGCCCTCGGAAGAAAACCTGATCTACACCAGCCTGGCGTTTCTGCAATACACACGCGGGCTGGACGCGGCGGGACTGGTCACGCAACACGAGGTGCTGTTGACCGACGACGCCGATCCGGATCGTGTTGCCAGCGAAATCGATGCCGTGTTGCGATCCGGGCCCGTTGCCACGCGGACACGACGCAAAGGGGCGTTTCAGGCCAGCACGCTCTCGGATCTTGTCGACTTGATCGGCTTCGCCCATTGGCTCGGATACGCCTGTGTCGGCCTGGTGCTGTCGCTCGTCGCCACCACGACCGTGATGAGTGTTCAAGACCGCATCAAAGAATACGCCGTCCTGCAAACGATCGGCGTGCGACCGCTGCGGGCAATGCGATTGGTGTTGGCCGAAAGCACGATCTTGTGCGTCGTCGGGGGCATCAGCGGCACGCTGCTGGCGCTGGCGGCGCTCGAAATCGGCGGCTTCGCCATCGGTGCCGAAGGCGCCACGATTTCATTTCAGCCTTCGCTGGCGCTGGCCATCACCGGTACACTGGTCTCGGTGATCGTGGGCTTGGCCGCCGGAATCGCACCGGCGGTACAGGCCGCCAGCGTCCCGATCGTCAACGCGTTGCGGCAAGCCTAGTGCTCCGGCTACGCGCTGACATCCCTCCGGGATACTGCAATCGCTGAAGTGATCCCCGAAGTAGCGCCGCGCTGTCCTCCGACTTGTCGTTCGCATTGTTGACGAGTGGCGTCAACGCGTCCCTCCCTCGTTGAGAACCGGTTACGGGTACAATGCTCGATCTCAAATCGACCGACAAACGCGTCCAATGGAACCTATCAACGATGCTCAAACGTTACATCCTTGCTCCAGTCTTGATGCTGTTCTTGATCACTCCCGCGGGGGCGGACGACGGGTGGCAAGCGGGCGTCGCGAAGCAGAACATCACGCCGGACGATGCGATGTGGATGGCCGGTTACGGCAGTCGCGACCGGCCGTCGGAAGGCAAATTGACCGACTTGTGGGCCAAGGCTCTGGTGCTGCAAGACGCGTCGGGCAATCAAGCCGTGCTGATCACGTTGGATCTGGTCGGAATCGATCGTGAACTGGCGATGGCGATCACCGACCAGATCCAGAGCGTCCACCAACTCGATCGATCGCAGATTGCGATCTGCTGTTCACACACGCATACCGGCCCGGCGCTCAAGCGGAACCTCGCACCGCTGCACTACCTGATCGTCGATTCGGAACAACAGAAGAGGATCGAAGCGTACGAGGAGCGTCTGCGACACCAAATCCTGGCCGCCGTCGATGATGCATTCGTGCGGCGACAACCGGCCGCACTCTCCTGGGGAACCGGAACAGCGACCTTTGCGACCAATCGGCGTGAAAATCGACCCGAAGGCAACGTTCCGCAGTGGCGGCGGGAAGGGACATTGAAAGGTCCCGTGGATCATGATGTCCCGGTGTTGGCGGTCAGGGACCGCCAAGGAAAACTCATCAGCGTGGTCTTCGGCTATGCCTGTCACGCGACGGTGTTGGGCGTTTATTCCTGGTCGGGCGACTACCCCGGTTTCGCCTGTGCGGCTTTGGAAGCATCGCATCCCGATTCGATCGCGCTGTTCTGGGCGGGCTGTGGTGCGGATCAAAATCCGCTGCCGCGTCGAACCGTTGAACTCGCCGAACACTATGGGCGACGACTCGCGACGGCCGTGGAAACGGTGTTGATGACGATCCAGATGCAGCCACTTTCCCCGAAGCTGAAATCGGATTTTCGTGAGATCGACCTGCCGTTGGGAACGCTTCCGTCGCGTCAGCAGATCGAAGCATACTCGCGATCAAAGAACAAATGGGAGGTGGCCCGGGCACAGATGCTGCTCGAGCAACTCGATCGCGGCGAGACGCTGGCGCAGACGTATCCCTATGCCGTCGGCAGTTGGACGTTGGGTGACGACATCGACATGGTCTTTCTTGGCGGCGAAGTCGTCGTCGATTACGCGCTGCGTTTGAAAAGCGAATTACGCGGGCAACAGTCGTGGATCGCGGGTTACGCCAACGACGTGATGGCCTACATCCCCTCGCGGCGGGTGTTGCAAGAAGGTGGCTACGAAGGCGGCACCTCGATGGTCTACTACGGCTTGCCCGCCCACTGGTCGCCCGAGGTCGAACGCCACATCGTCGACGAAGTGCATCGGCAGGCGGCGGAATCCGGGAGCGAGTAGCCCCGCCGCGATCGATCGACGCACCAGTCGATCATGCGGTGCATCTGACACCCGCTTCGCGACGAGATGTGAGCGAGTTTGTCCATTCCCGAGTCCAACGCGACGTCAACGGACGCAGTACAATCGTCTGCGTGCCCACCCGAGCGTCACCTCGCCCGCCCGAACGTTCGTATTTTCCCATCCTTCATCGCCGCACATCCCGCAGTCGTAAGGTTGACTCCCATGAGAATCCGATCCATTGCCTTCCTCACGCTGAGCCTATTCTTCACGCTGCATGTTGCTGCGAAGGAACCGCTCAAGGTCTACATCCTTGCCGGTCAGTCGAACATGCAAGGGCATGCCCAGATTTCGACCTTTGACCACCTCGCCATGGACGCTCAGACGGCGCCGATCCTGGCCGAGATGCGAACGCCCGACGGAACACCGCGGATCTGTGACCAGGTCTGGATCTCATCGATCGGCAACGACGGAACCGAACAGGAACACCACGGTCGATTGACGGCCGGTTATGGAGCGATGGGACGGGAGCCCAAGATTGGACCCGAGTTGACCTTCGGGATCTACATGCAGAAACAGCTCGATGAACCGATCCTGATCATCAAGACAGCGTGGGGCGGCAAATCGTTGCACACCGATTTCCGGCCTCCGAGCGCCGGTCCTTACGAATTCAATGAGTCACAGTTGGCGTCGATGCAAAAGCAGGGCAAAGACATCGACCAGATCAAGCAAGACCGTGCCGAGGCGACCGGCCGCTATTACCGGCTGATGATTGATCACGTGAACCAAGTCGTCGGCGACATCAAACGCGTCTACCCGGACTATGATCCGCAGGCCGGGTACGAGATCGCCGGCTTCGTTTGGTTCCAGGGATGGAACGACATGGTCGCCCGAGACGTGTATCCCAACCGGGACAAACCCGGTGGCTACGATCTTTACAGCCACTTGCTGGCCGACTTCATTCGCGACGTCCGCAAAGATCTATCAACGCCCGAAATGCCTTTCGTGATCGGCGTGATGGGAGTCGGTGGTCCGGTCGACAAGTACGGCCCCAGCCAGCAGCGATACAAAAGCACTCACGATGGCTTTCGAAAGGCCATGGCCGCACCGGCCGCTCTGCCGGAGTTCAAGGGGAATGTCGCGGCCGTCCTGACCGAAAACTACTGGGACGCCGAACTGGACGAACTAAAGGAACGTGGCGGCAAGCTCAAGGCGAAGTCCCAGGAACTGAACAAGGACCCCAGCCTCAGCCGCCAGCAACGCGAACAGGCCTTGGACAAGTTCCGAGAAGAACTCTACACGCCACGCGAGCTGGAAATTTTGAAAGGAAGCTCCAACGCCCAGTACCACTACAATGGTTCTGCCAAAATCATGGCACAGATCGGCAAGGGATTTGCCGAAGCGATGGCAAAGCTGAGCGAATCAGGGCAATGATTAACGCAATCGCCAGCGGACGCTGCTGCGAAGCCCGTCCTGCTCGAATTGCATGTTCAGCTGGATCGAATCGATCCGGTTCATCAACCCGAAGGGCTGCTGCGGGTCGAACGCAGGTTGACGCTGCCGGGTCGGTTCGCCGTAGTTGTCGCTGACCATTCGGAAATCGGTCCAACGCCATTGGTCACCATCCAGTTGCCGGGGATAGAACCCGTACAGTCGTTGATGTTCCGCCGCCGCCTGCTGCACACTCTTTGATCCGCTGAGCATGAAGGGATAGAGCCGTCCCAAGCCGGACATGACGGCTTGGCGATTGGCATCCGACGCGGCGGCGAAGAGCCCCGGCAGTTGTGCTTTGCAAGCCGACGGCGAGACCTGCAGCAGGGCGGCATTTAAATCAGCCGGCGCGACACTGACCACGCGATCGTCGCTGGACCAGGGGATGTTGCGAATCACCAAATAATTGTCGACCACTTCCACGCCATACCGCAGCTTCACGACGCCCAACACGTCCATCGTCCAAACCCATTCGTCCCGATCTCCGACTTGATAGAACGAAGCGCGGAAGTTGCGGTCACGGCGTTCGCTTGAGATCCCGGCCAAAGCTGCTTGACGCAGGTATTGCGACGTCCGCTCGGGCGATTTCGTTTCGACCAGAATGCTGCAGGGACGCGTCAACATGGAAAGCGCGACGGGGATCATCATCATTTCGTTGCCGCCGCCCCGCAGGACATTGCCGCCGAAGGCACCGAAGATGTCGCCACTACCCATCGCGATGATCGGATCGGCGTCAAAGACTGCGACGTGGACACTGGGGCCAAAATCGTCCAGCATCGCCGGGCTTGCACCGGAATAGCGTGTGAAGAACTCCGAGAAATTCCCGGCCACCACCTGCCATGCCATGTCTTTTAGATTCACCGAAAACTGCAGCACCGGCGTCGGTTCAACGATCGGCACACGCAGCGTGGTCTGGTCGTCTTGGTGCGCCATGAACATCTTCAGCCCGTTGTAGATCGAATTGTCGACCAGCGGCAGGATGAACGTGGACAGCTCCAGTTGATCGCGACCGACGTCATCCAATCGAATCGCGATCGGATCGAAAAAGCGGCGCCAATACCGGGAGTAGTTTTCGACATACTGACCATACGCCTCCGCTTCGGCAGGCGTCACTTTGCCCAGGGGAACTTCGGGCAACGTCCGCATGCGAGGCAAGGAATCATAGTGCTCGCTGCGCACCAGTCCGTTTGCGTCGACCATCATGTCCTCACGCTGCCAGCCTTGCGGAAGGTGTCCGCTTTCCACGAGGGCGGGCAGAGAATCAATGTTGGCATGACCATCCAATCGAGCGAGCATGACCTGGGCGGTCAGTGCCTCCATCTCGGCCTTGGCGATCACCCGCCTGCGTTGACCGATCTTTACGCGCGGCCCCACCAGTCGTCGCACGAACGGATCAGACAGATACGCATACAAACGTGTTTCTTCGTTGACCGGCAATTGCGTCAACATGTAGCGAAACTCCGCGCTCGCCCCGAGACTGTCCGCACCGTCTCGCGCGTGAAGGTCGATCGCTTGTTGCAATTCACCGCGGTGGGTGCTGGCAAACAAAAGGTCGTCTCGGAGGGCGAAATACGCAGGGGCGCCCGATTGAGTGGGCAACTCCATCACGGACTCGGTGCCCAGATCCGATGCGCCGAGCAGTCCCAGCAGCTGCCGCAACCGTTGTGGCTGTCTCAATCGCGCCACGATCGTCACATCGGTGCCATCGATGAAGAACAGATCCGGTGCGAACAGCGCCATCTCACTGGTCAGACCAGACGTCAACACGGCATCCACCCAATCTCGGGTCATCCCCAGCCGGGCGAGATAACGCGATTGCAGATTGTACTGAAGGCAATTGCCCGTCAGCGTGGTACCGATGCTGGCAATGAAGGGTGCGCCGGTATCCAGCAACGCCGAAATCGACTCGGGTTTACCGACGTAAACAAAGAAACGATCCGGCGGCACACAGCGGGCCATGTCGAGACTGCCGCCGGGTTGTCCGTCCAACATTTTTTCAAACGGATGCGATTTGACTTCGACACCCGAAAGTGAATCCACATCGATCGTCGCTTTTTGGCCCGAATCGGTCGCGCGCAGCTGTTGAAGTTGCAGGGTTTCTTCGATGGCGGCGCGGCCTCCCAAGACGGAAAACGTCGAGAGACTGCGTTGCGGGTCGGCGTCTGGCTGAGCGGTCTGCCCCGCCTGATCCCAAACCTGCAAGACGCCCCCGTCGGCTGCGATCGCGTAGGGTCTCCAAGCAAATTTTCTGGCGTCGACCAGTAGCTGGCGAAGGTCCGCGTAGGACGACTCGGATCCGTTTGTGGCGTCCCACCGAATCGTCTGCTGCGTGTTCAGCACCTGATTGTCGACCTGCAGTTCCAGCGATCGACCGATCGGTTCGCCGGACACCAGCACCAATCGGTACTGCAAATTGGGTTGCTCGGCGGCGAGCTTGGCGCTGTCGCGGTTGATGATCGGGCGAATCTCCACCTGCCGGGTTTGAATCAATTGCGGGTCGATGGTGACACGTTCGCATTGACCATCGGTGTACAGCACCCAGTGTTTTCCGTCGTCAACAAACGGCCGCAATTCGAATGCCAAGACGGATCGATTTTCACGCGCGACAGTTCGGCGCTGCTTCGGCTGAGACGTGGAAAACTGGAATCGGACTTCGGGGATCAGATGAACAAAGGGGCCTTCCAGCGGCTCGCTGTCGATGAAATCGGCTAGCTCCTCCATCCGGTAATTGGCGGTATCCCAACGCTGTGCAACGTAGTCCCATCGCTTGTCCTTGGCCAAGTCCGCGATCGAACCTGGTCCCACGCCCTGTCCGTCCTGGGCGTACTGACGACAGGCCTCGAACCCCATTTGCACCTGCCAGCGACTGTTACGGATTTGACGTTCTTCCAACGCCGCATACATCCGCTTGCCCAGCTGTCGCAGCCGCGAGGGTTCGGTCGGCATGAGGTACAACTCGCGGACAGCAGCGTGGGATTCGGGCGCCCGTATTCGCCACAGGCCATCGGCCGGCAGTGCAACGGTCCCGACGTAGGCATGCAGTGGGCCGTCGGCGATCTGGCAATGTGACGTGTCACCGACGACGGCCTCGGCCTTGCCCGAAACCGTCAACAACTGCAGCGTGACCAGACAGGCGACAAATCGAGATCCGATTGGCCAGGATTGGAGTGTTCGGTGGCACATGACAGCGGTTCCTGGGATGAGATGCAACTTGAGTCGTGAGCCAAAAGCTCATTCGCGACGGTTCAGCCTATGGGATCAGGGAGCCCATGGCGAACTGCCTCGTGTGCGAAAATCCTCGGAATTGCTAAATCGCGCGTTCAGAAGACGCGAATCACTTCCACGACAAAATGGAGTGTGGCGTTGGGCGGAATGATGGGCGCGCGGCCGTCCTTGCCGTAGCCCAATTCCGGTGGAATCTCCAACTCGATCATTCCGCCCTCACCGACCAACTGCAAGCCTTCGGTAAATCCCGGGACGACTTTTTGAAGCGAGAAAATAACCGGCTCTCCCTGGGAGTAAGAGCTGTCGAAGACGGTTCCGTCATCCAATTTACCCAAGTAATGGACACGCACATGACCGCCCGCCTGGGCTCGCTTTCCGTCCGACCGACGCAGCACCCGATACTTCAGCCCTGATTTCGTCGTCGTCAATTCCTGAGGCGCGTCCGCGTCGGCCGGCCCCGGACCGGGCATCAATCCGGAACATCCGGTCGCCAAACAGAGAGCCATGCAAAGTAAGCCGACCCGAGACATCCCAGTGGTGTGCATGGTGTGCGATCCTGACGAGAGTTTCAAAAGCATTAAAAAGGCGACCGTTTCGGGCACGCAGGGGGAACGGCCGTCGGGCCGGTCAAAGCATAGATTCACGGGAAAGCCTTTCACAAGCCCGCTAGAAATCGCATCACCCGATACCGCCAGCAGCTATCATAAACACTGAGGAGTGCGTGTCCCACGAACCAAAGGTGCTCCAATGAGTTCATCAACCTTGGAAAATCGCATCGGGGTGCTGTGCACCCTGATGGCTGTGATTTGGGTTCCCGGGCCGCTGGGTCAGCAGGCACTCGGTCAGCAGGCACTCGGTCAGCCGGCGGCGCGGCAACGGATCCACCCGGTCAGGTTAAGAGCCGACGACGCCAGCCAGCGGTTCGTGGACCGCCTGGTCCCCGGCTCGCACGTCAAAGTTTTCATTCCCAGTCTGCCCTACATCTACATCTCGCACGCCATCAACGGTGCGATGATCAAACCCAGCGACAATGCCCGGGGCTGGGATTACGACATGGCGGTGTCGCATGAGCAGATCGACGACACCACCTACGAATTCAAACTCCGCCAAGGCGTTCAGTTTCAGGATGGGACGCGATTCGATGCCGACGCGGTGGTCAGGAACATGGACGCCTTCAAACGGGCTCCGACGTTGTACAGCAAGATCGACCAGGTCTTTGACCGCTGCGAAAAAATCGACGAGTTCACGGTCCGGTTTTTCCTGAAAGAAAAATACGGCTGTTTCATGAACGATCTGATCTGGATGCAGTTCTACAGCGACGAGTACTTGAAGCTCAACGGATGGAACGGAAAAGCAACCTGCCCCAATCTCTCCGCTCCCGGACCCTACGGCCTGGGCCCCTACATCTTGACCGAAGGTTTTGTCGAAGGCGATCGCCAAACCCCCAAAGCCGTCCTGAAAGCGAACCCGAACTATTGGGACCAGCGTTATCCCAAAATCGAAACGATCACCGTGTTCACGGAATTGGACAGTCGGCTGGCGAAGAACAGTGTCTTGGAAACCGAGGGCGAGCTGGACATCGCCTTCATCCCGCCGGAATACAAAGTCGACACGATCCTGTCCCCGTACGCCAAACTCGTCACCTCGCCGACGACAAACAACATCGCGATCCACATGAACCTGATCAACGGCAATCCCAAGCTGTTGGAGGTCGACGTCCGCCGCGCACTCAACGAAGCCCTGCACCAACGCAACCTTTGGCACTTCGTCTTCGATCGTGAAGCCACGTTGTCTCCGACCCAGGCGTCACCCTTCTTTCCCGGCATGCGAAAAGCCACCCAGTTGTTGAAACCGTACTCCGAATTAGAAGACCCGTACGATGCCGCCAAGCGAGCTCAATTGAAACGGCGGCTCAACGGGCTGCGTCTCAAAGTCCTGACGCAAAACCGCTACATGGATTTGTGGCGCAGCATCGAAACTCAACTGGGCTACGTCGGCGTCACGTTGGACATCGAGGAAGTCAAAAGCGAAAAGGAAATCTTTGATCCGTTGCTGACGACCAATCAAGATCAAAACGAAGTCCGATGGGATCTGTTGGTTTGGGGCAACGACGACTGGTTTTTCAACCATCCCTTCACCGCCTTTCTCGTCTATCGGACGCACAACGTTTGGAGCACGATTTTTCCGGACCCCGTCCTGGATGGTTACATCGAAGAAATGTTCCAGGCGAGTGTCGAAGATCCGGGATTCGAAGAGATCACCTACAAAATCGTCAAACGCGTCTACGACCAGGCCTACATGCTGTTCGTACCAACGCCGAACAATGTCTTTGCGGTCAACAAAGAGGTCGGGTTCAAACCGTATCGCATGGCCTGCTATCCGCTGTGGAAAATCCAGGTGACCGACCAACACTGGTCGGTCCGCAAGGGGGCTTACCCGGAAGCAAGAAAAGAGCCGATGGAAGTGACACGCATTCAATTCGACGCCGGAGAGAGCCCATGAAAAACCGAGGCGTACTGGGAAAACTGTTGCTGCTGGTCGGGATTTCCGTCGTCGCGTTCTGTGCGGTGGGCATCTTCGGGATCGTCAGCAACAAGAGAATTCACGATTCGGTCGACCGTGTTCGCTTGTCGGCCGAACAGTTTCAAAAGGTCGCGTTGAACATCACCGATCCGCTCAGCGAACTCAGGCAACTGACGCTGACGATGGTGATGGCGCCGAATTTGGAACTGCAAGAGCAACTCAACGACGAGCAGCGATTGCTGACCAATCGGCTGGACCAGACGTTCAACCAGTGGGACCTTGCGGCGAACAGCCGACGTGAGAAGGAAGCGTTCCAGAACCTCCGCGCCAGCTGGGAGGACTACCGCGAGATCAAAGATTTCACCGTCGATAAGGTCATGGGCGGATACCGAGAGGAGGCGTTCATCAATGCGATCCGTGCGGAAAACGATCAATTCCAGCTGGTCAACGACCACGTGCAGGGTTGGCAGCAGGCGATCATCGCCGACGCCGAAGCCGTCAATCAGTCGGCCGGCGAAATCGCCGACGATGCCTTCCTCGTGTTCATCTTGGCAATCGTGATCGTCACCGCACTGATCGGCGGATTCGGTTTCATCACCACCCGCAGGATCGTCGGTCCGATCGAAACGCTGAAGAAGACGGCATCGAAGATCGCCGAGCACGCGTCGAGTGCGACGATCGGCGAGGCACTGGACGAACGCATTGATGTCCATTCCAACGACGAACTCGGCGCGCTCGCCCATGCCTTCAACACGATGATCGGGAACATGCACGCGGCGATGGAAAAACTGGACGTGGCCGAGAAACGCACCCAAGCGATTTTAAATTCGACGGCCGATGGCATCCTGACGACCGATGCCACGGGCACCATTCAGTCGCTCAACGCGTCCTGCGAATCGCTGTTGAACTATCGGGCTTCGGAATTGCGTGGGCAATCGGTCACCGCCATCATCCCCAGCTTTCAACTCAACGGACGCGCCACCGCTTCGAACGCCACCGCCACCGCCACCGCCGCGGGCGCAGGCCGATCCAGCAGATCCGATCGCCATGGCGACGAGAGTGAAGCCTACGGCGTGGACAAACAGGGTCGTCAGGTCCCCATCGCGCTGCGCGTCACCCAGATGGAGTTTTCAGGAGAAAGAATTTTTATCGCCACGCTTCAAGACATCGAACGTCGCAAACAAGACGAACAGGAACGCACACGTTTGTTTGAAGCGATTCGGGAAACCGTCAGCCACCTGTCGGTCGCCAGTTCAGAGATCTCCGCGACAATGAAACAGCAATCCCTGGGGATCGAAGAACAGGCCAGCGCGGTCACGCAAACGTCTTCAGCCGTGGAAGAAGCCGCCCGAACGGCCCAGGAATCCATGCATTTGGCCAACGAGGTCGCCGAAGCCTCGCGGCGAGCCGACGAAGTCGGACGCTCGGGACGCAAGGCGATTGAAGACACCCGGGTTTCGATGAACAACGTGCGGGAACGGGTCGAATCGACCGCCGACAGCATTCTGATGCTGGCCGAACGCGCCCAAGCGATCGGGGAAATCATCACGACCGTCAACGAAATCGCCGACCAAACGAATCTGCTGGCGCTCAATGCGGCCATTGAAGCATCCCGGGCGGGCGAAGCCGGCAAGGGGTTTTCGGTCGTCGCCGCGGAGGTCAAATCGCTGGCCCAACAAGCCAGGCAATCGACCGGCCAGATCCGCGAGATTTTGAGCGAGATTCAGCATGCCACCAACCACGCGGTGCTGGCGACCGAACAGGGCACGCAATCGGTCGGCGATGCCAGCGGTGTCGTGGTCAAAGCCGAGCAAACGATCGAAGCGTTGGTGACCATGGTCGGGGAAGCCTCACGCGTTGCCGCACGGATCGTGACCGCGTCCAGCCAGCAAGCGACCAGCATGAACCAGATCACCGAGTCGATGAACCAGATCGATCGGACAACCCGGCAGGCGATGGCGGCCACTCACCAAACCGCCCATTCGGCCGAAGACTTGAATCAGCTGGGAAGTCGGTTGGCCGAATTGTTGGCCGACGACGCCTCGGTCGACAGACTTCGCCCGGCATCACATTCGGTCTGAGCTTCGGACCCTCCCGGCGAGTGCGGCAAGGTGAAATGGACCACCAATCCGCCCTGCCGACGCGGGGTCGCCCAGATCCGGCCGTCGTGGTTTTCCACAATCGTGCGGCTGATCGACAACCCCATGCCCAGCCCATCTTGTTTGGACGTGAAGAACGCGTCAAACAATTTGTTCTGCTCCGGCTCCGGCACGCCGATCCCCGTGTCCTCCACCGAGACCTGAACCATTGACTCGACCAAGGCTGTCCGGACCGTGATCATACGGACCTCGCGGCCGGCAACCGCCTCAAGTCCGTTGCGAACCAGATTGACGACGACTTGCTCCAACTGCACGCGATCGGCATGGACGACGACCGGCGAGGGTGACAATTCGAGACGGACCGATGCGTCCGCGCCGTGTGTCATCGGCGTCAAGATTGCCACCGCATCGCGAATCACCGCATTCATGTCCAGCGTTGAACGGACTCCATCGGTTTTGCCGACAAACGCTCGCAAACGCCGGATGATCTCGCCGGCTCGCACCGCCTGCTCGGCAATCAGACGATTCAATTCTTGCAGCGTTCGCCCCAATTCGTCCGGACGATTTTCGAGCTTCTTCTCGGCGACGGCCGCAAAGTTGGCAATCGCGTAGAGCGGTTGATTGACTTCGTGCGCAATGCCGGCGACCAACTCTCCCATCGTCGAGAGCCGTGAAACATGCGCCAACTGGGCCTCTTTTTCGCGGAGCTGAATTTCCGCCTGCTTGCGTTTCGTGACATCACTCATGAAACAATAGTGGCCGTCGTGCTCGCCTCGCGCATCGAAAGCTTTCACCAACAACAATTGCTTGAAGAACACCGATCCGTCTTTTCGCCGCGCGCGGCATTCCAACGTGGCACGGCCCTCACGTAACATCGTCTCGTAGCCTTCGCGAGCCAGCGGTTCACTGTCCTCGGGGACGGTCACCGTCCAAGACTGACCGAGTAACTCGTCGGGCTGATAACCCAGCATCTCGGCGTACTGCGGCTTGACCATGATGAAACACCCCTCCCGGTCCAGCCGCGAAATGCCTTGCATCGCATTCTCAATCGCCAAATTCAGCTGGTCGAGTTCCTCGTTCGCTCGCTTTTGGTCGGTGATATCAATGTCAATTCCGATGAAGCCCGTCGGGTTCCCGGACTTGTCGGTGACCAGCGAGATGATCGTGGATGCCCAAAACCTGGATCCGTCTTTTCGCCGCTGCTGATACACGCCTTTCCATGACCCATGCTCAAAGACCTGCCGCATGCGTTCACGTTCGACCCGCTCTTCCTCCGGCTCGACGATAAACGTGACGGGTTTACCCAAGACCTCTTCCGGCGTATAGCCGTACAACTCCTGGGCGCCGCGTCCCCAATAGGTCACCTCGCCGTCCAGGTTGGTGCCGATGACCGATTCTTGCACGCTATCGAGCAACTGCGACTGATAGTGCTCGCTCGTCGTCGGCTGGCCTGGTCGGTTCGCCGTTTCGAACTGAGACAACTGCGTGCGCAGCGATTCGATTTCGTTTTTTAATTCATCCATGGTCGCGCGATGACACCGTAGCTTGGGTGCGAATCCGCCTGGCAATCAGCGGAAAACAAGTGCGACAGGCTTCCAAGTCGGTTCCCGCTGTTCCGCCCGACACCTCTGTTCCGCTCGATCCCTAACATAGCAGAATTGTTCGACGGAAACGTCGCCGTCCTCACCCCCCCCGCGGCCGTCCAGCGACGTCAACAGTTCGCGCAGATCCAAGCGAACGTAGGGGCGTTCTGCGGCGGGGTGTCGGCGTTGGCCACGTACATCACTTGATCGGCGGGAACGAACAACACGTTGTGCAGATTCGACTGCATCGCGACCGGTCGGCTCATCAGCATCACCGGATGAAGAAAACAGAAACGGGTGAACCAACGTCGGCGAGTGCCCCGAGAAAAACCTGCCACGATCGTGCTCATTCCATGTACTTGGCGATGAAAGCCGGTTCGCCCATGCGATCGAGCAGGTCCAACTGCAGTTCCAACCAACTCATATGCCCCTCTTCGTCCAAGGCGATCTTCTCGAACAGCTGCCGGGTCCCGATATCTCGGTCCTCGAACGCTCGGAACGATGCGGAGGTGTAGAACTCGATCGCTTCTTTCTCGTCGGCGAGATCCATTTCAAACATCTGCTTCAACGAATGTGCTCGCACGGGCAACTTCGCAAACTCCAGTCTCGGTTCGCCGTTGAGAAACAAAATCCGCTGCAAGTATTCCTGCGAGTGCCCCAGCTCCTCCTGCATTTCTTCACGCATCGTTGTCGCCAACAGCCCCATTCCCCAATCATCCAGCACACAGGCGTGAAGTTGGTATTGGTGCTGGGCGGTGAGTTCCATGGACAACGCTTTCTGTAAATTCTCGATCGTCTGTGTTGTCGTCATTTTCGTTTCTCAGGTTGAAGGAAGGTTCTCGAAACTCGGCTCTGATGTCAGTGCCCTGTCGCGTCGCCAAAGCCGTTGGCGGCTTCCGGCTGTTGCAGTACGGATTCACCGGGTCGCGATGGCAGCCGCGGGAGTGCGATTTCGGGAAATCGGCCTTCCAACGCGGACAGGAACGCGACCAGTGCGGCGACTTCGTCGTCGCTCAGCTCCGCATCCAGCTGGGTGCTGGCCATCAAGCGAATGGCTTCCGACAGCGAACCGACACGTCCGTTGTGCAGATACGGAGCGGTCAGTGTGATGTTCCGCAGAGTCGGTGTTTTAAAGTAATGGTCATCGCTGCGATCACCCGTCGCGTTGGACCGCCCCAAATCGGAAATCAGGTCATATTTCTTGACAAAAGCGGAATCGGTGATGCGAGGAAATTCGACGAATTCGCCATCGCTGCCGGGCTGCCATCCGTTGAGCGCCGGACCGGAGTGGCATTCCGTGCATCCTGTCGATGCAAACAATTCCAGCCCTCGGATTTGAACGTCGCTCATCGCGGCCTTGTCTCCCGAGAGATACCGATCCAAAGGGGAATCCGGCGTGATCAGCGTCCGCTCAAAGGCGGCAATGGCCTCCACCGCGTTTTCAATCGTGACCGCGTCGCTGGGGCCAAACACCGTTTCAAATTCACGGATGTAGCCGGGGATCGTTTTGATACGACCGATCACCTGATCGTGACCGGCCATGCCCATTTCAACGTCCGCAACCATCGGGCCTTTGGCTTGGTCTTCCAGCGTCGGCACGCGACCATCCCAAAACTGCGACGCCTGGAACACCGAATTCCACACCGTCGGTGCGTTTCGCGGCCCCGTCAAACCATCGACTCCCATCGACGTGGGACGCCCGTCGTCACCGCCTTCCATCAGATTGTGACAGGTGTTGCAGGAAACCGTTCCGGTGGCCGAGAGCCGCGGATCAAAGTAGAGCTTCTTGCCCAGCTCAATCTTGTCATCGGTGTCGCCTTGCTGCGCCGCAGTCTTCGGAAGTGGTTCAAAATCTTGTGAGAGGGCGCGCGTCGATCCGAGCAGCAAGACGCAAGCAACGAGATTGATTTGGGCTCTTGAAAGGGTGTTCATTGATCTTTACTCAGTGTTTCAGTGAGGATGCCAGTGTTTCAGCGATGAGGATTTAGCGAGTGAGCCTTGTCGATAAAGCAAGTCGCCTACACGCGTCCCTGCAGCATGCCGTGCCAGTACAAGGCGGGAAGTCCAAACTTTTTCAGCAGAAACATGGAGGCGAACTCGGGGGCGTTGATTCCCGATCAGCTGCTCATCGCCGGCTGCGACTTCACGCTCGGCAATCCGTCGGCTTTCCAAGCGGTGTATCCGCCGGTCAGGTTGATGACGTTTTTGAATCCCGCGGCCTGCAAGACGCTCGCTCCGATCGCCGAGCGTGCACCGCTGCGACACTGGACGACCAGCGTCTGGTCCTTTGGCAGCTGTCCGGCACTCGCCGGCAGACGCCCCAGGAAATGATGCCGGGCTTGTTCAATGTGCCCCGCATTCCATTCCTCCTGTGACCGAACGTCGATCAGTTGCGCGCCCCCCGCTTCGATGCTGTGCGACACGTCCGCCGGTGACCCGGTGGCGTAGGTTTCGGTCGCCATGCCGGATGCTTGCACCGCTTCGACGTCGTAGCCGCCCGCAATCTCTTCGACGCCGATCTTGTGCAGCACACGAGCCGCTTCCTCTAATTCCTCGGGCCGGCAAATCAGGTACGCCGGCCGGTCATAATCGACCAGCCATCCCGCCCAAGTCGCCAGCATGTCGAGTGGAATGTTGATCGTCCCGGGAACGTGCCCCTTGGCAAACTGCGGCGATGGCGTCAGATCGACCACCGTGCCCAAGCGGGCCGCATCGCCAAGCCCGGCGACGTCTAGCATCTTGTGGTGGTGCCCCTTGCCGAGGATGCGTGGGCCCTCCTTGTTCACACGCTTCATCACCGCAAAGTATTTGGGAGCCTCGGGTTGGTCGGCCAGAATGTAGCGCACGAATTCTTCTTCGTCGCTGAACTGAAATGCGGGATTGAACCGTTTCTCGTAGCCCACCGTTGACGACGGGATCGCACCGAGCCCCTTGCCGCAGGCGCTGCCGGCGCCGTGGGCGGGCCAGACCTGCAGATACTCCGGCAGCGTCTTGAACCGTTCGACCGACGCGAACAGATCGCGAGCACCGCTCTGTGCCGTGCCCACCATTCCCGCCGCTTCTTCGAGCAAATCCGGTCGCCCGATCGAACCGACGAACACAAAGTCGCCGGTGAAGATGCCCATCGGTTTGTCCGCGCCGCCGCCCTGGTCGGTCAACACGAACGAGATGCTTTCGGGCGTGTGTCCGGGCGTGTGCATGACGTCGAAGCGGATGTTGCCGATCATGAAGTGATCGCCGTCGTGCAAACGTTCGCTGTCATATCCGTCTAGAAACTGATACTTCCAGTCGTCCGGCCCGGCATCGGACACGTACAGTTTGGCGCCGACGCGGTCGGCAAGCTCACGGGCACCGGAAACGTAGTCGGCATGAATGTGTGTCTCGGCGACCGCGGTGACTTTGAACCCTTCTTGATCCGCCACCGCCAGGTACTGATCGATGTCACGGCCGGGATCCACGACCACGGCCACGCCCGCCCGTTGGCAGCCGACCATGTAAGACGCGTGGGCGAGTTTCTGGTCGTAAAAATATTTGAGCAACATGATTCGTGTTCCCTCCTGAAAGTACGGGATTGGATTACAACGCCACCGATTTGAAGATCACAAAGACCGCGACCAACACGACCGCGATCGAAAATGTTTTTTGAAGGGTGGGACCTTTCAGACGCGTCGCGATGACGCCGCCGAACCACATGCCGGCAAAACCTCCCACCAGGAATTGCAGCGTCGTTTGCAGCGACAACTCGTTGCCGCCGGCGATGTGGGATGCCACCCCGCTGATGCTGACCAGGACGATCACAAACAACGACGTTCCGACGGCTTGATGGATCGCCATCCCGCTGAACAACACCAGCGCCGGAACGATCACGAACCCACCGCCGACGCCGAACATGCCCGACAGCACACCCGTCATCAGCCCCACGTAAACCAGCAACCGGGCGCACCGAGAGGTCAACCGCAACTTGCCGTCGGCGTCCCGCTGACACGCACTGCGGTCCCGCCCCGGTTCGCTTTCGGTCGTGCAAACGCCGCTGGCCACCTTCGGGTTCTTGGCCTTGGCCCACATCCGCGACGCAACGACGAACATCAGCAGCGCGAACATCACCAACAAAGCGTTCTCGGGAACAAGCTTCGACAAGTACGAACCCAAGGGCGCGCCCAGCATGCCGGCGATTGCGAACAAGAGACCCGTCCGCAATTCAACCTCGCGGCGAACCAACCGTGGGATCGCCCCCGAGAGCGCCGTGCCGCCGACCGCAGCCAGCGAGATCCCGACCGCCTCGCGTGGTGCGACCCCCAAGCCATAGACCAACAGCGGGACCGCGAACACGCCGCCACCGCCCCCGGTCAAACCCAGCGCAAAGCCGACGATGCTGCCGAACAGGATGGCTAGGCCGAACATGACCCTTCACATCCTCCATCGCCACACTGGTTCCATGGCATCTTGGCGATCATCGACGACATCGGGCAGTAACCCGTCAGCCCGGCAAACACCAGCCCCGCCCCGATGAACGCGGAGAGCGCCACGAAGGCGGGGTGAACGAACTGCGCCAAGACGACGCCCAGCACCGTCAACGTCCCGGCGGTGATTTGCATCTGCTGCGATAGCGGCAACGACTTCTTGCCTCGCACCACAGGAAGCCCCGCTTTGTCCCACGCCAGTGTGCCGCCTTCGACGTTGACGACGTTTTCAAACCCCGCGTCGATGAATGTCTGGCAGGCCTGTTTCGAACGGTTCCCGCCGCGGCAGATGACGTACAAGGGCCGATCGGCAGATCCGTTTCGCTCGGCCATCACGCGGCGGGGATCAAGCGATTCCAACGGAACGTTCCGCGCGCATTCCGCGTGGACTTCGCGAAACTCCGTCGGCATGCGGACGTCGATGACGTCGATTTCGGTACGACCCTGTTCTTCGGCCAATCGCTTCACATCAATGGACTGCATTCGATTTTCCTCTCGGTTCTGTTTGTGATTTCGAAACGTCGGCATATCGCAATGCGACGAGGTGTTGTGGTAAAAAAAGGGGCCGGAATTCCGGGCCCCGCGTGTCACTCGATTCCGCAGGTCAAAAACGGCCTTCGATGCAAGCCATCAATTGCGCCAGGTGGGGTTCGGCGACTTGGTAGTAGACCTTGCGTCCCTCGCGTTGGCTGACCAAAAAGCCACAGCGTTGCAACAGCCGCAGGTGCTCCGACGCCACGTTGTCCTGGATCTCACAGTCCTTGGCGATTTCGCCGACGGTGTAACGGCCGTGCAACAACAATTGCACGATCCGCAGCCGGACCGGGTGGGCCAGCGTTTTGAGGCATTCGGCTGCCAGGGCAAAGTCACCGACATGCCCGGGCGGCTTCGTTTGATTCTCGGGGTTCGCTTTGGCGGTCATCGCATCTCCGTGGTTTTGTTATCTCAATATATCGCCATGTGGCGAGGTGTCAATAAATGTTTCTTGATGGAGTTGCAGGTTTTTGTCGGAAACACTCCATTCCTTGTTCCCGGGCTCCGCCCTACGCCGTGAACGAGTTGAATGATTACTGGGCCCACGGATAGCAGCGCGAACCCACGGATGACAGGGTGCAAAAAATCTGTGGGTTCGCGCTGCCATCGGTGGGTCGTGTTTTTGATCGTTCGCCCAATGAAATTGCTGGAGCGCTCCGGCGCGGACGCCTTGACTGTGCACATCCGCGCAGTGACGACGGTCCAGAGGGCTCGGGCGTCGCCGAAACGTAAGCCTTCAACACAAAATGAACCCGGCTTGTCGAAAAACACTGGAAACAGCATTCTCAAGGTCGCGTAGACTGATTCCAGATCGGAACCGGCAGACGGTCCGCCATCAGGATGCTCGTCACACGAATTCAGTTCGCCATCGACCATGGATCATTGTTCACAGACATTGTTGGCCTGGCATGCGCTGGACGTGGACGGCGTCGTGCGGAAACTCGAAGCGGGCGAGCATGGGCTCAGCGAAACCGAGGCGGCGGCGCGTTTAGCCCGATACGGTCCGAACCATCTGCCGCGAAAACCGCCGACGCCGTTGTGGGCGATTGTGCTGCGCCAGTTCCGCAGTCCGTTGATCTACATCCTCGCCTTGGCGGCATCGGTTTCGGTGGCCTTGGGGGATGTGAAGGACGCGGCGTTTATTGCCGGCGTGCTGGTGCTCAACGCCGTGATCGGATCGTTCCAAGAATGGAAGGCCGAACAGAGTAGCCACGCGCTGAAAAAGCTGCTCCAAATCCGCGCCTCGGTGCATCGCGACGGGAAAGTGCGCGAAGTGCAAGCGGAGGACGTGGTGCCGGGGGACATCGTGTGGCTGGAATCTGGAAACCGCGTGCCGGCGGACATTCGGTTGCTATCGGCCCACGGGCTGGAGTCGGATGAGTCGCTGTTGACCGGAGAATCGTTGCCGGTGGTGAAAGATCCCGGCTGGATCGGCGGCGAAGCGACACCGGTGGCCGATCGATTGAACATGACGTATGCCGGTTCGATCGTGACTCGCGGGCGAGCCAAGGGGTTGGTGGTCGCCACGGGAACGGCGACCAGCGTTGGCCAATTGGCGTTGGACGTGCTGGGGGAATCCGGTGGGCGTCCTCCGCTGTTGGTGCGGATGGAACGCTTCACGCAAGTGATCGCGGTTGCCGTGCTCGTCGCGGCGACAACGATCGGTGCCTTGGGTGTCGGGTTCGGCGGCTATTCGGCGGAGGAGATGTTCATGTTTGCCGTCGCCTTGGCGGTCTCGGCGATTCCCGAGGGACTGCCGGTGGCGATGACCGTGGCGTTGGCGATCGCGACAACACGGATGGCGGGGCGCGGACTGATCGTGCGACGATTGACCGCCGTCGAAGGACTCGGCAGCTGCACCTTGATCGCCACCGACAAGACCGGAACGCTGACCTGCAACGAGCTGACCGTTCGCCAAGTCTGCTTGCCCGACGGCGAAACGTTTCAAGTCAACGGAGAAGGATTTAGTCCCGCCGGAGAAGTCTTGCGAGACGGTCAACCGTTGGAACCGGGAAGCCATCAGCCGCTGGAATGGTTGGCGCGTGCCGGGGTCCTCTGCAATGAAGCCGACCTGCATCAGCACGACGGATCGTGGACGTGGCGAGGTGATGCGGTCGACATTGCTTTTTTGTCGTTTGGTCACAAGCTCGGTTGGAACCATGAGTCGACGCTCGATTCCCATCCCCAGGTCAACCAGATTCCGTTCGAGCCGGAGTATCAGTTTGCCGCGTCCTACAACCGCGTCGCCGGTGGCGTCTCGGTGTTCATCAAGGGCGCTCCGGAACGTGTTTTGGCGATGTGCAGCGAAGCGAGTTGCGGCGGGGGCTCGCCGGCCGAGTGGGACGCGACGGCAGTTCGGATGGCGGCGCAGGGCTATCGAATTCTGGCGCTGGCGGATCAGCAACTCGATCACCCCATCGAATCCGATGAAGTCCCGCCGCCGCCCTCGCGGCTGCGTTTCCTGGGCTTTGTCGGCATGATCGATCCACTCCGGCCGGGTGTCAAAAACGCCGTGCAGTCCTGCGGCGAGGCCGGCGTTTCGGTCTCGATGATCACCGGCGACCACCGTGTGACGGCGTTGGCGATCGCCCGCGACCTGGCGCTGGCCGACGACGAGAGCCAGGTGATGACGGGCGAACAGTTGCAAGAGAAAAGTCCGGACGAACTGGCCGAACTGGTTCGCAACATCCGTGTCTTTGCCCGGGTCGCACCGCGGCAAAAACTGGAGATTGTCAACGCCGCCCGCAGGGCCGGACACTTTGTTGCCGTCACCGGTGACGGCGTCAATGACGCCCCGGCGCTGCAGGCGGCAAACGTCGGGGTGGCGATGGGCAAGAGCGGCACCGACGTCGCCCGGGAAGCCGGTGAGCTGGTGATCAGCGACGACAATTTCGCCACGATCGTCGCCGGCATCGAAGAAGGCCGCGTCGCGTACGACAATATTCGCAAGGTGATCTACCTGCTGATCTCCACCGGCGCGGCAGAATTGGTGCTGATGGCCCTGGCGGTCGGAACCGGCACGCCCTATCTGCCCCTGATGCCGGTTCAAATCCTCTGGCTGAACTTGGTCACCAACGGGATTCAGGACGTCGCGTTGGCGTTTGAGCCCAATGAAGGCGGCGTGCTGTCGCGTCAACCTCGCTCACCCAAGGAGCGAATTTTTAATCAGCTGATGATCGAGCGGACGGCGATCGCGGCGGTCGTGATGGGCAGCATCGGATTCACCACCTTTCGCTGGTTCCTGCCCGAGGGTGCCACCGACGCGCAGGTCGCTTCGGCGCGAAACGCGTTGTTGTTGTTGATGGTGTTGTTTGAGAACGTGCACATCGGCAACTGTCGCTCCGAAACGAAATCGGCCCTGGTGATGTCACCGCTGCGCAGTCCCATCTTGCTGGCCGGAGCGATCACCGCGTTCTGCATCCACTTGGCTGCCATGCATACCGCTTGGGGCCAGTTCGTGCTGGCCGCCGAACCGCTCGCCCTGGATCACTGGGGCATCTTGGTGCTGTTATCGCTCACGATTCTCCCCGTGATGGAACTGCACAAATGGAGTTGGAGAAAACGGTATCCCAACCACGCCCGCCCGACGGCTGGCGATTGAATTTGGCACGAATCGTGCACACTGGATCGGTTCCAAGCCTGTTCCCCCTCCCCCATTCCAAGAGGTCATCGATGTCCACACGAAAAAGCGAACTCCTTGCCGCCCTGATCCACGACCTCAAGCAAGAACGCGATGAACTGAAGTTGAAAGTTCACCTCGGCAAAATGGAACTCCAACAAGAATGGCAAGCACTCGAAGACAAACTTGACGAACTGAACCGTCGCTACGACCCACTCAAAGATGCCGTCGAAGAAACCGCCGAAGACGTTTGGGATTCGCTCAAGCTGGTCGGCGGCGAGATCAGCGACGGATTCAAACGGATTCGAAAGTCGCTCTGAGCAGGGTTTAGACAGCGCAATGCTCAGACGGAGCGAGGCCACGACGGACCGCGTATGCTGGTGGCTGCGAAGCCTGCCGTTTGCCCTTGAATTCCCGCCACCACAGAGAATCGATGCATCGACTGGCTTGGATCATCACCGTGCTCGTGATTCTGACACTGGTCGGTGTCAGCTGGTTTTGGTTGGTGGAAGGTTGGTCGCTGCTGGATTCGGCGTACATGACGGTGATCACGTTGAGCACGGTGGGTTACGACGAAGTCCGGCCGCTCTCGGCCAAAGGCCGCGTCTTCGTGATGGTCTATCTGGTGTTTGGATTGGGCGTGTTTTTATTCGCCGTCGTGCAATTGGGCGAAATGATCGTACGCGCCGAATTGAGAACTTGGTTGAGGAGACGAGGTATGAATTCGGCGCTCAAGGCGATGCAGGATCATTTCATTATCTGTGGCTTCGGCCGCATGGGCCGGACGATTTGTCGCCACCTGGCGGACCGAAAATTGAAGTTCGTCGTCGTCGACCAAAACGAAGAGAAACTGGCCAAGTGCGAAGATCTCGGTTGGCCTTGCGTCCGTGACGACGCGACCAGTGACCGCACGCTGCTGGACGCCGGCATCGAGCGTGCCCGCGGCATGGCCGTCGTCTTGGACAGCGATGCCGACAACCTGTACGTCGTCTTGTCGGCCCGCCTGATCGCTCCGAAATTGCAGATCATTGTTCGGGCGATGGACGAGGACAGTGCGCACAAAATGGAAAAGGCGGGCGCCAACCGCGTGGTCAGCCTGTTCAGTTCCGGCGCCGCGACGATGGCGCAACTGTTGATCAATCCACAAGTCGAAGACTTTTTCGAATTCGTCACCGGCCCCGGTTCTGGCACCGCCTTGGACCTGGCCGAGATCCGCGTGACCGCCGAATCGCCGTGCGCGAATCATCCGCTGTCGGCAACCGATTTTCGCAACCGCGGGGTCATCATCGTCGCCATCCGACGGGCCGACGGTGAAATCCTGCTGCCGCCCTCGGCCGCGACGATCATTCGCCCCGATGACGTGTTGATCGCCCTCGGGAAAGTCTCTGCCGTGTCCCAGTTCCTGACCAGCGAACAACTCTCCTCGTAACGGACGACCGGCGAGATGCCCCGCGAGAAACCATGAACGATCTGATTCCCGCCGTCAGCAGTTGGCAGACGATCGCCGATTACTTTGCGTTGGATACCTCGCAACTCTTCCAAACGGACATGTTGCTGCGTTACCTGATTCAGGTGATCTTGCTGTGTGGTTCGGCGTTCTTTTCCGGTTCCGAGACGGCGTTGTTTTCCCTCTCCCACGTGGACTTTCAACATCTGCGTCAGACGCGGCATCGACACGCCGAAAAACTGCAGGCGCTGTTGGACGAACCACGGCGACTGATCGTGTCGATTTTGTGCGGAAACGAACTGGTGAACATCGCCGCGGTCGCCAACATGACCGGGATTCTGGTCGCACTTTACGGGGAAGCCAAAGCGGGATGGATCGCGGTGCTGGTGATGTTTCCCCTGTTGCTGTTGGTCGGCGAAGTGACCCCCAAGACCATCGCGGTCACCAATCCGCGACGGATCAGTGCGGGAATCGTTGCCGGCCCGCTGTGGCGGTGGGTGCGATTGATCGGGCCGATCCGTTGGCTGGTCCGCATCGTTTCCGACCGCATCACGACCTGGATCGTGGGGCCGCAACGTGAACCGTCCAACATTCTTCAAATTGACGAGTTCCGCAGCGTGATCGAAGACGTCGTCGAGACCGGCAAGCTGAACGTCACCGCACGAACACTGATCAACAACCTGCTGTCCGCCGGCGCGACCGAGATCGTCAAGATCATGACACCTCGCACCAGCACCGTGTTTTTGAATGCGGATGCGGGCGTGGCCGAGATCATCCAACGTTTCAGTCAGGAGCGGCATTCACGGGTGCCGGTCTACCGCAATCACCGTGACAACCTGATCGGATTTCTGCACGATGACGACGTCGTTCGGCTGCACCTCGATGGCGCCGACTATTCGACGTTGGCGGTGGAGGACATCGTCCGCCCACCGATTGTCGTGCCGTTGACAAAAACCGTCGATGAAATGTTCGACTTCTTCGTCAAGAGCAAGGCCAGCGCCGCCGCCGTGCTGAATGAATTCGGCGGCGTGGCGGGGTTCATCACCGTCAACGACGTGCTGCGATCGATTTTCGGATCGCTGACACACCGGACGGATGCCCCGCAGCGAATCGTGCAGATCGGGCCGAACACTTACGAGTCCCCCGGCGACACGAAACTGGGTGAACTCGACCGCGTCACGAACTTCGACCTTCACGATCCCCGCATGACCACCATCGCCGGCGTCGCCTTCCGTCACATCGATCGGCTGCCCTGCGTCGGTGACCAAACCGTGGTCGACGGAATCACCATCACCGTGCTGGAAATGGACGAGCATCGAATCGCTCGAGTCCGTGTAAGCCGAGGCGAGACGGACGCACAGGACACCGAAACAGGAGCCCCCAAATGAGCATGCTGGACCTTGCCTGGGTCATCCCGGTGATGATCCTGATGCTGTTGCTGAAAGGGTTCTTTTCGGGATCCGAGATCGCGCTGGTCAACGCCGACAAGATCAAGTTGTCCCATCGGGCCAAGCAAGGAAACCGCGGCGCCCATCGCGTCGTCCAACTCTTCAAGCGGCCGGAAAAATTGCTCACCACGACGTTGATCGGCACCAACATCTCCACGGTCGTTTTAACCACGCTCGGGACATTGATGTTCATTCACTTCGTGGGAAATCGGTGGGGCGATCTGATCGCGTTTTTGTTCTTCACCCCGCTGTTGTTGATCCTGGGCGAGATCGTGCCCAAAAGTATTTACCAGCAAGAATCGGACAGGATCGCACCGATCGTGGTCTTTCCCTTGAGTGCATTTGCGTGGATTTTTGCGCCGATCGTCTATGTGTTTTCGCGGATCGCACGTGGTGCCGCGTGGCTGGCCGGCGGCGGTGCGACGTCACATCATTTGTTCATCACGCGCGACCAACTCCGCAGCGTCATTGAAATGGCCGACCGCGCCTCGGACACCACCGTCTTTGACCGATTTCGCATCGAACGCGCGATTCGCTTTTCCGAGACGACCGTCGGCGAAGAGATGATCCCCGTGGCCGACATGGTGGCGATCGACAATGAAAAAACGACCCACGATGCCGTCCAATTGATCCGTCGACGTGGTTTTCACCGGCTGCCGGCCTACCAAGGCGACACCAACAACGTGGTCGGGATCGTGACTCTGACCGCATGGGATCTGCTCGATCCGACCACGATCGCAAAACCACTCTCCGATCAGATCCGGCCGGCACACTATGTCTCGCCCCACGACCCGCTCGAAGAAGTCCTGCCGACGTTGCGCGATCGTGAGGACAAAATGGCGATTGTCGTCGACGAATACGGTTCCACAATCGGCATGATCACCATGGAAGACCTCGTCGAAGCCGTCGTCGGAGAAATCGATGTCGGCAACGAGTTCGCAGAACAGTCACCCCGTCAGGCCCGCAGGTGCCAACAGTTATCCGAAGACACGTATTTGATGGACGGCAGGCTAACCATTCACGAAGTCAACGACATCCTGGGACTGGATCTGCCCGCCACCGAATTTCATACCGTTGGTGGGATGCTGGTCGCACGGTTGCATCATCTGGCCAAACCGGGCGAATCGATCGTCGAGGGCGGCTATCGGTTCACGGTCGAAGAAGCGTCCGAGACAACGGTTCGCAGAGTCAAGGTCACGCGGGAATCATTCGGCTAATCCAAGTGGAGCCAATCGCATGTATGAATCGAATCCTGAAGATCACATTCCTGGGCGCCAACCGAAACGTCACCGGATCGCGTCACTGTCTGGAAATCGGCCAGAAACGCGTCCTGGTTGACTGCGGCATGGTGCAGGAACGCAACGACGCAGCGCGAAACTGGGAACCGTGCCCCGTGGACGCGTCGAGCATCGCTGCGCTGGTCGTCACGCACGCGCACCTGGACCACATCGGGTTGATCCCCAAGTTCGTCGCCGACGGTTTTCAGGGAAAAATCTACGCGACCAGACCGACGGTCGCGCTGGCCGAAGTGATGTTGAGGGACGCGGCAAGAATTCAAGCCGAAGACGTGAAATACAAACGGAGGCGTCATCGAGAAGAAGGACGCAAGGGGCCCCATCCGGCCGTGCCGCTGTATACCGACAAGGATGTCGACCAACTCGCTGCAATCGTTTGCGAAACCATCGGTCGAGGCGGGAACCTGGTGATCCCCGTGTTCGCGGTCAAACGGGCCCAGGAGTGATGTACTACTTCGGGCGATTGGTTCATCAGAATCGGATCCCCAAGGTGCCCATCTTTCTGGACAGCCCGATGGCGTCGGACGTCACCGACATCTTTCGACGATTCACCAGTTGGCTGGATCAGGCATTACGCCGTGCGATCGAGGCCGACCAGGCGCCGCGGCAGTTCCCGGGGCTGACTCTGACGCGCACCGTCGACGAGTCAAAGTCGATCAACCATGTCAAAGGACCTTGCATCATCATGGCCCCTGCCGGCATGTGCAACGCCGGGCGGATCAAACATCACCTGCGAAACAACATCCGCCGCCCCGAATCGACGCTCTTGTTCGTCGGTTTTCAAGCCAACGGTACGCTCGGGCGACGAATTCTCGATGGAGAGAAATGCGTTCGGATCCACGGACGCGAGTATCACGTGGAAGCACAAGTCGCGCAGCTGTTCGGATTCTCGGCACATGCCGACCGGACCGGATTGCTCAACTGGCTGGGGAACTTTGAACAATCGCCCCGCAAGTTGTTCTTGACGCATGGCGAAGAAGACGTCGCCCTCGCGTTGCAGGAGACAGTGCGAAATCGCCGAGTGGCTCGATGCGGTCATCGATGGCAGCGAACGGTAATCACGACGGGTTGCTTCGGTCACCTTGCGACGGACGCTGTTCCCATTGCCGCGCCAGTTCCTGCATGTCGACGACGACATCCACCTCATCAACGATTTCTTCACCGATCAAAGACTCCATCACGTCTTCCAGCGTCACGATCCCCACGACGGTGCCGGACTCGTTCACGACGCCAAACAAATGCGACCGTTTGCTCAGGAACGACTTCAACAGGACATGCCCCGGTGTATTCATGGGCACCCGGTGCAGCGGTTTGGCAAGCGACCCCAGGGTACGATCAAATTCATCGCGGGCCAGATGCGCCAACACATCGCGTCGCAACACGACCCCGCTCCAAACGTCATCGTTTTTGGGATCGGTCACCGGTACGCGGGCGTTGGTCCATTTGATCCGTCCCGCCGCCATCTCGTGACTGATCGCTTGTAGCGTGGTGTCGGCCGGGAATCGTCTGACCACCGATCGCGGCGTCATGATTTCTGCGGCCGTCACCTCGTTCAACTTCAGGACCTGCTGAACCAACTCGGCTTCAATCGGCAAGATACTCCCCTCCTCGGCACTCATGCGGGCCATCTGGCCGACCTCTTCTTCGGGCGCCGCGAACACGGGGCCGGAAGGTTTCACGATGGCGGCCAACTTGTGGATCACCCACACCAACGGAAACAATGCATGCACGGCGATGGTCAGCGGCATGGCAACCAACACCGCAATCCGATTGCTGTACGCGACGCCCACGATCTTGGGAATGATCTCCGAGAAGAACAGAACGCCCAGGGTGAACACGGCGGAGAACCAAAGAATGAACGACTGACCGAGCACGGCTTCCGCCTGCGCCCCGGCGAGTGCCGCGCCGGCCGTGTTGGCCACCGTGTTGATGATCAGGATTGCGGAAATCGGCCGCTCCATATTCTGCTTCATGCGATCGAGCACACGACCGGCGGCGCTGCCCGATTCGCGGAGCGACCGCACATACGACGGCCGCACCGCGTACAACGCTGCTTCGGTCACCGAGCAGAGCGCCGAAACAACCAGAACACACAAGACCGATACAATCAAAAGTGTCATTTGACAGCCTTTTACGATTCAACCAAACGGTGCTGATTCGGCACCGCAACCCAAACCCGATTCCGATCGATTCAACTTCGCCGATCCACCGTCGCAATGAAAGGGCGCAAGCTTCCATGAAGCTCGTTGTTTTTAGCACCAAGTCCTATGATCAGAAGTTTTTTCAACCCATCGCTGCCCGGTCCGCTGAACCATGGGCAATCAGACGATCGAGAAAACGGAGACGGGCGCAGCGGTTCAGTCGGGCTCCGCCATCCCATTGATGACAGATTTTGGCGTCGTCGGTATCGAATCAAGCGCAGTGCGAAGTTCAAAATTGGCGAGATCGATCGTTTGCGAAGCCATGCCCTGACGGCCCGCGACCCCTAAACACCCCCTAACGGTCGACGATCGACCAACGTGAACACCTGACCCGAAAACGCAACCTGAATCCATTAGACTGCCGACGTCGAGACGGCTTTGCTCCCTTCCGCTGACCACAAGATCCCATGCCCAGCACTTACCCCACCAGGACCTCAGTCGAAACCCTGAGCACTCGTCAAAAGGCGCTCGACGTGAACCTCGATTCGAGACGCTATGGGACGTTTGCCGAAATCGGAGCCGGCCAGGAAGTGGTGCGATGGTTCTTTCGCGTCGGTGCGGCTGCAGGAACGATCGCCAAAAGCATGTCGGCGTACGACATGAAGGTCAGCGATGCGATCTACGGGCGGGCGTCGCGTTACGTCTGTCGCGAACGCTTGCAGGCGATGTTGGACTACGAACACGCCTTGAACCTGGATCGATTGCGTGAAACCCGCGGCGACACGACGGCGTTCTTCGCCTTTGCCGATACGGTTTCGGCACGAAATTTCCACGGCACCAATCAATGCCACGGCTGGATGGGCATCAAATTCCAGGCACACCCGCGTGACGAAGACAGCCAGATCATCATCCACGTACGGATGTTGGACAACGAAGCGGCGCTACAGCAGGAGGCGTTGGGGATTGTCGGTGTGAATCTGGTCTACGGTGCCGCGGCGCTCAACCACGAACCCGAATTGCTGGTCGATTCCTTGTTGGACGGGTTGACGACCTCTCGGATCGAGATCGACATGATCGAGTTTTCCGGGATCGCATTTCGACACGTCGACAACCGCTTGATGAGTCTGAAGCTGGTCGAATTGGGGCTCAGCGGTGCGGCGATGTTTGCCGCCAACGGCGAAGTGTTACAACCGTCTGAATTTTTCTATCGCAAAGCAATCCTCGTCGAACGGGGCAGCTTTCGACCGGTGTGCAACGTCAACCTGGATATGCTGCGATGCGCCCACGAAAAGTTCTCCGAAATGCCCAGCGTGCAAGGCAAGGAAATCACGCAGGTGATGGAAATCACCATGAACAACTTGAAGTCCTCCGGCGAAATCGACCTCCGCGATTTCCTTGCCCGGGCCGATGTCATCGCCGCCTGTGGCATGCCGGTCTTGATCTCCGACTATTTCCAGTACTACCGCTTGGCCGCGTATCTGTGCGGTTACACCAAGGAACCGATCGCGATCACGATGGGTGCGGCAAGCATGAAGGACTTATTTGATGAAAAGTACTACACCAAACTGCAGGGCGGCGTGCTCGAATCGTTCGGCAGACTGTTCAAGAATGACTTGAAAATCTTCTGCTACCCGATGCAAAACCGCGAGACCGGCGAACTGTTGACGTCCGAGAATTTCAAAACAAAACCAGAACTGCAACAGTTGTACGACTACATTCGTGATCGCGGCGACATCATCAACCTGGACAACTTCGATCCGTCCTGTTTGAAAGTCTTCTCACGCGACGTGCTGGATCTGATCAAAAAAGGCGACTCCGAATGGGAAAGCAAGGTGCCGCTGCCGGTTGCGGAAGTGATCAAATCCAAGGCCTACTTCGGGCTGCCGACCTGAGGCACCGGCTGGATTCAACGTGATCGTTGCTCCGACCGGACGGCGCGCGGCCATTGCCATCTACATGGACGCCAAGCGGGGTGTTTTTGTTAGCGGTAGGGCGCGAGCCCTCCGGTCTTTGAAGGTAAAACCGGACGGCTCGCGGGCTGTCGATTTAGTCGGGTTCAGCTGAGTGAATGGTGAGCCGCTGGCCGTAAGGCCTCGGGCAACTCTCGGCGCCGCGGGCGGCGTCACCGGACGGCTCGCGGGCTGTCGATTTAGTCGGGTTCAGCTGAGTGAATGGTGAGCCGCTGGCCGTAAGGCCTCGGGCAACGTCGCAGTGCCCGGCCGCTTACGCGTCACGGCTCACAAAAC
>NZ_JANZKV010000058.1 GCF_025060895.1 Stieleria sedimenti | reverse complement strand
GCCGGACTGACGCCGTCACCCGTGACCCTCCGGTGGCAGTCCGAGAGAAGGCGAGAGGCGAAAAACGGCCACGTGCGATCGTTAACACCAAGTGCGTTAACTTTAACGATTGATGGCGAAGCGGTTTTCTACTTTCGCGGCGGTTGGCTGATTCCGTCGCTTGACAGTGAGCGGAAGCTGTCGCGTCATGGAGGGCCGGCCGATCCGTGAGGCGTTGAACCACGTTTCGCCTCTGCACCTTCAAGGCTCTCGACCGCCAACGACAGCCGACAGGTGCGCAGCTTCCGCGGACCCGATCGGCAAACCGCCGACACCTCTCCCCGCGATCTTTCCCAAAAACAAGTAACGGAGCAAGGGCCGGGCCACCGGTCTGCGCGCATCCAACGGAGCCAACACGATGAACGATGACTTCCTCAACGCGATCCTCGATAACCCCATCAAGGCCATCGCCGAATTCTACGCTTCATGCTTGAAGGAATGCGAGCGAGCCATGGCGTACGTCAACGATGAACTGCACCTGACCAACGAACAAGCAACCGAGCAACAAATCGGTTTTGCTGATCGAACACTTGGCAAGCAGATCCCACAGCGCCGCATCAAGCGCGGCCGCGAAGTCCGTGACGCACTCGTCGAAGCCGGCCTCTACAAAGCCAACGGACGCGAAACAATGCGTGGCCGTGTCACTGTTCCGATCATTGACAACGACGGCAACATCATCGGTCTGCGAGGCTACAAGATCGACGCGCACGCAAGCGGCGAAGATGTCATCATCGTTGGGCAATCGGAAACAACAATCCCCGAACCCATAGCGGATGCCGCCAAGGCTTCCGACAACAAGCCACAGACAACCGCGACATCAGAACTCTCGGCGAGTCCTGCGACGACGTCCGACAACGAACTGATCCTCGAAGACAATCAAATCATCTTCATCCGCGATGATCGACGCTACCGAATCCGTGGTCTTGAGAAGAACAAGTCAACGCTGACACTCAAAGTCAACCTGATGGCTTCGCGTGACGACCTCGTTCACATGGACACGCTTGATCTTGTGAAGGCACGCTCACGAACCTCGTTCATCAAGGCTACGGCAACGGAACTCTACACCGATGCCGACATCATCAAAAAGGACATCGGCACGTTGCTGCTCAAACTCGAAGCGTTGCAGTCCGATCGCATCGCGGCGCTGAAACAACCGGCGCGCATCGAAGTCAAGCTCAGCGACGAAGAGCAACGCGAAGCGTTGGCTCTGCTTCGCTCTCCCAATCTTCTCGAACGCATCGTCGCCGACATGGACGCTTGCGGCATCGTTGGCGAGTCCACCAACAAGCTCGCCGGTTACCTGGCCGCGACCAGTCGCAAGCTTGCCAAGCCACTGGCCATTGTGATCCAATCGTCATCCAGTGCTGGCAAAACATCGCTGATGGACGCCGTCCTCTCGATGATGCCATCCGAGGATGTCAACCGCTTCAGCGGCATGACCGGTCAGTCGTTGTTTTACCTCGACAGCGATTCGATCCGTCACAAGATCCTGGCGATCGCCGAAGACGAAGGCATCCGTCAAGCAAGCTACGCATTGAAGCTGCTTCAAAGCGAAGGCGAACTGCGTCATGCCACCGTCGGCCGGGGCGAAGACGGCCGCAGCCAAACCCAAGAACATCACGTCGAAGGCCCCACGCAGATCTTCCTCACCACAACCGCCCTCGACATCGATGAAGAACTGATCAATCGATGCCTGATCCTGACCGTTGATGAATCCGATTCACAGACTGATGCAATCCAATCGAAACAACGTGAATCGTTCACGCATGACTTCACCGAACATGGTTATCTTGCCGGTCAGTTGAAACGCCTTCACCAAAACGCGCAGCGGTTGTTGCAGCCCGTCGAAGTGTTCAACCCGTTTGCGACGCAGCTGACGTTCCCCAATCACAAAACACGCATGCGGCGCGATCACATCAAGTATCTGACGCTGATCAACACCATCGCGTTCCTGCACCAGCATCAGCGGACGATTCATTCGGCACAACAAGGCGACATCTCGACCGAGTTCATCAACGTCGAGCCCGGTGATATCGCGATCGCCAACGGCATCGCGGGTGAAGTCCTCGGACGCAGTCTGGATGAACTCGCGCCACAGACGCGAAACTTACTCGGCAGACTGCATGACTTCGTCGACTCGAACTCACGATCGATCGGGCTTCCGCGGGACGCATTCCGGTTCACCCGCCGCGATGTCAGGGAAGCGATCCACTGGAGCGATTCGCAAATCCAAAAGCATCTTGGTCGGCTTGTCGATCTGGAATACGTGCTCGTTCACCGTGGTCGCAACGGCCAACGCTACGTCTACGAACTGCTTTACGGTGGGGAGGGCCGCGAAGGCCAACCGTTCCTGATGGGACTGATCGATCCGGCGAAACTCAAGACACCTGCAACTACAACCAAAACCTCGACCCCCTTGGTCGAAACCTCAACCCCCTGAGCAAGTGAGCTCGGCCCCGGCTCTGTCGCCGCTCTGCGGTCGCTTCACCCCAGCTCACACATCCAACAAGTCGTTGCCTTGCAATGACTTGACCGCTCTGGCATCAAAACCGATGCCAAAACCTTGCAAGGCCCCCTCATTGAAAGCCTTGCCATAGCTGCATCGCCGTGATCGGTGATGCCGTCTTCTTCGGCCGAGTGACGTTCACCCGGCCGCCTTCACCCTGATCGAGCACGCCCGGCTACCGGTACGCGCTGATCACAACCCCAGGATGCAAATCCATGTCAAACCTTCCCGCTCCCACCGTCCTACTGTCGCGTTACTTCAACCACCTCAAGATGAATAACTGGTCAGCCACGACGATCTCGCGCCGCGACTACGTCTTGAACAAGTTCATCACCTGGTCAAGCGAACGCGGCATCGAGTCCGTCACCGAGATCACTGCCGAGTCACTTGCTGCTTACCGGCGATGGCTCTATCACTACCGCAACGAACGCACCGGTAAACCGCTCAAGTTCTGTACTCAAGCTTCCTACCTCTCAACGGTTGGTCACTGGCTCGCATGGCTGAGCGAACAAGGTTGGATCGACAGCGATCCATCAACCGGCATCGAACTCCCCAAGGAAGAACAGCGTCTTCCATCATCGCACTTGACCATCGATGAAATCGAAACGCTACTCAGTTCAGTCGATCTCACAACGCCAACCGGCCTTCGCGATCGCGCGCTGCTGGAACTGTTCTATGCCACCGGCATGCGACGCGCAGAGTTGATCGCGTTGAAGCTTGACGACATCAACCACGAGTCCGGTCTAGCGATGATCCGTCAAGGCAAAGGACGCAAGGATCGAGTCGTGCCGACCGGCAAGCGAGCCCTTGGATGGCTGATGAAATATCTTCACGACGGTCGCCCCGCACTACTCGATGAAGACACGCAAGTCATCTTCCTAACTTCCCGTGGCAACGCGTTCCATCCTGTCACGCTCAGCCAACTGGTCAGGAGCTATTTGACTGCGGCGGGGATAACCAAGCCAGGCAGTTGCCACATGCTCCGCCACACCACGGCGACGTTGATGCTCGAAGGCGGCGCGGACCTGCGCTCGATCCAAACGCTCTTGGGTCACGAGCAACTCAACACGACCCAGATCTACACGCACGTCTCGATCAAACGCCTGCGAGAAGTCCACGACAAAACGCATCCGGGCGCAAAGGACCGCCCACCCCAAAGCGACACCGAATAGCCTGCCCATCAGTTACAATGGCGGGATGCTCTGCAAGCCATCATCCCGTCGTCGCACCCTTCAACGCCGTCTCGCGCGCCCCCGCGCGGGAGGCGTTAAGTCGTGCGCCGATTCAAAACGAATCCGTAGCTGCAAAGCGGTCAGCCCATCACCTTGCATACGCGGCAAATCACGTACTGAAAGTGACGCATCATCAATCAAGTTGGCGTTTCGCTATCACGGCACCCAACAGTACAGCGTCAACGCACTGACCGATTCGAGCGGAACGATCAAGGAGCGTTACGCTTACGATGCGTACGGCGGTCTGTCGATCTTCGACGCTGCGGGAACTGCACGGACGGCGACGGCAGAAGGCAACCGCTACACCTACACGGGCCGTGAGTACGACGACGTTCTCGACCTGTACCACTACCGCGCCCGGATGTACGACTCGATCACGGGCCGGTTTTACTCCAGAGATCCAATTGGGCATGAAGGCAGCCCGTGGAACTTGTATGAATTTCTTGGTGGATTCGTCTTGATTAACTTGGATCCATTCGGAAAAGAAACAAGACCGGTTATTGTGCCAGGGACTCCTCCATCAATGCGAGACCCCTACTATGCCGCTTTTCAAGATGCCTTCATGGATATATTTGGATTCGACTGGGGACATGACGTCGTGCTTCCAGACGGGACAAAGGTTCCAATCAAAATGGGCATCGGTCCGTGTGGTGGAGGGCCAGCTAAGGGAGTTTGCAAGACATTCACCAAAGAGATGCTCTCGAATTCCAAGCTAATTGCGAAGGGTTCGGAAATCAGAAAGATTAACGAATTGGTTGCGAAATTTGGCGGGACGAAAAAGGGGTGGAAAAAGAAGAAGGGATGGGATAGCTGTGGTCGCGAGTGGCATTGGTACGAGCATCACGGCATTGGAAGAAGAGGTAAGAAACCGGCGGGAGCACCGGATCCGTTTTAGTGGGATGCAAACTAACATGTTTCGAAAGATCACATCAGTCGTTTCCAAATTCACTAATACACCATCTTTGGTGCAGGGACATGATTACCACCTGATAGGAATCGATGATACGCACTACAGAATTATCGACGAGTCAGGCGATCCTGTTCTCTATCCAAAAAACTATTTCCTTGATGAAGACGTGAGCCCGCCGGAAGAATGGGTTTTTCGGGACTACGGTGATGGTGAGTATGTGTATCTCGTGCCTGCACTGTCTGCGCGGGGATTTTATGAAGATTATGCTGACGGAGTTCAAGAAGTCGTCGAAATATTTCAAGACTTTCGACGATCATTGGAATGAAACAAAGTGTCAAGAGCGAATCGGCAGGATAGGTAGCTAGGCGGTTTCTGCTGATTGGCTCGCGGCGGACGATTGATGTGATCACAGGACCGAGTCGACTTCCGCCGCAAGGGAGGCCGCTTGGTCTTGCCAAACGACTGACCGCGCATCCGGACGCACAAAGAACGCCGAAGGCACGGCGGGTAGGATGCCCGTCGACTGAAACCCGTCGGGGACAGGATGTCAGTCGGAGAACGATGGCAGGAAGCGGGGGAGCGGTTCCATGTTTCAAGTTCCAAGTTCCAAGTTGAAAGAGAAGAGTTGGAAGTTGGGAAGACCGAGCGGGCCATCGTTCGGCGACCGGAGTGAGGGAGGGATCGACCGAGCGGAGCCGACGGCCCGCGGAGGTGGTGACAGCGACCGAAGGATGAGGGTAGCGCCGAGCGCGAGCGAGCAGCACCGACGCCGAGGGGAGAGATGATCAAAAGTCGTGGGTTGCCAAAACGGCTCCCTCAATTCATCATCAGGAAAGATTTTTGCTCGCTTCTACTTCGAAAGTGGACGGTCCAAAATGGCGATCGGCATTGATCCGACGGTCGACTTTGCGTGCAAGCGACTTTTAGGAAGTCCTGATCATCCGGCGATTACGCTTCATTTTCTCAATGCGGTCTTGGGTGGAGAACCGCCGATCACCACCGTGCAGATCCTGAACCCAATCATCGGCAAAAGCTTTGACGATGACAAAGCTTCGATTCTCGATGTCTTGGCGACCGATGATCACGGGCGGTTCATCGACATTGAAATTCAGACGACGCTGCCCGCAGGGCTCTCCGAGCGACTGACCTATTACGCTGCCAGCCAGTTGGTTGAACAACTCGGTGAGGGAGACAGCTACCGGGAATTGCGTCCCTCGATCGGAATCTGCATCCTTGATGCGATCCGGTTCCGCGAATCGTCCGCCCTGCATCTCGACTTCCAACTTCGATCTCCGAGCGGTGAATTGCTGACAGATTGCCTGCAAATCCACCTTTTAGAGTTGCCGAAGTACGATCCCGATGCGGATAATGGCGTCATCGCCGCCCCGATCCTTCAGTGGATTCACTTTTTCCGATTCGCTGCAACGTCGAGTGCCGAAGATCTGCGGCAACAACTACCCGATCCGGTCTTTTTCGAAGCAGTAGGAGTATTGGAGATGATTGCCCGAAATCCCGAAGAAAAGCGATTCTACGAATCACGCTTGAAAATGCAGCGTGATGAAAAGGCGCGTCTGGAAGCGGCTGAGGAACGTGGTGAGGCAATTGGCCGGGTGAGAGTGCTTCAATCGCTTGCGGGCGTTGCAGAATCAACGATCGAAGACCTGCGAATGCGTTCATCGGAGGAACTTGCGGCGATGGAAGTCGCGTTGAAACATCAGCTTCGTGAGCGCAGCTAGAAACCTCAGCCGCAATCCACGGATAAATCAAAGGGGACGGGGGTTGAATCCCGCAAATCAGCGGCGGACGATTGACGTGACCACAGGACCGAGTCGACTTCCGCCGCAATGGGAGGCCACTTGGTCTTGCCACACGACCGACCGCGCACCTTCTCGCGGTAAGAACGCCGAAGGCACGGCGGGTAGGATGCCCGTCGACTGAAACCCGTCGGGGACAGGATGTCAGTCGGAGAACGATGGCAGGAAGCGGGAGTACAGTTTCAGGTTCCAAGTTCCATGCTCCAAGTTGAAAGAGAAGAGTTGGAAGTTGGGAAGACCGAGCGGGCCATCGTTCGGCGACCGGAGTGAGGGAGGGATCGACCGAGCGGAGCCGACGGTTGACGGAGGTGATTGGAAGCGACCGAAGGATGAGGGTAGGGCCGAGCGCGAGCGAGCAGCACCGACGCCGAGGGCGGAGCCCGATCAGAACAGACGAGGCAGGAGGCCGAGTTCGTTATCAAGAAGGGCGTAAGTGACCGCGTCCGAGCCTAAGCGAGGTAAGCCGGGAACGAGACGCTCGGTCAACCCTCAACCGACAGCTTGTCTGTTCAGCCAAAGCCCTTTGCCAATCTCCGGCAGGCTCCCCGGCAGTCACAGGCATGGCGTCCGAACCGTTGGTGTGCAGCCTTCAGGCGCTCTTCCACGAAGCCTTCGGCGCCCGCACAGCTGAACGAGCATCGGCTGAAGCCTAGACACCAACGGCTCGTACCCGCCGGTCGCCCCAGCGAGCAGGGCAAACCTGGGCAGATGGAACGGTTACCTTCAATTCATTTTATCATTCGGGATCGTCGCGCTCGGGTTCACCCGAATCGGCGAACGCCCGATGCTTGCGTAGCCTGACTTCGATGAATTTGGCCAACAGCGAACACGAGACCGCGATCATCGACGGCATCAATGCATCTTCCCAGGTCATGTAAAACGTTCCTCGCGTTTGAATTCGATCCAGCGAAAGCCTAGGTCGCCGGACGCTCCAATCCGCTCACCAGACACCTGATGTCGCCCAGCCCTGGTGAGACGCGTGCCGTCCAGGTGGACTTTGCAGGATGTACGCTTTCGGTCGACCGATCGATCGCTGTTGGGGCAGAGATCAACGGGGCACGCCGGGCGATCCTGCCGAGACAGGGGACGCACGCGCTGCCAATGCGTGTCGCGGGGATCGGGATGGTGTATAAAGATGAGACGCGAGTGTGATCGAGTCGATCGCACGCTGCGTGACGCATCCCATTGCCCGACGGTGCGAATTCACTGCAAAAAGTTGAATCTCGACATCGAGCATTCCGGTGGCGCGAATGTTGCAGGCAAGCGGTGTTCCAGAAGCAAGCAAAGTTCCCTCATGCAAGGGGCCACCCCATGGACCGCAGACGTTGCCATCCTCTCTTCCAGGCGTCGTGTTTTCTCACTGCCTTACCACTGGCCCTGGCGTTTTGTGCCCCCAGCAATCTTTTCGCTGAGGACGGTGAATTCAATTCCGGCTCGCTGGTTCAACAAGCCCTGCGGGCCGAGTTGGATGGCGACATTGAAAAGCGCGAGCTGTATCTGATCAGCGCGATCCGGCAAGATCCCAACGACTCGACGGCGCGATCGATGGCTGGGTTTCTCAAACAGGATGATCGATGGATGCCCGTCCAGCGGTCGGCATCACTGAATGCATCCAACGAACTTCTTCATCACTACAGTTTCCTAAGGGATCGATACGCCGGAACGATGGCCGGCGAGATCGCGCTGGCACGTTGGTGTCGAATCAATGAGTTAGAAGATCGCGAGCAACTGCACTGGAGCAACGTGATCGCAAGCGATCCTACCAATGAGGAAGCACGGACACGGTTGAAACTGCGGGAATTCCGTGGCCAGCTGATGACGAAGGAACAAATAGACGCCTACAAGCAGTCGCTAAATGCAGCACAACAGGCGCTTCGAACTTGGGGGGCAAAGCTCGGTCGATTGCGGCGAGAACTTGACGCGGCTCCATTGGATCGCGAATCGAGTGCCTGGAAGGGTTTCGCCGCGATCGATGATCCCGAGGCCGTGCCCGCGATGGAAAAACTGCTACGACGCGTTGACACGGACTTGCAGTATCATCTCGTCGACACGATCGGCAGCATCCCGGCCCAAGTCTCCGCCGACGCGCTGGTTCGACTTTCGCTGGAATTGAAAGAGGCCGACGCCAGACAAGCTGCGGCAAGAAAGTTGGCCGAACATCCGATCCATGCCTATGCGCCGCAGTATCTCAGTCAATTAGAGTCGCCCATTCAAGCTGTTTCCAGCCTCAACGCGATCGGCGACACGGTCATCAGCCATACGCGGTTGCGACAAGAGCGCCCCGACGACGCGATCAACCTGCTCCAATCGACCAACGCGGGCTTGACCGTCCAGGACCCCCGATTCCGCGCCACCCGCGCCTATCGGCAAATTGTTGCCCGTGAAGTGGCCCTGCATCGTCGCAAAATTGCCGCAACCGAACGAGCCGTGGCGCAGAAGAACGCTCAAACCAAGCTGCGCAATGGTCGAATCTTCAGCGCCCTACGCATCGCAACGGGTGAAGAGATCGGCGATGTTCCGAGCCTGTGGTGGGATTGGTGGAAGCACTACAACGAGTACTTGGTCGCCGATCACAAACAAGAGTACTACTTTACGAACACGGACTATCGTCGGCGCACGATACGATTACCACAACCGCGTCGCCACGAGTGTTTTCCCGCGGGCACCTTGGTTCACACCGAAACGGGGAAACGAGCCATCGAAGGGATTCGGCCGGGCGACAAGGTGCTTTCCCAGGATCTCGAGACGGGAGAGCTGTCGTATCGGCTGGTGCTTCAAACAAGCATTCGACCTCCGAGCGACACGATGCAGATCACGGTCGGTGGCGAGCAGATCACCGCAACGGTTGGCCATCCGTTCTGGGTCGTCGGTCGAGGATGGACGATGGCGAAGGAATTGAATCCTGGCGATCGCCTCCGCGAGATTCACCGCTCAACCCCAATCGACGTGACCGAAGGCGGTGTGGACAGCGAGGCCTACAATCTGATCGTCGACCAGACCCATTCGTATTTTGTCGGGGAAGCAGGCTTTCTCGTCCACGACAACATCATCCGCGAGGCATCAAGATCCCCGCTACCCGGCTGGAACGCAAACGATTAGACCTGGCCGATCGTTACTTCAGCAGTTTGTCGCCGCCGCTGCGTTTCATCAGTTCGATCACCTGATGTTCATCGACTTCGATTCCAAGGCCGGGGCCGAGCGGGACGTGGGCTTGATCCTTTTCGATTCGCAACGGCACCTTGAGGACGCTGGCGGTAAGGAACTGGTCCCCGTTGAGTGCGGCTGGCTTGTTCAACCCGTAGGCTCCATAGAGTCCCAAGGTTGCCGCCAGTGAAATGTCGGGATCGGTCAACCCGCTGCCCAGCCACATCAAGTCCTGTTGCTGACAGAATTCAATTTGTTGCCGCGCCGATTGCAAGCCGCCGCATCGGGACGGTTTCATCGCGACGCCATCGCACATTCCCGCTTGGTAAAACTCGCGCAGATCGGTCGGACTGATCACTCCTTCGTCCATCAGAATCGGCAACGCGGCTTGCTGTTTGAGTTTTTGATAACCGCTGATCTGATTGGGTTTCAGCGGTGCCTCCAGCACATCGACACCGGCATCAGCCAACCGCGGCGCGGCGACCAATGCGGTGGCCGGGTCGTAGCCACCATTGGCGTCGGCCCATAGAAACCCCTCCGGCGCGTTTTCCCGCACGTGTCGGGCCAACTGGATGTCAAATTCAGGATCGGGCGCCACTTTGATGTTGAAGTTGCGGTAACCGCGACGACGGCCCTCGTCCATCACCCGATCCACATCGGCCAGTTGCTGCACGTTGACGGTCCAGCTGAGCGTGATCGGCCCACCGGGTTCGCGTCCCCACATCTGCGCGAGCGACTGGCCGCGCACCTTGCCCGTCAAGTCATGGAGTGCCAGGTCCACGCCGGCGCGAGTGATCGGCATGCCGGTGGTAAACCCCGGCGCGATCACGGAGTCCATCGCCGCCAAGGCACCGTCGATGTCGGTCGGATCGCGACCAACAAGTGCCGGCGTGAAATAGTCGCGGAGCACAATGGTCGCCGTCTCCAGCGTTTCGTAACTCCACTTGGCGATCGGAATGCTCTGCCCCCAACCCACCGTTCCGTCGTCTGCGGTGATCTTGATCACGACCGCTGCACGCCCCAGCGAACCGTGCGGCCCGGTAAAGAACTTGAAGTAGCCGGTCAGCGGATAGCGTAAGGGGAACAGCTCGATGCGATCGATCTTCATGATGGCGGGTTCCTGCCCACGGGCGAATCGAACAACCGGGGCAGCCGCCGCCGCAACCGCCGCCGCAAACTCGCGTCGATGTAGTTTCACAGTTTGTCCTCGACGTATTGGCGGTAATGTTCCGCAACCCGGCCCGACTTAGCATCGCCACGATGAACGAACACCCCGACGCGACCGTGCAAGGACTCGCCGACGCGGAGTGTGAACTTTGTTCCGCTCCACTTTTCCGCGCGACGTGGTCCGAACGTGCCGTACTCGCGCGTCAGCCAGCGAGGCGGGGTGTCGTCAGGATAGACGAATAGGGCCAAACCCTCGGTTTCGCCCGCGACGGTGTTGGAGTAATCGATCCAACGAGCCGTCTGGTCGTTCGTGCCGGCCTGCCCGCGTCGCCCTTCGTCATTGGTCAACACGCCACCCTGTTCGCCGCTGAATTGGGGATGCATCCGAACATACGGCCAAGCGTAGTGCACGCCATCGCTCAGGAACTTGACGTCACCCTCGTGCGGCTTCAAGTTCCAAGTCAAATCGAAGAAGTACTCACCGTTACCGAGGGCGACGAGGCGCAGTTTTCGATGCTCATCGAGTAGGGGCCTGTTGTCATCGACGATCCACTGCAATTCGATCTCAATCAGCGCCGTCGCACCTTCCGTTTTCATTGCACTCAAGCGTTGGTGACGAATGAAGTGACGAAACCCATCGGCTGGTTTCGACGGACGCCGCAAGTTTTTCCAGCTGTGGTAAAAATCCACTACTGGACCGTCACCCATCTGCACTTTGTCGGCAATCCACAGTGATCGGTGGTGCGGATAGGGATCTGGTCTTTGGACGGTCAGCAGTTTGCCCGAGGGACTGCGAAGCGGCCAAAAGTGCGGCAGGGCAAATTCATCGCCGAACTGGTACGCCAGGGCCGGCTGGCCTTCGACCCGGACGACCAACTGCTTGGCCTGGTCCTGCAATTGCAGTTCGACCGATGGTGGTGCGGCAGTCGCGACAACGACCGTCAGCCACCCAGCGAAAGACAGATATCTCATTCATCTTGCTCCAGCGAGTCAAACGGTCCACGGTTTACGATGTTCATAGTCGAGCATGTCGTTGGCCGCTTGATCGTCGATGAACCGCTCGGTCACCGGGTTCCAGCGAAGTTTTCGCCCCAGCTTCATGGCCAGATGCGTGATCACGCAGATACTGTTCGAGCGATGTCCGACTTCGACCGGACAAATCGGCTCTTCGTGTGTCCGCATGCACTGCAGAAAGTTCTGCATGTGGTTGTCACTTTGGTAAAGATGCACTTCATCCTCACCGATCGGCTCTCGCAGAATGCCACCCGGCTCGGCGGTCAAACTGGAACGCGTGACGGAGATCGATCCGGCCTCGCCTTCGAACGTGACACCGGCCGGTGTGCCAGAACTGGCCAACAGTTTGACCCCGTCGGCAAAACGCCCTGCGGCCTGAAACTCGGTGTGGACGTTGAACAATCCGCGGTTCGGGAATTCACCACTCGCCTCCATCTCGACCGGTCCGGAATCATCCGAGCCATGCCCCCACTGTGCGGTGTCAAACATGTGCGCGCCCCAACCGGTGATCATTCCACGACAATAGGATTCGATCTGCAGCCAACCCGGCCGGCTGAAGTCCGCTTGCGGATGCACGCGATGCTCGGTGTAGGGCATCCGAGGTGCCGGGCCGAGCCACATGTCGTAGTTGAACTGCTCGGGAACAGGCATCGCAACGTCGTTTCCCGTGCCGGTATCGGTCGGCAGTTGAACGCGGATCGTCTGCAGCTTGCCGATGCGTCCGTTGCGAACCAGTTCACAGGCCAGACGAAATCTGCGATCGGAACGTTGCTGCGATCCGGTCTGCAAGATGACATTGTTTTTTCTCACTGCTGCGACCAGTTTTTGCCCTTCGGCAATCGTGTAGGTCAACGGCTTTTGCAAATAGATGGCCTTGCCGGACTCCGCCGCGGCGATCGCGTTGAGTGCATGCCAATGGTCGGGTGTCGAAATCGTCACGCCATCGATGTCGTCTCGTGAAAGCAACTCACGATAGTCCTCAAACATTTCGATCGTCGGTCCGGGACGATCGGTCAATTCGTCTGAATAAATTTTGTCGCACTGCTGTTTTGCGTGTTCCACCCGCCGACGATCGAGGTCGCAAACGGCCACGATATGGGCACGGGTCTGGGGGTCCAAACCACTGCGCAAACAGGCGTTCATGTCCCCATGCCCCATCCGTCCGGTACCGATACAGCCGATCCGCAACGTATTGCTGGGCGCTTGCTTGCCCAAGACGTAGGACGGAACGATGGTTGGAACGCCGATGGAGGCGATCGACGCGGCAGATGCTTTGAGGAAACCGCGACGGCGGATCGATGTCGTGCCCATGGGACTCTGACTCTCAAAATGAAGGGGAAGATTGCAGAAAACTTGTTTGTTCCGTTTTCAGACGCGCCGCATCCCAGCGAAGCGGATGCACGATCACTCGATACCGCAGCGTCATGCCTGTCCCCGGTTCGAGCGTCATCGGCTCATCGTTCAGCAGAGCTGCGTTCATGTAGCCCGTCACGGGGCTGCGGATGATGTACCACGGCGTGGGATGTCGGGGATTCTCGGGGTGATCCAGAAACGCCAGCCCCACCGGATCGCCGTCGATGCTGCCGCTGTAATCGATCGACCTCGCCCGGCTGCGATGCCGGTCCCCAGGACCGAATTCGACCGGGCCTCGTTCGCTGGTCGCTTGACGATCACTCAACTCTTTCGCGAAACGTACCGATAGCCCCGCATAGCCGCCCCACGATTGTTCCTTCGGCGGCGTGCGATCCAATTCCACGCGGTGGTTGCCGGCGGTGAATTCGGAAATCCAATCCAAGCTGTATTCGTCGTGCGCATTCGGCGCGGAAATCACGATCCGTCGTCGTTCGCGGAGCACGACTTCATCGTCTCCATCGGGATGGTAGGCCAACGCAAGCGAGAGGCGCGCGGAGTGATCGCCACGAGTTTCCACCCGGACGTCAGTCGTCTCGGTGCGCCCGGCCGGCCGGCCCGTTTGCCCGTCATGCTCCCAGTAGTTGACACCGTTGATGTATTTCCAACAGAACCACAAACCGTGATGCCAGGCATGATCGGCAGGGCGATCCCAGGTCAGCACGCGCCCGCCCTTGGTACTCAACGGGTGAAAGTACGGAACGTCTAGTTCGGAGCCATGATTGAATCGCCAAATGACCTGTGGGCCACGAACGAGCGCGACCGAAGACGCCGATCGCTCCCAACGCAGCGGCGCCGGCTCGGCGCCGAAGGTGTTCGTGCACCGCAACAGCGTCAGCGGCATTGCCAGTGTCAGCAGCAGAAGGTGCGAGGCGATCGCGCGCGTCATGGACGAATCCTCTCAAGGTGGGCGTCACAAAGATGTCCCCAACAGCCGCAAACGACGTGCCGTTAGGAAAGCCTGCGCCCTCCCAGTTCAACAGGTCGTGCAGTTTACGAAGCAACCCTCCTGGCAGGAGGGTTGAGCGCAGCGGGGGAAGGTCGAACGGTGAATCCCGATTTATTCTTCAGCTGCCAGATTCGCGTCCCAAGCCTGCCGGACGACAACCGCTCCACGAGAAAGGCGAGAAAAGGAAAAAAAATGCCTTCGCTTCGGAGCCGCCCCCTCGCACTGCGTTGGTGCAGCCTCCCGATCGTGCGGATACGCCCGGCCGGGCTGCCGACGGAATCGAGTTGCATGCCCGGGACGCGCCACGTTGTGAAGCATTTTCCGCCCGCGTTTGGCAAGTGGTAGCGGTAGGGCGCGAGCCCTCCGGACTTTCACGGTGTTTTGAAGCGCGACCGGACGGCTCGCGCCATTCCGCTAACCCGGATTATTCACCGCGAATGAACAAAAAGAGCCTCTGATGCGTTCAAGTTGGTATCTGACATCAACTTACAACGCCAACAAAGGCTCTTGGTCATGATACGCGATGCACAGCCTGCTTTGTTCGATTTTTTTCCTCGAAAGAGCATCGAAGTTCAGTCAGTCGATGAGCAAGTCAGCTCCGATGGAGGACTGATCGTCTTTCGAGAACTCGATCAGAAACTCAAACTGACCGAGAGTTTTGCCGAGCAGATTGAAGACGGTCGTAGCGATCCCACCCAATCACTGTTGAGCGTCATTCGACAACGCGTCTTTGGAATCTTGGCTGGCTATGAAGACCAGAATGACCACGACACCCTGAGAACGGATCCTGTCTTTAAGCTCATCGCTGATCGTGCCCCGGATGAACATGACTTGGCCAGTCAGCCAACCATTTCTCGTGTAGAGAATTCAGTGACTGCTTCCGATCTGTTGAGGCTTGAAGACTGGTTCATTGATCGATTTGTCGAATCGTTTGACGAGGTACCAACTCGGATCACTTTGGACATCGATACCTTTGCAGATTCCGCCCACGGTGCTCAACAACTCACCTTCTTCAACAATTTCTATAAAAAGAACATCTACCAAGTTCGTGTGATTACCTGCGCCGAAAATGATCAGATTGTCTTGCCGGTGCTGTTGCACGGAACCGCTCATGTATCACTTGCTGCGGAAGATGATTTGAGTCGCGTGGTCAATGCACTGCGAAAGAGGTTTCCGGATCTCGAAATCCGTATTCGTGCCGATGCGGGATTCGCGGTCCCAAACTTATACGAAGCTCTCGAATCTCTTGCCGGCGTGACCTACAGCATTGGTTACCAAATGAACCAATTGATGCGGAAGAAATGCGAAAAATTGATGGAGCTGACGCTTCAGCAGTTTGAGAAAACGGGAGAGGAGACGAAGAACTATATGTACCTGTCGCACAAGGCGCGGGGGTGGTCACATGCACGTGACATGGTCATCAAATGTGAAGCCAATATCCAGGGGACCAACCGTCGAATCGTGGTCACCAATCGTCTCGGAGCCGAGCAGTATCCTGATGGTACGTATCAGGAATATAGTGATCGAGGAGAGAGCGAAAACCGCAATAAAGAATTGACAGTTGACTTAAGTGCAGATCGCTTAATCGACCATCGTTACATGGCAAACCTATTCCGCATGATGATGCATGCGTTGTCGTGCAATCTTCTGTCACGTCTTCGATCGGTCGCTGCTGATCCGCCACCAGAAGTTGGTCCGGATCCGGAGGGTGTTCCGTTGGAAGCCGGTAGCGACCATCGCAAGCGGACCGCCAAGAACAGACGCCGTCGAGTCGACCCGCTAGGTCGTGGTCGGGCGATGACGTGGCGGACGCTGGTGATCAAGGTTGCCGCTCGCGTAGAAGCCACGACACGCCGCATTCGTCTCCTGATTCCGTCGAGCTGGCCACACGGAAATTTTCTATTCAAAGTGAGCCGCTCTCTAGCGGGGTTCTCCCCCAGTGGCTAACGGCCACCATCGCGCGACGAAAGCAACGTCCCGTCCACTGCAGTGCGTATGGGGGAAAGGGGGCCTTGTAGAATGCCCCCAAAACAAAGTCACTAAAAAAGACATTCACCCAATCAATCCGCATAAAATGAGCGGACGTGAATAATCCGGGCTAACACCTTGCGGGGTGTTTTTGTTAGCGGTAGGGCGCGAGCCCTCCGTTCTT
>NZ_JANZKV010000057.1 GCF_025060895.1 Stieleria sedimenti | reverse complement strand
AATAAGACCGTCGCTCCGGGATAATCGGTTCGCTGACGCTCCCCTCTGACAACATCGGTGCCCATCGGCTGACGCCGCGTGCTGGTATTGGCTTCGTTACGGGATCCCGCGAACGATCGAGGGGCCGATCAGCTTGGTCAGCCAAACGGGAAGCTTTTGCCAAGCCTGGACCAAACGCTTCTTCCCACCGGCATCGGGACGCATCTCGTTGGGGTCGCCCTTGCGGACGTAATACTGCCAGGTCGCCGGATGAGGCTTTGCGCCCCACTGGGCTTTGAACTTGTAGGTCCCGGCGTCTTCACTGCTGCGTCCGAAATCAAACGTGTGGCTGCCCTTCTCGATCGCCCGCTGCAGCAAATGGCGGTACATCAACATGTTCGCGCCCGTCCGATTGAACTCACGCAAACTGCTGGCACTGGGCACTTCCGTCACGCCACGACTGTGAACGATCAGACCGCCCGCGATCGGTTTACCTTCGTTGCGAACCACGCACAGTTCGGCATCACCGTCAAAGTGCTTCAAGATGCTCGAAAACAGCTGCTTGGAAAACACCGGAGTGCCGAGGTCACGCATGTTGTGCGCAAAGACTTCATAGAACTCAGCGAGCAACTCCGGGCCGCCGAAATGAACGCTGGAGCCATACGTCCCCGACTTCTTGACTTGGCTGCGCAGCTTCGATTTGAACGACTTGTCCAACGCCTCGTCCGTCTCCGGCAGCGGCAGACGCAGATGAAACTTGTCGGTCCGCACCATGTTGAACTTCGGATGCTCGACCGGCTGCTCGTGACGCAGCTCCAGATACTTCACATCCAACTGATCCGCCAAATTGCACGCCGCATCGATCAGTTGTTTGGCAACGTCATCATTCGACGCCCAGACCCCACCGGTATTCAAATACGGCAAGCTGACCAAGAACTTGCCAAAGATCGGACCGCGGACAAAGACCAGGGGAAGGATGCCATGAACCTCTTGTCCGTCGACACAACGAATCAAATACGCCTTGTGTCCCAAGCCATCGACGAGCGAGCTGATCCATGCGGGATGATGGCCCGCAAGCGGCGGCGAATTCCCGAACACGATCGACGGCCAATCGATCGGCCAGGTAACTACTTCGATGACACTCAACCGCTCGTTCCAACTCGACGGCGCCGATGCCGGACGCTGATCGAGCCAAGTCCCAGTAAAGCAAAAACTGCCAGTGACGTAGGCTCAGGAACTGCTGCGGGAGGCGGAACAGGAAACTGCTGATAACCGGGCGAACCGATTCCACTGTTCTCAGAATCGAGCGGATCCACAAGCGTGTCCGACCTCGCCCAATTTGACGGATTAAAACTCGTCAGGTCCATCAGGTAAATACTCATCCCGACGGCTGGGGTCGGCCAATCATCGTCAAAGGAATTGTCAAAGTCATAAATAGAGAATTCATACCGATTGGCAGGGTCGACCGGCGAAATCTCTTTGAGCGTCAGACTTGGCGCATTCAGTCCTGGCTGCAGGGTACGCCAATCTTTCACCGCCAATGATCGGATGGTTCGCGATGGCGACCACAAAAAATTGGAGAATGAACCAAGGTCATCATTGAACAAGACAATGGTTTCGCCCGGGTTCAACTGACCCGACAAGCTGCCAAACACTTGAAGGCTACCAGATTGTGATAGCTCATAGTGCGATAAGTTGATTTCGGTCGCGCCGGCGTTGTACAGCTCGATGTATTCGTAGTTGACGTCCCCGCCTTCGGGATTGAACATCACCTCGGTAATTACGAGCCCTGCCTGAGCGTTTGCGGCGGAAAACAGACACGCGACCAAAACCAAAAGTTGAAACGATCGAGCAAGCATTGGCTCCATCCAAATGAGTGTTGAAGAAGTCTGGGCCCCGTGAGTCAGGCGGAGAATATCCCCCATTTCCCCCAGTCGATCAACACCGAGTTGGCCCTTCGAACCACCCGAAACAAAAATTTTCTTGGCATTTGAATTCTGCCACCCCAAAACAGCGATCAGGGTCGGCATCCCGCCACCCCTTCCAGCGGGCACGCTCGGTCCACTCGGGTAGCTCCACCATTTTCTTGTCACAAATTTTCCTGTCTCCGCTCCCCTCCAATCATTCTGCCCCGAATCATTCTGCCATCTCTCACTCCACCTGCGCCAGCGCCCCCGCCGCCGCATCGTACCCCTTCTGAATCAACGGATCCGGATTCGTAAAATCGAACCAAGCCACCGACCCAAGCTCCGGACGCACCACCAGATCAGCATAAGTCAACTGCTGCTGTCGAATCCGCGCTTCAGCCAGTTCCTGAAAACGCAGCACCGACTGCAGCGCCGTTCGGCAAGATTTGTGTGCCGATTCGGTCGGGCTGACATCGATCACGATCAGCTCGCCAAACCCGTCCATCAATTCCCTGGCCAGATCACACGGCACCGCGTCATAGACCCCGACGTCACTCAGTCTCTGTCCGTCAATCTCCACCGATGGAAAGACTCCGGGGATCGACATCGACGCGACGACGGCTTTGCGAAGCGAACCACGACTCAGTACGACGCGTTCTCCGTTGCGTAAATCCACCGCGATCAAGTGCAGCGGCGTCCGCAGGTCCTCGATCGCGATGTCCGGCAACAGTTCATCGGTGATCGCTTCCAGCAGGGTGCTCGGTAACAAAGATTCGGTCAGTGCGGCGCGACCGATCGCTTTCTGCGCCCAAAACAGTCGCGTCCAGCGGCGCAACCACCGCGCGTTGGACTCATCGCGTCCCGAGGCTCCGGCTGCGGCGCCGACGACTTTCTGCTGCAGCGTGCGGTAGCGGTCCGATTCCAAGAAGTCGCGGGCCAGCGCTTCGGCACGTTCGACATCACGTTCGACCGCGCATAAGGCTGCCATCAGCGCGCCCATGCTGACGCCGACCATCCGACCGACCCCGATGCCGGAGTGTCCGATGGCGCGCATCGCACCAAGATGTGCCAAGCCGCGGGCGCCGCCGCCGCCGAGCATCACGGTCGCGTCAGCCCACTCACTTCGCGGGCGTCGCAGCATCAATCGCCCATGCCAATGGGTAAGTTTCACAGAGCCGCCCCCCTGATCGTGCCGGATAGAAACATCTGAACAACCGTAGCACACCGTTAGAGCGCGTCGCGGGGAGCAACGACGTGAATCACGCGCCACTGGCTAACGCCACGTGCTGGCATAACCCCTGCATCCCAACCAGACGTCACAACCGACGACGACACGATCACTTCGCGGTCTCTTGCGCAACGATCCGGTCGCGCGGCGCTAACGCCAAATCTAGGGTTTCATCAGACACGGTGATTGTCCGGGGGGATTGTCATACGAAAGCGCGTTCGGCGACGACCGGCGTGCCCAGACCTCCTCCTCCTCTTCCGTTCACCATGCAAACGACTCACGTAGCCGCCGGCACTGCAACGGTCTGCCCGCTGATTCCGTCCGCACCGAAAACGCCGCCCAAGCGATCCATTCCCGGGCTCCGATACGAAGTCGCCTCCCGTCGAGAAGACCTGCACGAAGCATTCAGCCTGATTTACCAATCTTATCGACACGCAGGGTTGGTCGAAGCAAACGAGAGCCAAGTTCGGCTGACACCGTTCCACCTGTTGCCGACCACCGAAGTCTTTGTAACCAAGCTCGGCGAGAAAGTTGTCTCGACCGTCTCCTTGATCGGCGACGGTGAACTGGGGTTACCGCTGGAATCGATCTATCCGAAAAATGTGGAATTGATCCGCAACCGTGGTTTGCGGATGGGGGAAATCGGCAGCCTGGCCGATTGTCGCGATTCACCGGTGCGGTTCATCGAGACATTCGCCGCCATGGGACGGTTACTCGCCCAGGTGGCCAAGACCCGCGGCTACGACGGACTGGTCGCCGCGGCGCACCCCAAGCACGCGCGTCTGTACCAGCGGATCTTACCGTTCGAACAAATCGGCAAGATGTCGACCTGTCCGTACGCCAACGGCAATCCGGCGGTGATGCTGGCGTTGGTGTTTGAAGACCATCGCGGCAGCGAACTCTACGAACGCTTCTTTGGTTCGATGAGCAGCGTCACCGACACCGTACCACGTCCCTGGTCCGCCGAAACGTACGACTACTTTCACAAGCTACTGCATTCCAACCGCCTGCAATCCGAACGCCCGCTCTCCGGCCAAGGTGGCCCCATGCTCAGCAAACGAAGAGCGGTCCAAAACAGCCGAATCGACAACTAATCACGCGTTACTGGCTGGCGGCCTGTCGGTTTAATCGGTTTCGGCTGAGTCAATGGTGAGCCGCTGGCCGTAAGGCCTCGGGGGACGTTGAATGCCCGGCCGCTGACGCGTCGCGGCTCACTTTATCGACACGCTGCTGACGCCACGTGCTGGCATGCATCCCAGCGGGACGCGTAAGCGAGCGGCGCGTGGGGATTTCCCCACAACCATCACGCGTTACTGGCTAACGGTCTGTCGGTTTAATCGGTTTCGGCTGAGTCAATGGTGAGCCGCTGGCCGTAAGGCCTCGGGCGACGTTGAAGGCCCGGCCGCTGACGCGTCGCGGCTCACTTTATCGACACGCTGCTAACGCCACGTGCTGGCATGCATCCCAGCGGGACGCGTAAGCGAGCGGCGCGAGGGGATTTCCCCGCAACCATCACGCGTTACTGTCTGACGGCCTGTCGGTTTAATCGGTTTCGGCTGAGTCAATGGTGAGCCGCTGGCCGTAAGGCCTCGGGGGACGTTGAAGGCCCGGCCGCTGACGCGTCGCGGCTCACTTGATCGACACGCTGCTGACGCCACGTGTGGAATGCATCCCAGCGGGACGCGTAAGCGAGCGGCGCGTGGGGATTTCCCCACAACCATCACGCGTTACTGTCTGACGGCCTGTCGGTTTAATCGGTTTCGGCTGAGTCAATGGTGAGCCGCTGGCCGTAAGGCCTCGGGCGACGTTGAAGGCCCGGCCGCTGACGCGTCGCGGCTCACTTTATCGACACGCTGCTGACGCCACGTGTGGAATGCATCCCAGCGGGACGCGTAAGCGAGCGGCGCGAGGGGATTTCCCCGCAACCATCACGCGCCACTGGCTGGCGGCCTGTCGGTTTAATCGGTTTCGGCTGAGTCAATGGTGAGCCGCTGGCCGTAAGGCCTCGGGGGACGTTGAATGCCCGGCCGCTGACGCGTCGCGGCTCACTTTATCGACACGCTGCTGACGCCACGTGCTGGCGTGCATCCCAGCGGGACGCGTGATGTGACTCGCTATCAATTACACGGTCGCGAGGAAGTCGGCGTCGTCGGTGATGACGATCGTGTCCAATCCGGAACCGGCTTCACGCACCGCAACCTTCAGCGTGTGGTTTCCGGCTTCCAGATCAAACTGAACCGTTTCGCCATTCTCGCTGACGGTTTGCCAGGTCAGCACGCCGTCGGTGACCTGCATGTGCCATTTCACCCACGGGCCGTCATCGATCGCGATCCAGAACGAGTTTGATGCACCATCGGTTGCACTCACCAACGCATGGATGGTAAACACGCCGGCGTGGTCGACGGCGAAGTCGTAGGTCAGTTCGTCACCAACCGAAGGCGAACTGTAGTGCGGCGTCCCGTTGGAAGCGACCAGGAATTCGTTGCCGTCGTCGTCGTGCTCGACCATCCAATCGCCGCTGCGTTGCATCTGCATCGCATCGATCACGATTGTGTTGCTGGACAACTTGCTGACCATCCATTTGTCCAGTTTTACACCGTCTTCACGAACCTTCAATTGCATCGTGTGGTGCCCGGAATCCAGATAGAAACTGGTCGCATCCTGATTCCAGCCGTCGGTGACGGTCTGCCAATCGAAACTGCTGCCGGTGTCCATGTGCCACTGGACCCAAGGCAAGTCGTCGATCTTCACCCAGACCGAATTGTCGGCGCCGCTGGATGCCTTCACCAACCCGGACAGTTCGTAGTTGGCGGTGTGGTCCACCGAGAATTGATACATCACCTTCTTGTACGACGGCGGCGTGTTGTAGTGCGATCCCGATCCGTTGGGCGCCATGATGTATTTGCCGCCCGAAGCGTAGCTGGAACTGTATTCCTTCCACGGATGGTCCATCCACTCGTAGTCTTCCGCTTCGAACATTTTGTCGACAGCGGCTTCATACAGACCGGCATCGATGCTGTTGTCGCACTCGTGGTCGTCCAAGTGGATCAGGTCCGTTTTGCCGTTGGCATCGGCGTTGCTGCCGTTGTCAGCGGTGGAACCTTGGTATTGTGGCGAGAACACGAAATCTTGCGGTGCGATGAACTGCACCAAGTAGTCTCCGCTTTCCAGTCCGTTGAACGAGTACAAGCCGTCGGAGTCGGTGGTGGTGGTGGCCACGACGTTGTGATGCGGATCAAGCAACTTGACCGTGACTCCGGGGATGCCGGGTTCGTTGTCGTCCTGCTTGCCGTCACGGTCCAAGTCGTTCCACACATAGTTTCCGATCTTGCCCGACGGTGCCGCCACCGGGTTCTTGTAGTGGCTGGGGTCTGAATCGGTAACCGTATCGGCGACAACCGTTCCCACGTTGGCGTACAGGCCGGCGGTCAGGTGCTGGAACTTCACCTTGCGAATCTTGAACCGATCTTCCGGCGTGGAGTCGACGGTCGAGGCTGCCAAGACGAGCACGTTTCCGGAAACTTCATCGCCGTTGAAGTTCGCCCAGCGTGCCGAGCTGCTGGTCGTGTTGTTGACTTCGTTGAGCGTCAGTCCATTCAGCAACGCGTCGCTGAGTGTTTGATGAGTTCCAAAGGCGCCGGGGATCGTGCCGATCCAGATGGACAGGTCACTGTCGTTGACGACGCTATCCAAATACGCCTGGTCCACGACGACGTTTTCCGAGAACTCAAACAACACGAAGTTGTCGCGGCCGACGTTGTCGACACGGTGTGTGCCGTTGCCACCATCACCTTCGCTTGAATCGGTCACTCCCAGGCCGCCGGAGAAGATGCCCAGGAAGGCCTCGTTCCAATTGCCGTGGTCGTCACGGCTGAACGCACTCGCGTTGACCGAAACGCCATCGGTCGTGAACGTCCGCATGTTGCCGTTGGTACCATCCAGGCCGCTGCTGCCGTTGAAGTAGAACGTGCTGGTGGCGCCGGACGTCGTCAATGACTCCGCGGTCGTGCTGTAGCTGTAGGTCCATACTTCGCCCGGTGACAACAATCCGTCATTGTCAGTGTTCGAACCGACAAAGTCTGGGGTGAAATCATCACTGGTGTCGTTCGGCGTTCCGTTGTCGTCTTTCACCACGACTTCCGCGAACGTAAACGTGGTCTCACCCGTGTTTGTCACCGTGTAGGTCCAGTCGACGGATGCCCCCGGAGCGATTTCCACGGCTCCGGCAGGCGTGTCGGCGTCGACACCGTTAGTCGATTTCTCGATGTCAATGTTTGGGATTCCCGGCGGGGTCGGTTCCGGGTTCGTGTAGTGGCTGGGGTCGGAATCAAATGCGACGCCAATATCGACCGAGGCGGTGTTACCGTAGATGCCGTCGACGACGTGCTGAAACTTGACCTTGCGGATTTTGAACGCATCTTCCGGCGTCGTGTCCGACGTCGACGCGGCCAACACCAAGACGTTTCCGGCGACTTGTCCGCCATTGAAATCAGCCCACCGCGAATAAGAACTGGTGGTGTCGTTGTCTTCGTTCGACAGTCCGCTCAGCAATCCGTCGGACAGCGTTTGGTGAGTGCCGTACGCGCCGGGAATCGTGCCGATCCAGATCGACAGGTCACTGTCGTTGACCACGCTGTCCAGGTAAGCCTTGTCGACGACAACGGTTTCCGAGAATTCAAACAACACATAGTTGTCGCGGCCGATGTTGTCGACGCGGTGCGTCCCATTGCTGCCGCTTTCGCTGCCATCGGTCACGCCGAGCCCGCCGGAGAAGATGCCCAAGTAGGCTTCATCCCAGTTGCCGCTGGAATCGCGGCTGAACGCACTCGCATTGACCGAAACGCCGTCGGTCGTAAAGCTGCGGACGTTGCCGCTGTCGCCGCTGACGGAATCGCTTTGGTTGAACTCAAAAATGCTGGTCGCACCCGTGGCCGTCAACGTTTGGGCGATCGATGTCGCGGTGTACTCCCAGTCCTCACCGGGCGACAGGATGCCGTCGTTTCCGTCATCCGGCCCGACAAAGGTCGGCGTGAAGTCATCGCTGGTGTCACCCGGCGTTCCATTGTCGTCGGTGACGAAGACGTCGGACGCGTTGATCGGCGTGTCGCCGGTGTTGGTGACAATGTAGGTCCACGTCACGGTTTCACCCGGAGCGATCTCGACCGCTTCGCCGGGCGTGTCGGCTTGCACACCGTTGGTCAGTTTTTCGATGTCGATGTCGGGAGTCCCGATCACGACGTAGTTGGCCGGGTCGTCGTCGGTGACGTCATCCAAGTTCGGGACGACCGGGGTGCCCACCACATCGGCGATATTGGTGAATTGCCCGGCCATCGAAGCGGTGATCGTGGCGGTGTACAGCCAAACCTCGTCGACCTGCAGAATGCCGTCGTTGTTGACGTCGCCGCTGACGTAGGTCGGATTGAAGTCGTCACCCGTGTTGCCGGGTGTGGCGTTGTCGTCGACAACGATCACATTGGCCAAATCAACGTCGCCGGTATTGGTCACGACGTAATTGAACGTGACGTCATCGCCGACATTGAAACTCGGTCCGTCACCGGTGTCGGCATCCAGGCACTCGACCATTTGATTCGGCTTGGTGAACTTCAATTCCGTGATCGCGCCACTGCCGGGGAACGTGACGACCAACGACGTGACTTCATCCACATCGATGGGGATTTGCTGGAAGCTGTTATTCCCGAGTGCCGCGATGTTGAACGATTGCTGACCCGAATTGGTCAGGACCGTGACGACGGTGCCACCATTTTCATTGGTGTCGATGTCCAGCAATCCGATGTGGTCGATGCGGACCGCGGTATCAAACGTGAACGTGATCGTGCCGCCGTGCGCTTCGTCATCGGGGTCGTTGGAATCACCGTCTTCGGAAATGATCAACACATTGCCGAGAGCCTGGTTGTTTTCGCCGACCGCACCACTGGAGCCACCGCTGCCGATCCCGGGACCGGAGAAGTCTTGGTTGGGTGTGCCCAGATCGTGGTCACCGCCGGTCGGTGCGCTACTATCAAAGATCATCGCGATATCGGGCCCACTCGATCGGCCATTGTTGGCTGCAATCGTCACGCCCAGCGCCGAGTACTCGTGATCGATCTTGGTCCCCGCGGCGTACCCGTCAAAATCGATCACGTGCATCTCACCGCTACCGGCCACCACATGCTCGACGCACTTTTCGATATCGATTCCTGTCGCAGCGCCCACGACGTAATTGGCCGGATCGTCGTCGGTGACGTCGGAGCCGACGGGATCGCCGTTTTCATCCACCGGAGTGCCGACGACGGTGCCGAGATTCGTGAACTGGCCGATCGCCAGTGCGGTGATCTGGGCTTGGTAAAGCCACGTTTCGCCTGGATCGAGCCGGCCGTCTTGGTCATCATCGCCGACGTTGAAGAAGTTTCCGAGCCCATCATCTTCTTCGACGGGATCGGGATTGAAGTCGTCACCGAGATCACCAGGCGTCGCGTTGTCGTCGCTGACGACAACGGGCGTCAGTTCGACATCGCCGGGGTTGGTGACAAAGTAAGTGAACACGATCGTGTCGCCCAACTCTGCGGCCGGTCCGGATGGCGTATCCGCATCGACGCCGAAGTCTTCCAGATCGGTGTTGGGAGCGTCTGCCGGCGTGCTCAGGTCGGCCCCCAATTCATTCTGAACCGCGAACAGGTTTTTCGTGTCTTCGATGAGCGAAGCGTTGCCGGAGGTGTACGCCGCCTGCGTCAGCAAAATCACCTGCGCCTGGGTGTAGGAGTAATCCACATTGGGATTGGCGGCGTTGAGCAGTGCGGCGGTCGCATGTCGCCCCAGTGCATTCAGCCCACCGCCTCCGCGTCCGAGCGCATCGAGCAGGGTCAGTCCGGAATCGTCACTGACGCCGAACACGGAATTGTAGGAATCCACGGGCGAGAAACCGGTCTCGGGCCATCCCTTCAATGGTGCCGGCCCAAACTCAGAGTGCGTCTTCCAGAACCCGGGCGTCAGTCCCTCACCGCCGCCGGTCTGGTCTTCCACGACCTTGACAAATTTTTCAATGTCGATCGCAGGATTCAAAGGCGGCGGAGGCAGGAAGATCCCGGCGTCCCAGGTCAGGTCGTCCACCGTGCCGAGATTGATCACCTCGGTTAATCCCGTCGATTGATCGGCATCGCTGTCGATCTCATCGTTGGTTCCCTGGTCTTGAGCGGTCAGGACATAACCGGCAGGCAGCGTGGAAGTCACGAACTCGACGAAGTAGTTGCCCGGCTGAAGATTTTCGAACAAGTACAACCCGTTGATGTCCGTCACGTCCGTCGCGATCACCGGGCCGTCCGACCCATCAGTCTCCGGAATCCCGTCACCGTCCCCGTCACGGTAGAGATTGACGGTAACACCCTCAACGCCCAACTCGCCGCCGTCCTGAATGCCGTTGAGATTGTTGTCGTACCAGACATAGTCGCCCAAGTTCACCAGAAGTGGGTCGATAGGTGTCACTGTGGTCTTTTCGTTTCCGCCAAAATCATTGACGAATGTGCCGTCGAAGTCTGAAAACTCACTGTTGACGATCATCCCAATGTCAAAGCCGGAAAAGAACGTCGATGCCAATTGGCCGCCTGTGACTGTGATGCGAAAGTCATAGTCATCACTTGTTGATCCGCTGGTGCTTTGAAATCCAAAGTCTGAGATCTCGCCGGTCAGCAAGACACCGTCGAATGGTCCCGCAACGGTGTTTACTGAACCCGTTAACACGAAATCGTCTCCTGGGACTCCACCAACCACGTTTCCGACGGAATCAACGGCGAAACTCAAGTCCATTGTGGCAGAGCCGCCGGTCGGAGCGTTGATAAAGTTGAAGGTGCCGTCGAAGAGGGACGAAGGCTTGGCATCAACGGCAAAGATCCCGCTTGTTGAGTCATAGTCGACGCTGCCAGTGCTGTCAGACGCGATGACCGGAAGATTTGACGTTGTGATCCCGAGCAGCGCTAAGACACGTCGATCCTCGAGTGATTGAACCAGTAGTCTGCGTTTCGAAGCTCGCTTCCCGCGTTCTTGTTTCGAATTCTCGTGCCGTTTTTGAGATCGGAATGCAAATGGGTTTGAGATCATTGGAGCAACTGCTTAGCGGGGAGGACTCAATGCGATCAAGAATCGTGATTTCGATCGAGCATAATCGCAATCCAGAGATTGAGGAGATTACGCGGCAAAACACGCAGAAAGAACGCGAGTGGGTGACAATTGTTCCGCTGAGGGATCTCCCCAAATCTGCAAAAAGTAGAAAAAATAGGTGGTGTATCTGATCTGCAACATGCATTTGCGGTGTCGGTCGAGAGTGAGCCATGCAGAACGTGAGTCGCCATCGCGAGGGATGGTGGTAGCCCGCCACTCTTTGTTGTCTGTTGAACAGCCACTGTCGCCATTAAAACGCTCGGGGGAATCAATCGCCGAGTTCATCCTGCGCAACTGCTTTATCGCTGACGGCGATGTCACCGACAGTCTGGTTGATTACGTCTCGATTTGTTGTGATGAAGATTGCATCACATCGTCGCCGGGCTTGATCTGCAGACCTGATGGCAGGTCGGTGCTGCATCTAGGAACAGCAGTCGTGAGATGGCATCGATTGCAGCAGACCGTCGCGGGCCGCCTTGTTGCTATCGAGAAACCCTAGATGTCGGATCCGAATTTGGAGCCGTCCGCATCAGGTGAAGAAGTGGCATTCTTGTCACCGACACCGGCCTTGCCAGTAAAGCCGGGGCTGTAGCAATTGTCGACGCCGTGACTGAGAGGTTGGTGTGTTTCCCGATCTCAGGTGCAGTGGAATGTGGTTCAGCAACCCTTGCGAAGTAATCGTGCGGTACATCCGGCTCAAGTTCACGTGGTCGATTGCTTCTGCAATAGAGACTCAGGGCGTCTTATCGCTGCAGTAGCAAACTCGCCTTAGTGGCGATGACGCGACGGACGTCGCATCCCAAGTGCAGCTAGCCCACACAGCCATGCGATGGCAGATGTTGGCTCTGGAACTGGTCTTCCGATATCTGCCTCGGCTCCCATTGCAAAAAACGAAGTGGCAAAGCTGACCGCGTCCGTGAATTTGTTCATCGCAATCACGACTTCACTGCCGAAGACCGGTTGCAGTTCGCCGTTCAGCGAATTTGCAAGAAATTCAATTCTTCCCGGGCCGTTGAAGTCGTATTCGACCTTGGTCAGAGTTCCGGTAAGTAATGGCACCGTCACCAACGAATCGTCTTCCTGGACCCCATTTATAGAGAACATTCCCGCGCCAAGAATGCCATTCTCGTCGATCGTCGCTTCTAGTGTAAACGCCGCGGGTCCTGAAGATCCGCTGCCTAGCTTTAGGTTTACATCGGTGCCGGAAGGCAGCTTTAGTAGCGTGGCGGAGCCTTTCAATTTCAAGACGTCGGTGACGGCGTCATATGCGGTGAAATCCATTCCCCATTTCGGAGCCGTCGCACCTGTTTGAGTGTCGCCAATAATTTGCTGCACATAGATATCAGGCCGCTCGTACTTCGCCATCAGCCCGGCATGAGCGGACTGCGACACCAATGCCAGCAAAAGAAACATCAGCCCGACGGTCGCCCATGAGGCCGATCGCTGCCTTGTTGAGCGGAAAAAGCCGGCGTTGCTATCCATGAATCTAAACTCAAAATTGATCGAAACCTGAAACCGACCAGCAGTCGATTGACCAGAATGTAATCGAACCACCACCCGCCGCAAGCAATGTTTGTTCACACTTCGGCCCGAGCACTCAGCATGCGTGAGTGGTTCGCACTTGTCCAGGCGTAGTGGAATCCAAAAATCCGCATCACCTGCCTAGACGTACACCAGCTTAACTACCCGTCGGTCGGAATGGTACTCCGTTCCTTGACGGAAATTCGCAACTCTTCCTCAGGTTTTTCCTGCAACTCATTGCAGTGCAATGAGTTGCAATCAATTTGATGGCATTCAGTAGCGGTCGACCCATCGCAGCTCGACTTGTGCTTATTGAGAATCGTTACGCGTGGCTCCGGCAAAACCGAAAGTCCTGATCGGCCTGTGGGTTGAATCGATGTTCCCGAAAACGGACTCACGGCCCGTAAATCGCCCGCACCATCGGCAACACACCCCAGATCAGGATCGCCAAGACGACCGCGACGGCCAGGGTCACGAGTCCCGAAATCGCGGAGATTTTCAGCAACCGGCGGCGGAACGATTTGCGGGCGTTGGTTTCCAGCAGTCGGTCGGTCAGTTCCATCGTGATGCTTTCAGCTTCGTCATGCGACGTCGACTCAACCACCGCGACTCGACGCGAAGCGATGGTGGCCGCGGAAGACGGGCGTACCGCTTCGGAACTCGTTGTTGGTGCGGCTGGAACGACCGCAGTCGACACTTCGCCTCGGGACGGTGCGGGCTGCGGCACGCTCCTCTCGCGTCCCACCTTTTTACGTGATTTCACCAATTTCTTGACATCCAATGGCTCCGAGCCTTCCACCCAAAGATGGATCCCGCCGACCAGCACCGATTTGTCGCCGGGCCGAATTTGGCGAATCAACGAATCACTCTTCCCGAGTCGATCGGGATGCAGTTCGATCAGCCACACGTCGTCGCCGAAACAAACCACGCCATGATCACATCGCTCAAGATCTGCATGGTGCAGTCGGATCAAACTGGGGTGATCTTCGCCCAGGATCGAAACATTTCGATTAAGCGATTTGTGGCGTGGCCCGCTTCCCCAATCCAAAATCAACGTGGCAGTCGGGAGAACGTCCGCTGAAACCTCCGCCGAACCGTCTTTTCCAGCGGAGCGGCGGTTTTCGGCAGGCCGAGTGCTTCCCGCGACGTCTTGTGTGATGTCGGCGCTATCGTCGTCATCTGCAATATGATGGGTGAACTCCGTCTCATCACCGTCGTCCTTGAAATAAAACTGAATTCGTGACTTTCCGACCATCAGGACGTGGTTCTTGCTGACCCGCCCCCAGATCGGAAACGCCAGTGGGCACGTCGGCCAAACCTCAATCCGGTCGCCACATGCGACGACCAAATAGACGACCCCTGGAAGCTTTGAGTCTCCGATCTGGACGTCACAGCGGGGGTCGGAACCGACAAGTGCGAACGGGCGATTGAGGTCAATCCATGTCTCTTCGCCCTTTTTTCGGATTCTCGCGCCCCAGCGTTTGGCGCTCCAGAGGGTCATGCTGTCGAAACTCGTTGTGAGAGTTGGTGTGGCGGATAGTTCAATTGGCGAGTGGGCAGTGTCTGGCATCATACTGTGCACGTTTCCATTATCCTCTACGTCACCGGTCTGTCTTCGTTCGGCCTGGCTTCGGCCAGGACAACTCGTGGAGCCCAGTCCATTGAAGAGCCCAGTCCATTGAACTGGCGCATTTCCGACGCGAAGCCCGCCAGTGTAAATTGGTATTTCTGCAATGCACTGGCATAGCGGATCCCGGAAACGAAATCCGACGTCCGCTATCGGAATCTGACGCTTATCCCTGTCAGGACGTCACCTTCATAGCAATTCCACGGACCGACACCCAGTCAATGCGACGAATCAATCGCCCGCGGGGGCGTTTCTTCTAGAAATAGTGGCGTTTCGCAACCAGAGTCGAATTGTCCGTTACGATCGAGCGGAGAATAAGTGTCGAATCTTTTCAATGCGATTGACTTCCAGCCTGTCAATGCTGTGTCGACAGGCTGTCGCCCTGCATCGCCTCAACTGGCCGCCAATCTGGGCGAATGGGTGATTTGGGAGGACTGGGGTCGGGCAATGGGCACAGGTTTTTGGGTTTGGCAATTGACGGCCACATGAGGGCGTCTATCCTTGCGGCTGTTACAACGGGCGGGATTGGAGTCCACCCGGGGGGCACTCGATTGTCGCGGGTCGCCCCTCCCGCAGCAGGGAGGCCGTCAGCGTGCTGGGTGTTGGGCTGCGGCGTCTCACTGGGAGTTGGGGCCCGGCAGATGTTCCTGTTACCCGTTCAGCATCGCGACACAGCAATTCCTCGTTTTAAACGAGACAAGACACACGATGGCTCGCACCAAGAAACGAAAGGCCCCCGGCGCGACCGGAGGGCAAAATGCCGCTGAACCCGGCCGGGCTCGCTCCAAGAAAGCCAAGGCGCGTAGCGGACGGGGCACGGGAGGATCGGCTGCAGGCAAGTCGGGCGATCGTGGGGCGATCGGGCGAGCCGCTCTAGGTGACAAGCCTTACGCACGCGCCCGCACTGCATCGGAATTGGTCGCATTTCCGGGTCCGTCAAGCTGGCCCGGCGCGTATTGGCATGTCGTCGCCGGGCTGTCGCTCGTGTTTCTGTACAGCTATTGGCCGACGATCCGCTGGATGGCCGATTCTTGGATCAACGAGCCCGATTATTCCCACGGATGGGCCGTACCCGTCCTGGCCGGAATGATTTGCTACTATCGCGCCGAATCGTTCCCTGGGGCTAGCAAACGCTCGTCTTGGGCGGGATTGTCGTTGATCATGGTGGCCATCTTTATGCGGTTGGTCAGTCGATTTACCTACACTGATTTTCTGGACGGTTGGTCCATCTTGCCAATGGTCGCCGGCGCGGTCTGGTGCTTGCTCGGTTTTGCGGCGATGCGTTGGGCATTGCCGGCGATCGGTTTCCTGTTTTTTGCGATCCCGATGCCGTACCAGGCTGAGTCCATGCTCAGCTGGCAGCTTCAGGGGGTGGCAACCGATCTGAGTACCGTTTTTCTAAGGATCTTTGGGCAACCCGCGGTGGCTGAAGGACACGTCGTCTGGGTCGGCAATGAACGGTTGTCGATTGAGCAGGCCTGTTCCGGGCTGCGGATTTTTGTCGGCATGGGGGCCTTCGCCGTATTTTGGGCCTCGGCCAATACCCGCGCCTGGTCGGACAAAATCGTGATTTTGGTCGCCGCGATCCCGGCGGCAATCTTTGTCAACTCCGCGCGGATCGTCTTGATCGGCTTCGGTTACCAGTTGTTCGACGACGCCTCGGCGCGACGCTGGATTCACGATCTCTCAGGAATCGCCATGATCTTTGCCTCGTTCGGGATCATGTGGCTGGTTAGTGTCTACTGGCAAAAGCTTTATGCACCGGTCAAAAAACTGACGGCAAAGGAGATTCTGCGGGAATCTGGGTTCAATTACGCTCAATCCGCAGACGGAGCCTTGGAATCCCCCGTCGAAGCTAGTTAAACTGATCGTTCTTTCACTTTCCGGAGGGAATTTTGAGACTTTTCCTCAAGTGAATCCCGTTCCCACGTTGGGGGCGTTTTGCCCTGCTTATACGGATTGTCAGCAAATTGACAGGAACCAAGATCGGTTCCCTGAATCCTGGAGGACATTCTCTGGGAATTCTTCAGTTTCGAGCTATTTTCGCAGCTTGTCATCGCATTCGAAACGCTTTCGCTACGCCTCATAGATTACGTCAATGAACCAATCTGTCATTGTTTCTGAGCCTGTTGTCCGTCAGCATCCCAATGGTGATGCAAAGTCGTTCGACCCATGGTTGTTGTGGGTGACGCTGCGGAGGTGCTGGTACTGGGCCGTTCCGGTTGGGCTCGTCCTCGCTTGCCTAGCCGCGTTCGGTGTTCTGGCGACGTTCGAACCACGGTTTCGCGCCCAGCACCTGATTGAGGCCAACGAGGACTACATCTTGTATCGCGAAGTCCTGAAGACCGTCGATGACTTGGCCAGAACCGAGAAGACGATTTTCTACAACGAGATTGTTCTTCGCCCGGTGTTGAGCGACCCCAGTTTGCGTGCGGCACCCAGCTTGAGCGATCCCGAATTCGCCGAACGAAATCTGCGTGACAATCTTTCCATCGCCGCGGCCGGATCGTCGGCACGGATGATGGTCTCGTACGAGGATTCGAACCGTGAATACGCCGCTAAGGTCTGCAATGCGGTCGTCGACGCCTACATGAACCAGCGTTCGGTTCTGGATCAAAAACGGGTCGCGATTCTTGAGGAATTGCTCGACCCAGAAATCGACCACTGGAAAACGAAGGTCGAAGAGCACAAGGCCAGGTATCGTGAACTGACAATGTCGATGAAGGGCTACGACCCCAGCAGTCCACTCGGTTACACCCGCAATGAAAGCCGGATCGCGTTGCTGAATTCCTACGAGAGTCAGATCAATGATCTGCGGGTCGATATCTTCGAGTTGGAAGGCAAGTTGAAATTGGAAGAGATGGATCGTGAAAAAGCGGCGAGCGAGAACCCCAGGCCGACTGCAATTGCGGCGTTCGTCCCGCCTGCCATTGAAGTGACCCGAAAGGTGATCGGACCCGCGGATATCGCCGCGTTTGTCAATGCGGATCCCGAAGTCGTCAAGGCTAACCAGCAGGTTCAACGGTTTGAATCCCAAGTGATGAAGATGGAAGACTTGGGGACGTGGCGTTTGTACCAAGCGGAATACGCTGAAGCCAAACAGAGCCGTGACGACTGGAAATCAAAACTCACCGATGCGAAAACGGCCGCCGAAACCAAAGCCGTCGCCGCGTTGGAGGAGATCGCTGAAGCCGATTACCAACACCAACTCAAGCAACGTGAAGAAAAAATCGCCAGCCTGAGAGCGTCCCATGAGGAAACACAACGGATCGAACGCCAGAACCGTGCCTTGGAGGAGGCTCAACAAAGAACGGAGACGGCCAGGGAACTTCTGCGACTGATCGCGGAGAAGAAAGACAAAATCAATATCATCCAGTCACAACTCGATACCGAATCGGCAAAATTCACCACGCTGTTGGATGACTCGGCGAAGTTGCAGTTTGCCCAAGACGACCTGCGACGTGCGACGGAGTTGTTGAACAAACTGGAAGACCGCAAGGCCGCGATTCGAACGGAGCGCCGGCAAGCCAACGCGGTGCGCACCGTGTCGGTTGCCACGCCCCCGAAGGATCCGGTCGAAGACATCCCCTACAAAAAGCTGCTCGGTGCGTCCGGTGTGGCCTTCGTGATCCCGTTGTTGCTGGGACTGCTGTGGGAAATGCGGACCAATCGAGTGACCGACAGTATGGTGCTCGACTCCTCGCATGGTATTGCACCGGTGATTGGGGAACTCGCTCGATCGCCCAGCACGGCCGCCGGGCGTGGGTCCAAGGGTCGCAGAGTGTTCCAGGAAAGCGTCGACACGATGCGGGCGAACATCTTTCTGTCCAAGGCCACCAAGGACTCTCGCTCGATCGCCATCGTTAGCTCTATGTCCGGCGAAGGCAAAAGCACGGCGGCGTCCCAATTGGCGATTTCGTTGGCCAAGTCGAGTGGCAAGACCGTCCTGTTGATCGACGCTGACATGCGATGCCCCGACCAACACGACCACTTCGGATTGAGTCTGGAGCCGGGGCTGAGTGGCGTGCTGACCGAACAAGCGACGCTCGACGAAGCGATTCAAACCGATCTGGGTGACTTGATCCACATCTTGCCTGCGGGACGGCTGAAAGCGAGCCCTCACCGATTGATGTCGCCGGATTCCATGAAGACGTTGGTGCACGATGCGTTAGAGCGGTACGAGTACGTGATCTTCGACACCGCCCCGGTGCTTTCGGCCGGCGAAACGTTGGCCGTTGCCGCCGCGGTCGACACGACGCTCGTGTGTGCCATGCGTGACGTGACTCGCATGGACAGCGTCGTTCGGACGACTCACCGATTGGAATCCGCCGGGGCCAACGTTGCCGGAACCATCTTTAGTGGTGTGACCCCGCGTCAGTACGCGTATCGATATGGCGACTACAACTACAGCAATTTCCCCAACTTACCAGGTGCACCGAATTAGTGAATGAGTTGTCACTTTTTTGTGTCACGATTGCTGATGTTTTGGTTCCAAGTTTGCCCCTACCTCCTTCTGTCATCCCATGCGTCCAACCACTCGTCACACCGACCCCTCCGGCGAAGACCTTTCGGATTCCGCCGATCGTTCGGACATCGTGCGAGATGATTCCGAGGGACTTGTTGGGGCGGCGGCGGAGTCCGATCCGTCGATCTCTGAATTTCATAAACAGAAACTGAGAGAGCGGCGTGAAGTGTGGCAGATCAATCCGCGACTGGCAGCGATCTCGGCTGTCGTCGTTGCCGTTGTTCTGATCCTCGGCACGGCCTCTTACTTCTACAACTCGAACGCGGCCGCGCAAACGTTCCGATTGCGGGCGGAAGAAGCAGCCGGGATCGGTGACGCCGAAGAAGAAGCCCGTTGGTGGTCACGTTATCTGATGATGGTGCCCAATGATGCCGACGCGCTGATCGAATCGGCATTGGCGGCTGATCGCGTGGCCGAGCAAGCGGAATCCGAAGAGCTTTCCCGCGCCCTCGCTGGTGCTCGACGACGGCTGTCCGATGCACTCGCAAGACTGCCAGAAGATCGCCAAAGCGACCGAGAGATGTTGCGACGAATGCTGATCGGTCGATTGTTGCAATCCGGTGGCTACTGGCTGCGTGAAGCGGAAAACCAAATCAAGTCGTTGAACGCCAAACCGGATGACGTGTTTGCCAACAAAGCGCTCGCTTTGGCGATCTATGGGCAAGTTCAAGCCAACCTGTATGACAGCAACCAGCTGAGTTCGGAACCGGCCGGCGACTACTGGCAGTGGTTGTCTCGGCAGAACCCCTCCATCATTTTGCAGCGTGCCGTTCAAGTCGCCCCCGACGATCTCGATGCGATCGCGGCATTTCTGTCCGCGGTGCGGTCCGAGAGCGAGATATACAAGACAGAGGCGAGCGCCCAGCAAGGCGCCGAAGAACTTTCGGATCAGGAAGTGCAGTGGGCGAAATTGATCGGTGACCGGACGTTGCTGGTCGACCAGTCGTTGGAGCATTTGGACAACACAGAGACAGGGCGGGCACGGTTGATTCGCTATTTTTATGATCTCGGTGGCGACGCTCCAGCAGACGCTCAAGACGCGTTGATCGATTCCGCGCCCGAGATCGCTGCGCGGCTGCAGACGCTGGAGGAAGCGTCCGATGGCGACGAAGAGGACGTTTCGAGCGATCCCTCCGAAAGCGAAAAACTGGTGCTGATCCGACGCATGTCGCCGGCCTACTGGGATTACCAATGCTTGCTGGAGGCGGCTCGCTTAGCGGCCGCGAAGGCATCGGGGCAACTCTCATCGTCGGACCTATCGACATCGCAGGACAAAGATGGGAATGCGAATTTTGCGAGACTTGCCGAACAGTGGTACAACACGTTGATGTCAGTGTCCGTTGTTGATGTCACTGCCAAGATGCGAGAGAATACGTTCCTGTATGCAGGCATGTACGCCCAGCTGCAGGGTGATTCCGATCGAGCGATTGAAATCTGGAAACGTGGTCTGGAGGCGGTCAGTCTAGATAATCTGGAGCTTAGCGGGGCGATCGCAACCCAGCTGGCAACGTCGGTGCCCACGCAATCTGAGTTGGGATTGGAGGATTCAGAGGAAGCGGATAGGGTCATTGAAGAAGCGCTGAAGACGGCTGAAAACGCAGTGGAGGCGTTTGGCAAGGCGATTCAGGCGGAATCGGCCCGCCTGCTGCTATCGACCACCCTCGAAATGACCGACGTCCAGCGGAACGCGATCGCCAACATCATCGAAATGGCGCGCTGGCGGTACAACGTTGCCAGTGCACAGCTTCAGATTCGTCGTGATGGCGGGACGGAACTGACCTCTCAAGCCATCGCCAAACTGAAGACGGCACTTGCCAGCACGGCAAACGTCCGACCACAAGAAAAGGCCCAGCTGGCAACCAACCTGGCCTCACTGTATGCCCAACACGAAGTCTGGGATTTGGCGGCCGACGCGTTGAGCACCGCGTGCGATCTGTTCCCCAACGACACCGCCCGACACGTATTGGCCGGTGAAGCCTGGACCAAAGCCGGCAATCGAAGCCGCGCCGCCGAACACTGGCGCCTGGCCGGCAAGGCTGCCGAGATTGACGTTCGGGTGCGGGCCGCCCAAGCCGAGTTCAATTTCCAGCTCCGGATGCCGCCCGCCATCCGCGATTTCAGTGGCCTGCGAACGACGGTCGAGCAGCTGGAAAAAGAGTTCAGCAAGATCGCGGGCGGTGAGATCGAGACACCACTGAGTGCCAGCGAATTGGAAGAAGTCGATTCATCGCTGCGTATTCTCAAAATGTCGTTGCCTCCGTTGGGGATCCTGGCCGAGCAGCATTTGGCATCGCGACAGATGGCGGTTTTTGCCGATGAACTGGCCGCCGAAAAACAGGACAACGCTTCGATCCAAGCCTACGCGGCCGAACGATTGTCCGCCGTCGGGATGAATGAAAAAGCAGCCGAACGCATCGATCGGCTGGAAGAAATCCTGGGCAAGGAATCGACGCCGCTCGCTATCGTCAAAGCGAGAATCGACGCGTCCAACGGGAAATCGCTGGCAGCCGCCAAAAGCCTGATCGAGCAGCTCAAGTCAAGCCCTCAAGATAGCGATCAACTCGCCCGGCTTGCCGCGAATTACGCGCTCGCATCGCGGGATTTGAACCTGGCCTATGACGCGCTCAAAGAGGTTCCCAGTGATCGCCGACTTCCTAGCGATTTATATCAACTTTACCGACAGGCCAAGCAGATCGCCGGTGGCACCGAAGACCAAACGTCGGCCGAGAAGTTTAATGCCGAAGCAGACGAATGGTTTGCCCAATTAAAGCTTCTGGAAGAACCGCCCGCGGGCGATGACGACGACGTCAATTTGAAGAAACCCGTCGGCACGTTCTGGCGAATGATCGAAGTCGAAAACAACCTGGCCCGGTTGCGAGCCAAAGCCGGAAATATCAGCCGCACTGACAAAGAAATGATCCGCACCCGCGGTTTGCTGGACACAATTCTGGGTCAACGTCCTCGCTGGGGACGTGCCATTTCGATGCGAGGCTACTTGTCGGCGGTCCTTGAACATCACGAAGAGGCCGTCGAGCAACTTCGCTCCGGGATCGCTGCCGGCGATCGATCGCTTCGCACGCGTCAATTGTTGCTTGAGCAGCTGATTACGCTCGGCCGCGATAGCGAAGCCGATGAAGAGATGAAACGGATGGCCATGTCCGTTGACTTTGTCGTCGATCCGTATGCCAAGCAAGACATCCGTTCGGCATTCAATCGGGGCGAATTGTTGGCAGCCGTTGATGCCGCACGGCAGAGCATGCAAGACAATCCTGCTGACGCAACACCTTTGGTTGTTTTCTCACGCGTTGCATCGACGGCAGTCCAGATGGATCGCGACAAGGCCGCGACGGGCAGAGGCAAGTCAGGCCTGACCGAACAGCAACGCGAGGAATTGGTGCAAGAGGCCCGCGAAGCAATCGCCAAGGCAAAGTCGCTGGCGACGGAAAACGAATTGGCATTGGCCGCCGCGGCTTTGGATATCGAATTTCGCCATGGCACGCCCGAGTCTGTCGATGCAGTTTTCGAACAAATCGACGCATCCGATCTGCCGGAGAATCAGCGACTGCTGTTGTCCGCACGTGTCTCCCTGTCCAAGGGAGACATCGATTTGGCGATCGAAAAGCTTCGCCAGTCCAATCGACTGCTTCCCTCGCTGGCGACCCAGGTTCAGCTGGCCACCTTGTACCAAGCCCAGGGACGATCGATCGACGTGGTGCAAGCGCTCCGTGACGCCGTCAAGATGCAGCCGGAAAACCAAGGCCTGCGATCGGAACTTGCCAAAGCCATTGTGATCCATGAGGGCGACCAGGCGGATTGGGACGAAGTGGAGCAGTTGCTAAGTGGCGGGGACGGTATCTCGCCGGATGATAAATTCATCTATGCAACGTTGTTGGCTGCCAAGGGGAACGGGGAACAATTGCTTCAAGCACTCGGCTTGGCACGGGAACTGGTGCGCGAGCAAAACTCTGCCAGCTACGAAGCGTCCGTGCTGCAGGTCACGATCTTGGTCAAGTTGGTCGATCGGCTCGATGCGGACGAAGCGTCCAGTGACCCCGAACGCCGCCAACGATACCTGGACGAAGCACGCAATGTCTGCCAACGCTTGGCCAACGCGCGTGCGGCCAGTGCGGTCGATTTGTATCGCTACGGGGCACTGTTGCTTAAGTACGGCGACGACGAGGATCTGAAGACGGTCAAGTCGCTCTCCGATCAACTGCGGGTCATGCCCAGCGGAATGCTGCAGTCGTTGGAGCTCGGTATCATTTACAACCAACGGGTCGGATCCGAGAAACAAGCCGCGGACGTGGTCGAGGATTGGGTCAAAGATGCCAAACCCGACCAAGATAGACGTCTCCTCGGCGGCGTCGAATCGGCGGCCGGCCGTTCATTGATGAACTTGGGTTTGATCGATGAAGGACTGAAGTGGTACGAGAAGGCGTACCAGTCGAACGAAGACGCCTTCGCCAGCTACATTCTCGCCTTGTCCAAGGCCCAGCAATACCAAAAAGCTGCAGACGTCGCCGCCGCCCATTACGAAAAGGTGGGTGACGCTGTCTCAGCGACGTTGCTGGTCGAGAATTTGCTCGCTCTAGATCCGGCACGCGACATCTCGAAATACTCCGGAATCCTGAGCGACGCCACCGACAAACATGGCAAGAACGCCGAACTGCTCGAAAGCGTCGCAACACTCGCGATGCAGCGGGGCACGCCACAAGAAGCCATCAAGCTGTACCAAAAAGTCCTGTCCTTTGATGCGCTACGCATCCGCGCGTTGAACAACTTGGCCATGGCCTATGCCCAGGTCCCTGGCCTGGCGGCCGAAGGGTTGGTGCCCATCGACCGGGCCATCAAACTGACCAAGCGAAATCCAGAACTACTGGACACCAAGGGCGCCGTGCTCCTGAAGGCCAAGCGGCCGCGAGAAGCTCTGGTGATTTTCGATGAAGCCCTGGCCGCGAAAAACGAGCCGCGATTCCTGTTTCACAAGATCCTTGCGTTGATTGCAGTGAAGCAGCAAGACGAAGCCCGCAAGCAGTGGGATACACTCGACCTGGACAATCTGGACCCGACGGGTCTGACCAAAGAAGAGCAGCAACAGCTCGAGCAAATGAAATCCGACTTCGAAACCTTCACCACCAATCAGATCTAAATTGAGTTAAGCTTCCAGCTTTCCAAAGTGGGGTAAGCTTCCAGCTTGCCAAAGTGGGATAGGCATCCTGCCTGTCAATACCAACCAACCCATCCAATCACTCCAACCCAGAATCGCAAGCGAGAAGCTTACGCCACGTCATGCCCAACCCCGCGATTTCCTCCCGCCGCCACGCCATCGCCGCACTTCTGGTGCTGACGCTGCTGTCCGGTGTCGTCCACGGTGTGCTTGATGGTCGCTGGGCGATCGAGCAAGACAAGGAAGCCACCGGAGCGGCACTGAAAGAATTGCCCAAGAAACTTGGTGAGTGGACGTTGGTTGAAGATGGCGACCTGGATGAGAAATCGCTGCAGATGCTTCGCTGTTACGGTTCCTTCAGGAACGTTTATCGGCACGAGCTGACCAAGACGCTCGTGCACGTGGCCGTGATGTACGGCCCTCGCGGCCCGATCGCGGTCCATACGCCCGAAGTCTGCTACTCCTCCGAAGGCACCAAGCAGACGCGAGATCGATTGGTTGAGACGGTTGAAACCCCGAATCAACGAAACCAGTTCTGGTCGGTTGAGTTCACCCGCAACAACGACCCGAGTTCTAAGTTCGAAGTTTGGTACGGATGGAGCAGCGGTGACGAATGGGTGGCCGCCGAACATCCCCGATTCTGGTTGACAGACGACTTGTACAAAATTCAGTTGTCGGGGCCGTCAATCGAATCATCCTTTAATCCTTGCCAGTCATTTTTGGCTGCTTTATTGCCCCATCTTGAGCAACACATCAAGTGAAGGACGCTAACGTGTTTGATTACAACGACTCCGATTCTGACAGCTCCATCGCGATCGAACCCTCCGTGCGTGTTTCGCCGAGGGGCCGTTCCGCCACAGCGGTTGACCGGGAATCCAGCGCAAGCGGACATGCATCGCGTTTGCCCCGAAGCGTCGCATCCAGCTCGGCCCATCCGATCTATTTCCCCATCAAGCACTGTTGTGAACGCGTGTTTGCCGGATGTTTGTTGGTGCTGGTGTCGCCATTAATCCTCGCGTTGGTCGCGTTGGTGCGGCTGACATCCAAGGGGCCTGGCATCTACCGCCAAGAACGTGTCGGTCTGAATCGCACCACCTTCGATGTGTTCAAACTGCGGACGATGTACCAAAACGCCGAAGCGGATGGGCAAGCCAAATGGAGTCAAAAAGGCGACCCGCGGATCACGCCTTTGGGACGGTTCTTGCGTAAAACCCACCTGGACGAGTTGCCGCAATTGTGGAACGTCGTCGTCGGCGACATGTCGCTGACCGGCCCGCGGCCGGAGCGTCCCTGCATCTGTGAAAAACTGGCGTCGCACATTCGCGGCTACTACGCCCGCACGAACGTGAAGCCAGGCATCACTGGAGTCGCTCAGATCAACCTCGAACCGGATTGCACGATCGACGATGTCCGCCGAAAGCAGTGCTTGGACCTGCACTACATCGAGCACGCCAACGCCTGGTTGGACCTGCGAATGATTTTTGCGACTGTGCTGCGGATGATCGGCATTCGAGGCAGCGTGGTGACACGCTGGATGGGGCTGTGCCGCAAGGATGTGATCGAGGCCGCCGGGCTGACGGAATCCGGTCGCCATACCTCACGAACCATCGACTCCCTGTCGACCTGTAAGTCGTCTGCATCAACGAAAGAATTCGAATCGATGGTTGCCGTCCCGACAGCAAGCTTCAAACCCGAATCGAGCGACACCCGCCGCCTCCGCATCGACCGAAAATCCAGACCCAAGTGATCACCGCCATAGCAAGCTTCCAGCTTGCCAAAGTGGGGTAAGCTTCCAGCTTGCCAACGTGGACCAGGCTTCCAGCCTGCCAAAGTGGGGTAAGCTTCCAGCTTGCCATTCGCGGGATAGGCTCCCAGCCTGTCAATCTCTTCTTCAGCTTCGATACGCATCAAGCATCTACGACGATGACAGGCTGGAAGTCCATCCCACGCCTCCGCCACCCGTGTTCCCGCAAGTCACCCTCCTGGCAGGAGTGGCGAGCGCAGCGAGAGGAGTTCGAACCGTTCCCGTGCAACTTCGATCCCCCGCCAATCAAACTTCAAAGCATCCCCCATCGACCGCAATGAAAGACTAGTGCTCTGTTACGGGTGAAAAGTGGGGTAAGCTTCCAGCTTGCCGTCTCGTTTCACTCGTGAAACGCAAGCTGGAAGCTTTCGCCACTTTCTTGCTGACCCTAAAACTTGCGTTGACAAAGCACTCGAAGCCTATCCCACACTGCCACAAACGCGGTGAATGCAAACCCGCCAAACACCATCCCCCCAACAGCCTAACCCCGACCCAAACTCCACTAACAACATCACATCGATCACACGCGATGTGATCCATCGCTGAACCGGCTTGCACAACTGGTGCGACCACACGATCCCAACCAAACCCACACACGGTGATTTGGTTGGGGATTTGAAACCGAAATCCGCTACACCAATCGCCGGATTCGTACTAACTTACCGATCCATCCCGGGGGGCAAGCAAACATGCTGTCACCCAAGCGGACGAAGTCCGCCCGGACGGAGAGGGTGGGCAGCGTAGGTGATGCTGTGCATCACAAATCGACTGACGGAGCAATGGCAGAAAAATCAGGGGCAGAAAAATGTTGCGTCCCCAAATCATTTTCTTGTCACCCATTTTCCTGTCTTTCCCCCCACGCACCGCTCGCTCACGCGTCCCGCTGACATCCCCACCATCATTCTGCCCCGTATCATTCTTTCATCGTTTTGCCCGCATCGTTTTGCCACCACTAGTATTCCGTGTCACCTTGGTTTTCGGGTAGGTCATGCTGTGCATGACGTCCTTATTGTCACGCACAGCGTAACCTACGCCTGTCTTCATCGTTTTGCCCCCATCGTTTTGCCACCACTAGCCACTAGCCACTAGCCGTTCACCGTCCCGATGTCACAACCCAGTTTCCTTCCCCACTACACCTACGGCGACTACTGCCAATGGCAGGGGGACTGGGAATTGCATCAGGGGATACCGATTGCGATGACGCCGTCGCCCTTCGGTCGGCACCAATTGCTGGTCACGCGACTCGCCTGGCTGATTCAATCCGAGATCGAAGCCAACAGCTGTGACTGCCAAGCCATCGTGGAACTGGATTGGGTCGTCAGCGATGACACCGTTGTTCGCCCTGACCTGATGGTCGTCTGCGGAGAGATCCCCGACCGGCATCTCCAATCGCTACCTGCGATGGTCATCGAAGTCCTCTCGCCATCCACCCGGACCAACGACCTCGGCTACAAACGCGAACTTTACCAGCGCGAAAGAATTCCCCACTACTTGATCATCGAAACCGAGACAAGTGTTGTGACACCATTGACACTCCAACACGGCCACTACATATCCCAAACCATTGAAACCGCAAGCCTGACCGTGAACCTGACAGACGGTTGCACCATCACCATCGACCAGCAAAAACTCTTTCGATAGCGCTCACCCACACCAGCACGTGGCGTTAGCCAGTGGCGCGTGATGCACTGGTCCCCACGCGCCGCTCGCTCACGCGTCCCGCTGGCATCCCACCCATCATTCTGCCCCGTATCATTCTGCCATCCTGTCTTCACCACCCACCCCAGCACGCCGCGTTAGCCAGTGGCGCGTGACGACCTGACCCCCACACGCCGCTCGCTCACGCGTCCCGCCGGCATCCCCACCCATCATTCTGCCCCGTATCATTCTGCCATCCTGTCTTCACCACCCACACCAGCACGTGGCGTTAGCCAGTGGCGCGTGATGCACTGACCCCCACGCGCCGCTCGCTCACGCGTCCCGCTGGCATCCCACCCATCATTCTGCCCCGTATCATTCTGCCTTCCTGTCTTCATCGTTTTGCCCCCATCGTTTTGCCACTCTCCCCATGCCTGTCCGCACGACACCCACGCTAACCACTGCCGAGCAACTCTTCGGCATGGTCACTGACGGGTACCGCTACGAGCTCGTCGCAGGAGAATTACGGATGATGTCGCCCGCCGGAGGCCGTCACGGCCGCATCGCTGTCCGCGTGGCTCATCTGCTGATGCAGCACGTCGACGCGAACGGTTTGGGCGTTGTTTATGCAGCTGAGACAGGCTTCCGGATTGAAACCGATCCCGACACCGTCCTCGCACCCGACGTCGCGTTCGTCAGCCAAGCACGTCACGCAACCATCAAAGACGAAGTCGCCTATTTGCCGCTCGCCCCCGACCTGGCCGTCGAAGTCCTCTCCCCGAGTGACCGATTTTCGCGCGTCGAATCCAAAGCCTTCCAGTGGCTCGACGCCGGCACCAAACTGGTCCTGCTGGTCGATCCCGAAACCCAAACGATCCACCGCTACCCGTCCCGCAAGCAAATCGAAGTCTACCAACTCGGCGAAACCCTGGACTGCAGCCCCGCCGTCCCCGCATGGACCCTCAACGTCAACGACGTCTTCCAGACTTAGCTATTAGCCGTTAGCTGGTTAGCTGTTAGCAAAGTCAGGTGATGCTGTGCGTCACGAATTGGACTGCACCCCAGCACGCCCCATCCCAGCACGTGGCGTCAGCCAGTGGCGCGTGATGACTTGGCCCCACACGCCGCTCGCTCACGCTTCCCGCTACCGTCCCACCATCATTCTGCCCCGTATCGTTCTGCCATTCCTTCATCACCACCTACCCCAGCACGCCGCGCCAGCCAGTGGCGCGTGACAACCTGAGCCCCACGCGCCGCTCGCTCACGCGTCCCGCTAGCATCCCACGCATCATTCTGCCACTCCCCCTTCCCCCGTGCTCTCCCCCAACACTCCTAACGCCTTAACCGTCGACGTCGAAGACTACTTCCAAGTCTCTGCGTTCGCCGATCGCGTCACGCGCAAGGACTGGGACAAATACGACTGCCGTGTGGAAGACAACACCGACAAGTTGCTCTCAATTTTCGACGAGCACGACGTCCGCGGCACGTTCTTCATCCTCGGCTGGGTCGCCGAGCGGTACCCGGATCTTGTCCGCCGTATCGCCCACGCCGGTCACGAACTCGCCTCGCACGGCTATTGGCACCAACTCGTCTATGACCTGACGCCGGAAGAATTCGCCAAAGACATCGCCGACAGCAAAGAAGCCATCGCCGACGCCAGCGGCATCAAAGTCGTCGCCTACCGCGCACCAAGTTTCTCGATCGTCGAAGACTCCCTGTGGGCCCTCGACATCCTGGCCGAACACGATTTTAGAATCGATAGCAGCATCTTCCCCATCGGCGGCCATGACCGCTACGGTCTGGCCGACGCACCCAAAGAAATCCACGACATCGACACCGAGCACGGCACGATTCAAGAATTTCCGCCGAGCGCCTGGAGTCGCGGTCGCATCCATATCCCCATCGGCGGGGGCTACTTCCGGCTGTTTCCGCTGAAGCTGACGCTCAAAGCCATCGACAAAGTCCGCGAGCACGGACGCCCCGCGATGTTCTACACCCATCCCTGGGAATTCGACCCGGAGCAACCCAAGATGGAAAGCCTCAAGCGGTCCATCAAGTTCCGCCACTACGTCGGCCTAGCCAAAACCGAACAACGCCTCCGCGGCATGCTGAACGCCCACAGCTTCGGAACCGTCGGAGACGTCCTCGCCGCAAGCTCAACGCCCCGGCAACCCAAGCACCAACTACTAGCGAGTAGCCACTAAAAAAGTGGGAGAGGCTTCCAGCCTGTCAATTCCAAGACGACAGGCTGGAAGCCTATCCCACTTGCCCCACCCATCATTCTGCCCCGTATCATTCTGCCTTCCTGACACCCTGACTTAATCGTTTTGCCCCCATCGTTTTGCCACCCCCACTTCCAGCTAATCTAAAATGTCCATCGCCAACCACCCCACGAGTTCTCCTGCGTCCGGCCAAGCCCTTCTCGAATCCATCTCCACACGAAAGTGCAACGTCGGCATCATCGGGCTCGGCTACGTCGGTCTCCCGCTGATCGACGCATTCACTGACGCCGGGTTCTCTTGCACCGGGTTTGACGTCGACGCAACCAAGGTCGATTCGCTACTGGCGGGCAAGAGTTACATCAAACACATCGGCGACGAAAAGATCGCCGCGTGGCTAAACAAGAAAGCCTTCGACGCCACCGCCGACATGGCTCGTCTCGGCGAGCCCGACGTCTTGCTGATCTGCGTGCCGACGCCGCTGGACGACGCCCGCGACCCCGACTTGAAATACGTCGTCGGCACCTGTGAAGCGATCGCCAAAGCACTGCGTCCAGGACAGCTCGTCGTGCTTGAAAGTACGACCTACCCGACGACGACACGCGACGTCATGGTCCCGATTCTGGAAAAGTCCGGCCTGAAAGCAGGTGTCGACTTCTTCGTCGCCTACAGCCCCGAGCGGGAAGACCCCGGCAACCCCGATTTCTCAGCCGCCGGGATCCCCAAAGTGGTCGGCGCCATCGACGAAACCAGTCTCCAAATCGCCAAAGCATTGTACGAGTCGGCCGTCGCCGGAGTCATCCCGGTCAGCAGCTGCGAAGTCGCCGAAGCGGCGAAGGTTTTGGAGAACATCTACCGGGCCGTCAACATCGCATTGGTCAACGAACTCAAGACCATTTTCGATGGAATGGACATTGACGTCTGGGAAGTGATCAACGCGGCGAAGACCAAACCGTTCGGCTTTCAAGCGTTCTATCCCGGACCGGGGCTCGGCGGTCACTGCATTCCGATTGATCCGTTTTATCTCTCATGGCTCGCTCGCAAGCAGGGTTTAAACGCCCGTTTCATCGAGTTGGCCGGCGAAGTCAACCGCGCGATGCCCAACTACGTGGTTTCGCAGTCCGCCAAATTCCTCAACGAAGTCCAGAAGCCGATCCGCGGCAGCAAGATTTGCCTGTTAGGAGTCGCCTACAAGAAAGACGTCGACGACCCGCGTGAAAGCCCATCGTTCGAACTGATGGAACTGCTCTTAGAACTCGGCGCCGACCTGACCTACAGCGACCCACACGTCGCGAGCCTACCAGAAATGCGTCACTACGACCTGCCGGCGATGGAAAGCCAAGACCTCACCCCCGAGTTCCTACAGTCCCAAGACGCCGTCCTGATCGCCACCGACCACACCGCCTTCGACTACGAAGCAATCGTCAAGCATGCCCCTCTGGTCATCGACACCCGCAACGCCACGGCGAGCATCAGCAATCGCGAAAAAATTCGCAAGTGCTGAGATGAAGAACTGGCATCACGTCATCATTCTGCCCCGTATCGTTCTGCCATCCCTGCCAACACCGTTTTGCCCCCATTGTCTTGCCACTCCCCTGCCAACTTCGATCAATGACTCATCTCGCCTGCGTCGTCGGTGCCCGTCCGAACTTCATGAAGATGGCTCCACTGCTGCGCGAGATCGACAAGCACCCCGACCTCGAAGCCACGCTCATCCACACCGGCCAGCACTACGATGCGGCGCTCTCGGACATCTTCTTCGAGCAACTCGACATCCGTCGTCCTGATGTGTCACTTGACGTCGGTTCGGGTACCCAAGCCATCCAAACCGCACGCATCCTCGAACGCATCGAACCCGTATTGCAAAGCGGCGGCCCGTCCGGCAAACCCTTCGACCGCCTGGTCGTCGTCGGCGATGTCAACTCCACGATGGCGGCAGCCATTGCGGCAGCCAAACTCGGCATTCCGGTGGCCCACGTCGAAGCGGGCCTGCGCAGCTTCGACCGATCGATGCCCGAAGAGATCAATCGCATCTTGACCGATTCGATTTCAGACATGCTGCTGGTATCCGACCCCATCGGCGTCGAACATCTGCGTCGCGAAGGTCATCCGGAAGAGAACATCCATCTGGTCGGCAACCTGATGATCGACACGCTGATGCACTCGCTCGCAAGAGTGAACCATTCGCAGGTGCTTTCGGACCATGGGCTAACCAAACACGGATTTGGACTTGTGACACTGCACCGGCCATCGAACGTTGATGAACAAGACACCCTGAAATCAATTTTGGAAGTATTGATCGGTGTCAGTACCGAACTGCCCTTGGTGTTTGCCATCCACCCAAGGACGGCAAGCCGTCTAAAAGAGTTCGGTCTTTCAGGCCTGTTGGAAGCCGCCGAAGGAATCAAATCGATTCCTCCACAGGGTTACATGGAATTCTTGGCATTGTCGAGCTCATCAAAAGTCATCGTGACTGACTCTGGCGGACTGCAGGAAGAATCGACGGCCCTGGGGATTCCCTGCTTGACCATGCGATCCAACACGGAGCGGCCCATCACGGTCGGGCAGGGTAGTAGCACGCTAGTCGGAAGTAACGCCACTCTTTTGCGTGCACAGTTGGAAGCCGTGCTGGCGGACGACTACGACGTTGGCATATGTCCAGAACTTTGGGACGGGAAAGCGGCTGCGAGAATTACCGAAGTCTTTTGCAATGAAATCCTGTCTGCGTCGCGATAACCATCTTTAATGGCGACTGACTTTCAGATCATTTTCATCTGGCAGGTTTCCGCCGCATCATTACGTTAGCTATGCTGAAATCGTTTCCATTGGCAAGTCGTTAATCATCGCGATAATGAGTTGCGCTGAGTGTTAGGCAGACTAGACGAAAGCGAATTCCGGATTAGCAGCTTCGCTTCCCAATATGAGCGCGAGTTATGTTGGAACGCAATTTCGACGCGTTTGAGGTTGCCGAGCATGAACGCGGCAAATGTTGCGTTTGGAATGATGTCACAGTCGCTTGCTGCGGCGTCTAGCTTTTCGCATCATAAAAACATGCAAAACGATAAATCTTACCATTTCCCGACGCTCACAAGTCTCGGCTTTCAGTAAATGAACGTCGCAAAAGTAGTCCTGCGAAATGTCGCTGCGAGTTGGGTTGGCTTAGTCAGTCAGGTGGTCGTCACGTTCTTCCTGACTCCGTTCGTCATCCGCGAACTGGGCACGGAAGCTTATGGGGTCTGGCTCCTGCTCCAGGGTTTGGTCGGATACTACGGGATGGTTGACATGGGCTTGCGAGCCGGGCTCACTCAATCGATCACTCGCCGTATTGCAGCCGACGATGTCGTTAGTGTTCGACGACACATCGCGGCTGCAATTCCTCTTCTCAGCGGACTCGCTGCGGTGATCATGCTTGCGGCAACGGTTCTTGCAATCGTGTTGCCGTCGTTTGTTGAGATGAGTGGCGAACTTGCTGCCAGTATTTGGACCGTCGTGCTCATTCAGGCATTTGGTGCGGCAATCAAAATGCCAGTCACTCCGTATGGTTCCGTGCTGGTGGGACTACAGCGATATGACATCGCAAATGCTGTCACCATCTTCACAAGAATCATCTTTGCGGTGGTGACTTGGCTAGCGCTCAGTCGAGGTGGTGGACTGATTGCACTTTCGATCGTGTTGATGTCAACCAACTGCCTTGACGGGCTCATCAGAGTCGTTGTCGCTAGGCGTTGTTTACCAGGCATCCGCGGATGCGGTATCACGCTTGATCGCACTGAAATCAGAGAAATCACGAGTGTCGGCATTTGGAATTTCCTGATCGGAATCAGTCGCCAATTCATCTACTTTTCTGACACGATTGTCGTTGCAATATTGTTCAGTGCTCGGGCCGTCGCACCATACGGCATTGCAGCATCGCTTGTTGATTACGGGACAAAGATCGTGATTGCATCAACGAAAGTCTTGTTTCCAACCATGGCCTACCTGAGCAAACAGGAGAACAAAGAATCGCTAACCATGCTTTATGTTACGGCGACTCGGTTGGTCATCGGCTTGTCCTTATCGATCCTTATTGTCGGCTCGGTTTGGATTAGACCGTTCCTAGCACTTTGGTTAGGCGACTCCGCTGATGCAAACTACCTGACGTCGGAAGCCCCTTTGATTTTCGCTGTACTCAGTCTTGCTTTTCTGTTCGTTGGATTTCAACGCGCAGGAATCCAACTGCTCCTCGCGGAAAATAAACTAAAGTTAGTCGCAACACTCATGTTTCTGGAGGCGATCATAAACCTTGTTGGAAGTATCATTTTTGGGAACCTAATTGGACCAGTCGGGATCGCCATTGGAACCTTGATTGCGGCGTCAACGATGGGGCTGCTTTTCCATGTGCCCGCACACGCCAAAATTCTGCACCAGCAGTGTCTGTGGCTCATTTTCCAGATTTCATTCCGTCCGATGATATTCGGGTGCATCTTGGCCGCTTCGATCTACGGACTGGCCAACTTAATTGGTCAACCTATGACTTGGAGCCAATTGATGCTTGCCGGAGGTACTTCCGGAACGATTGTTTGCATCTTGGCTCCTGTCCTCCTGACTGCGGGACAAATTTCAGATTTGCGTAGAACGTTACAAAAAAGATGTGACTCGATTCGCAAGCGATTCAAAAGGTCCTCGAACGTGTCCGACGCAGCGCAGTCTCATTAGCAAGCAAGGTGGGAAAATATGCCAAATCGAGAGATTGTTGAATGGTGGCGAGGATTCCTTTGTGCAGTGCCTGGACGACTAGGAGAGAAAGCGAGATGGCGATGGTATGGATTCACTGCAGAGGCAGGCGTACGCGTCTTGCCACATGTGCTTATCTATTACCCCGAAAATCTCACGATTGGCTGCAATACGGGCATCGCAGCTTATTGCCAGTTAAATGCGCGTGCAGGAATCGAAATCGGAAACAACGTTTTAATTGGCCCGGGTTCCTACATCTGGTCTCAAAACCACAAGATGCGCGACGCCAAAATCAACATTCGTGAACAAGGTTACGAGCTTTCACCAGTCGCGATCGAAGATGATGTTTGGATTGCTGCTCGTAGTGTGATTCTCCCTGGTGTTCGATTGGCAAGGGGAACAGTCGTTGCAGCTGGTTCCGTTGTCACGAAATCATCTGAACCAAATGCCATCATTGCTGGAACTCCGGCTAAAGTGATAGGAAAGCGAGAGTCTGGTTCAGAGATCATCCATCAACAATCAGATTCCGACTAATCCCCTCTGAGAATTGAAGCCATTTATCACTCGGAAGCAATTCCTTGTGCAGATGGCGACTTCCGCAACTCCATTTTTTACGCGTTGAAGCATCCCGGTTTTTCACGTGGCAGCACCAATCGTTCGACTCAGGAAAAGGTTGAAATCTATTGCTAGATTCGTGACCCAACCACATATCGATCGAGGATTGTTTCAGACGCACCTCTCTGAGCTTGGCGTCAAGAAGGGCGGAGTGGTACTCGTTCACTCTTCATTGTCTTCGCTTGGATATTTCGTCGGAGGCGCAGATTGCGTTATAGGCGGATTGTTGGAGTTTATTGGCAGTGAAGGAACGCTGTTGATGCCTGCTCATACGTTTTCAGCTGTCAATCGTGGGGAGAGAACCTTTAACAGCAGGAAAGACGCCTCGCAAGCAGGGAAAATCACCGAGGTGTTTCGCCAGCGACCAGGCGTTATCCGAAGCACTCACCCATCTCATTCGGTGTCAGTAGTCGGGCCAATGGCAAAGGAGCTAATAGATGGGCATCTGTTTGCGGACTCGCCGTGCGGACATGGAACACCTTATGCGAAATTGATGGATCAGAATGGCCAGATATTGCTTCTAGGTGTGGGGCTAAAACGGAACACGTGTTTTCACACCGTCGAAGCAATGGCAGGAGTCCCTTATCTGCTAAAGCCCCATAAAGATGAGTTTAGTATTACTGAAAATGAACTCTCCCCAATTCGAGTCAAGGTCAGATGCCATAATCGTGCGGTGCCAAGCCGTTTTGAAGAATTCACTGAATTCCTTTCGCATACTGGGTGTTTGCGTCAGAAACGGCTTGGACGCGGCAGTTCGATCCTAATCGAAGCGCAACGATTTCGAGATACACTTCTGCCACTACTCGCGGACTCTCCACAACTACTTCTTGCGCGTTCGACAACTGATGTCAAATTGCTCGCCACTCGCTTGAACGATCGCGTCTAGGCGGGCTGTTCCAATGGGATTACCGAATCCGGTCCCAAGTACCTTAGCTAAAATTATCAAAAAAACGATTGTTCATGTCGCAGTTGTTGTCCTGCGTTTGGACGCGGGTGGGATGGAGCGTTACATCGCAAATGTTGCAAACGGACTTCCGAGGGACAACTTCAAGATTAGCATTATATGCCTTGACCAGATGGGGACCGCAAGGGCATGGTTTGATACAAGCAATGTCGACGTGATTGAGCTGCGCATCCTCAAAGGAAACAGTCTGCGGTCCATCCGAGTGATCGCGAATGCCTTAGAGCACCTCAAGCCCGACATCGTGCATTCCCACAACTGGGCGACCCTAGTTGAGTCCTATCTTGCAGTACGTCGATACGGATCTTGTGTGCATTTGCATGGAGAACGAGGAACTGTCCTTGGCACGAATGCCTGCGGGCCGTTGAAACTTCGACTCCGAGCACTTGTGATGCGTTGGATTTGCCGACGGATTGCTGTAACAACGAATTCGCACTGCGTAGCTGCGAAAATCGAAGCGATTACGAAAATTGACGCGTCACAGATCCATGTGGTCCCCAATGGATTAGATTCAAAGCATAGCCCAGCGCAGCGCCGCGAATTTCGAACCTTGGTTCGTCAAGAACTCGGGTTTGCGAACGACGATTACGTGATTGGTACCGTCGCGCGTCTATCCAGGATCAAGAATCTGGGACTGGCGATTCGATCCCTTGCCGACGCCCAGGCGTCGCTTGAACGAAAAGGCCATCTATTGTTCGTTGGAGATGGTCCCTGCCGAGACGAACTAGAACAGTTAGCCGATTCAAAAGGCTTGTCCGACTGCGTTCATTTTGTCGGACATCAATGGCACACATGGCGATATCTGGCAGCAATGGACGTTTACGTCAATTGCAGCGATAGCGAAGGAATGAGTCAATCGATGCTAGAAGCAATGGCTTCTGAATTAGCGGTGATTGCGACCGATGTGGGCGACGCCAGTATCATGTTGGCACCGCCAGATCCGTGTGGCATCGTGATTGCTCCTAACAATCAGCGAGAGTTGGTCGATGCGATGATTAAAATGAACGATCTGGAGCTTCGCGATTCATATGGCCTCGCCGCTTTGGCCCGCCAGCGCGGGACGTATACTTTGGCGAGGATGTTAGAAGGCTACGCACAACTGTATAGACAGCTCGCAAATGTCTCTCGCAGTTAGAAAAATACAACAATCGAAGCGCTGCCTGCCGCTAACGGTTACGCACGGCCGCGTGATAATGGATTGCTTGGGGGCACTGTTCCGCAAATCGTCGTATCGGCACGAACTCATTAAATGAAAAAACTGATCGTTTTCACTCGAAGGTCGTCGTTGCTTCGACGTCCCGTACCATCTCGAGTCTTTTTCCCCTATGTTCTTTGTTCAAGGGCATTAGAGAACGCAGGTCTGTCCGTTAGTTACTCGTACGACACCACACGGATGCCTAAGGCGGATATTGCAGCAGTGGAAGGGAAGCTCTTTTACCGCAAACCGATTGAGGAAACCATTCGTTTCTTAGCGAGACTAAGAAGCGAATATCAGGGGATTCATTGGTTTGACAATCGGGACAGTGCAGGGAATACACAGTTTGAGGTGCTTCCGCATATTGATGCCTATTGGAAAGGCCAGTACTACAAGGATCTCAGTAATTACGACAAGTCTTTCATTCATAACAGGATGCATTCAGATTTTTTCGTTCGGCACTACGATTTGGGCGAACAAATTTACGAACAGGATAAAGAACTTCGGGCTTTTGAAGATGAGCGAGAGAAACTTAAACTAAGTTGGAACTTTGGTTTTGGCAATTTTCTCGAATGGGGGAGTCTTCGCGAGACCATTCAAATTTATTTGTTGAAATGCGCGCCAACACCAGCTTTCATTGACGCAGGCATTCCTCGTGAGATTGACATACATTGCCGTTTTGGTATCGGCACAGAGCCCGTGTATTCGCGTCACCGAATCCACTTCAAGCGGATAATTGAAAAAATGGATCTGGTAACGTCAGGTGAATCGATTGTCCCGCGAGCTCAGTTTTTGGATGAAATTCGTCGATCAAAAATCGTAGTCAGCCCCTTTGGATGGGGTGAGCTCTGCTATCGAGATTTCGAAGCTGTGTTGAATGGTGCCTGTCTTGTCAAACCAACGGTGGATCATATTAAGACGTGGCCTGATATATTCCGCGCGGAGGAAACGTATGTTTCCGTACGCTGGGACCTAGCTGACCTCGCACAAACGATTCGCGATTTGCTAAACGATGATAAACGCAGGCTCGCGATCGTTGACGCGGGGCAAGCTGAACTTCGAGAACTTTTTTCGGCAAGAGGACTGATTGATTTTTCTTTAGGCCACGCGTCCAAGATGCTTCAAAGTGGCGGGCAACACACGAATCCAAAGGTCACGGCGCACCGATGAGTCTAACCGCGTTAGCATGGTTAGCCGCATTCGTCCTCCTTTCGCTTGCGTCCCTCAAACGTCCGATCTACGCAGCACTTGCGAACTCGATGGTTTTTTTTGCGAGTCCGGTGTTTTGGTGGTTCGGAGGCGGTTTGCTGAGATCTTTGACGATGCGGTGGAGCTTGCTAGCTGCGGTAATATTGATCGTGGCAAATCTGGTTCACTGGAAAACCCGGGCAGCTTCATCGCGACAGGGAACTCGACTTCTTTGGATGCTAGCCGCGATATCGTTCAATGCTTTCTTGGTGAACGCTTTATTAGCTAATTACCCGCCCGAAAGTAGCAAAGTTTTCGACATATTGTGGAAGGGATGCCTCGCATCCGCTTTCATCTATTTTAGCATCCGGACTCAAGCTGATTTGGAGCTGTTTCTGTTCGCAATAGTCGTTGGCTGCGGATTTGTCGGTTACCAAATCGTTATCGGCGGCCAAGGCTCGATCGAAGGCGGGCGGCTAGAAGGTTTCAGCTTCCCTGGGGCGCAAGGGGCCAATGGCGGCTCTGCGGTAATGGCGTTGGGGCTTCCGCTTGCCGGATACTTCGTAATTTCGATGCGAAATAAGGTCTATGCGGCGGTGTCCCTCGTTGCTGCTCCACTGGTCTTGGAAACGATTTTGCGGTGCAATAGTCGTGGTGCTTATCTCGGACTGCTTGCCGCTGGAATCACAATTGTACTCTTTTCACGTGGTGTTAGCAGGAAACGGTCTATATGGCTTTGCGTTCTTGGCATTTGCGCGGTGCTGGTGATGGCAAAAAGCGAAGCAATTTGGGAGCGATTCGACTCGATATTTGCATCCGCTGAGGAGCGTGACGATTCCGCCTCAGAACGCCTCGATTATTGGAAGGCAGCTGTAAAGATGATTTCCGATTATCCGCTTGGCTCTGGCGGAGAGGCCGCATTCACGAGCCCACGGGGGCGTGGCTACATTCAACACTTCCGTGACGAATTCCGTTCTGTTCACAACGGGCCGTTAGATATCGCTGCTGGCTGGGGCATTCAAGGACTTTTTCTTTGGCTAGCGGTAATTGGAAGCGGAGCTATTCTCGCGTATCGTGCTTCGAGATCCTATATTCGTCCATACGACTCACATCGATCATTTTTGGGCGCAGTATTGCTGGCAGTCATCGCATGTGAATTTGTGTGCTCTTTTTTCACAAGTGTGCTTGATGGCGAATGGTTTCTCTGGCTCGCGGTGTGCTGTACTGCGTATGCACAACTTGCCAAAAATGATTCCTATGCTCTTGGAATGACGTCCGTAGACGAGGTCCAGTCTGATGGTCGGACATTCCACCGCGGATCTGCCGATTAACTTCACTGAGTGAATCTAGGTTGATAGATAAACTAAAAACTATTGTACGTGTTCTTAACAACGATCCGAAGCCATTTCGGCGATTGTCGTGCAAGTTTCTCGCTTGGCTTCCGTTTGATGCAGGAGCACTCTTCCGACTAAAACTTCCTTCGAATGGGTTTCGAATCCATCTTCGCAAGAGTTCTCTATCTCTAGCGACGCTCTACGACCCCAATGCGAGAAAGTCAGATGCTGATTTCATCACCAGCTATTTAAGAAGCGGAAACGTTTACATCGACGTTGGTGCGAATATCGGAACAACGGCTATCCCCGCCGCGTTGGTCATGCCTCACGGCCACGTCGTAGCCTTTGAGCCCCATCCGCGTATTTTTGGTTTTCTGGAGGAGAATGTGAAACTAAACGATCTAGAGGGGCGTGTAAGGCTCTTCAATTGCGCTCTGGGCGAATCAAATGGGGAGATTTCCTTTAGCTCCGGTACCAATGACGACACAAATCACGTTATCCGTAGTCGAGACGGCCTGTGTGTTCCTGTGCATCGATTGGACGATTACACAACAGAATTCTCAAAGATTGATCTGTTGAAAATCGACGTTGAGGGTTATGAAAAATTTGTTCTTAAGGGTGGGCGGAAAACAGTAGAAAGGGCCAGCTGCGTCTATTTCGAAATTTCGGAGGAGCACTTCAATGAATTTGGATACACAGTAAAAGATCTGTTGGCCGAATTTGAATCAGCGGGATTTGGACTCTTTATCAAGAACACCGATTCACAGATTTCAAGAATTGGATGCGACTATCAATTGACAACCCATCACACAAATGTATTTGCGATTAGAAACGTTTACGACTTCTTGGGACGGACCTGTTGGACTGAATTGGAAAGTGCCTGAATCGATCGCAGAATGCCGACAAATGGCTCAGCGAGTTTCTACCATCGTTATTGCCGTTGTTCAAAAACGGAGTTTTCAGTGAATAGCGGAAATGCAGTCGCGATAATTGTCGCATACAACTTCCCGCCCGTCGCGAGTGCAGGGGTTCATCGAACTCTACGATTCTGCCGTTTTCTCTGTGAGAACGGTTGGCTGCCGTCCGTGCTTACGTCATCGCCAGAAGATCATTCGCGACTCGACAATCATTTGGCATCACTAGTGCCTCCAGACATTCAAGTTGATGGTGTCAAACTCGTCCGTCCAGAAGACGCCATCAAGCTCCGTCTTCGCCGAACGCTAAGACGAACAAATGCAAAACAGCCAACAAGCTCAGTAACTTCAGATCGCTTGTCTGGTTCCTCCGGTTCGGTGGTGCCAGGCTCGGCAGATGAGGCTCGCCCTGACACCACTCTGCAGAAACTGCGACGGCAAGCCACTGAGTTGGCTTTCGCAATTCCAGACGACCGAATTGGTTGGAAACGGAATGCTGTCACCAAGGGCATGGAGATTGTCAGCGAGCGAAGACCTTCGCTGATTTATGCAACAGCTCCTCCGTTTTCATCGCTACTGGTCGGGCAAGCGATTGCAAGAGAAGCGAACTTGCCGTTGGTCCTCGATTTTCGCGATCCTTGGACTCGTGTTCCTTGGGGACCGCGAAACAAGTCTTGGATTGCGAATCGCTGGGTAGCAAGGCTCGAACGGTCATGCGTGTACGATGCATCCGTTGTGATTCTGAACACGCCCGAATTGCGAGATGATTTCGCCAATTATTACTCGAAATTGCCTTGTGAAAAGTTTGTGTCGATCACGAACGGATTTGATCCTGAGATCCGACCATCAATCCAGAGCTATCTGGACGCTCAGGTAGTCGCATCCAAAGACGATAAACCACTTCGTCTCCTGCATCCTGGAAGCCTGTATCGAAATCGAGATCCCCGTCCAGTTGTCGACGCGGTCGCAAAATTGAAAGCGAATGGCAAAACCATTGTTCTCGAACAAGTTGGGTATTGTGATCCCAATTTCGATCTGCTTCGCTATGCCGCCGATCGTGGAGTGGAGTCACAAATTGAAATCAAACCAGCGATCCCACATGACCAAATGTTGCGGCGAATGGCTGAGGTCGATGCATTCCTGTTGTTACAACCTGGGACATCGCTCCAAGTGCCAGGGAAACTGTTTGAGATGATTCTATTTAAAAAACCAATTTTAACACTCTGTGTCCCTGGCGCGGTCGCCAACATCGTCAACCGCTATCAGATAGGTACGATTGCGCAAGCAGATGATGCCGACAGTATTGCGAGTGCTATGGCGAAACTATGGACAAACTCTACAACATCGGCGATGTGGGATTCTGTCGCGGCAGACTTTGACGGTCGCTCCCTTACCAAGCAATTGGCCGACGTCTTTAACACAGCAATCGCTACTCACGCCAACGCGTGCAAGCGATGTCCATGAGCGCTCAAGCTTTAGAACGGGTGGGATCGGTGACGAAGAACTGCACGGAAGAGTCGATCCGCTTTCTGCACATCTTCCCAGAATACAATCGTGGCGGGGCAGAGTTGCGAGTAACTCGTACGATCAATGCGATGGGCCCTGGGGGAGGCCATGCAATCTTGTCGCTCAACGGCAGAACAGGTGCCGCGTCGCTTCTAGATCCATCGTGTGACGTTCGGGTTTACAAAGGGCCGCCTAAAAAAGGGCGGGTTCGCTTTCCAGTCGATCTTTGGCGCTACATTCGCGACTTGAATCCCTCTGTCATTTTGACTTACAACTGGGGGGCGACAGATGCTGTACTGGCCGCGAAATTCGCTCGGTTTCGGCCAGTGGTCCATAATGAATGTGGGCTATCTGCCGACGTCGACGGCAAGGGCTGGAGACGACGATTGATGAGACGAGTACTCCTACCGGGATGTCATCAGGTCGTCGTCACGTCCCACACGCTGTTCGACATGTCGATCGAGCACTATGGAGTTCCCAAGGAAAAAATCACATTCATCAAGACGGGTGTTGATACCGAACGATTCTCGCCAAGGGAAAATCATACGCTCCGAAATCAGATTCTAGCGAGCAATCTAGATCGTGTCGTCTTCGGCTACGTGGGAACGCTGCGACCAAGCAAGAACCTGCCGATGTTATTTCAGGCCTTTGCAAAAGCGAAACCACCAAACAGTCAACTGGCAATCTTTGGGGATGGCCCTGAACGTGAACGACTGGGGCAGTTGGCAGTTGAGCTCGGAATTGCGGATTCTGTCTATTTCCACGGTTACATCGACAAGCCGGAGGACGCCTTTGCGGCAATCGACGTCAACGTCACCACATCGCGTTCCGAGGCCGCTTCGAATTCGCTGCTCGAAGCGATGGCGACCGGCCTGCCAGTCATTTCAACCGACATCGCCGATAACGCCCGAATGCTGTGTGAAAAAAACCGTGAATTCGTCTACTCACATGAGAACTTGGAAGGCTACGCTTCCGGGTTACACGCCATGGCTTCTGATTCGTTCCTTCGCAGTGAACTTGGACGTCTAAATCGAAGTCGTGTCTGTAAAGAGTACCCGATCGATCGGATGTATCGAGAATACGCAGAGCTCTGGCAAAGCGTGGAAGCATCATTTTGATGGCTAACGGCAGGGTGCGTTTACCGTTGCTATTCGAGCGACGCACCATCATTACTAGGATTGAAAACAGGATTGGATAGACAATGTTTTTGCTGAAACAGGCGACCCACCGAATGCTGATTCAACACGATTCAGACATCGGGCATCGTTTTGTCCCCAACCAAAACGCTCGACTGACGAACGAAGCGGGAGGATTCTTTGTCAGAACCAATTCATCTGGATTCCGATCCGACACCGAGTTCATTAAACAAAAAGGGAATCGACCGCGAATCTTGATGTTTGGAGACTCGTACACCGCTGGCGACAACGTTTCGAACTGTGACCGCTATTCCGACCAACTCGCCTCCCTATGCAGATGCGAGGTCTACAACTTTGGTATTTCCGGTAGCGGTACGGATCAGCATTTGCTGGCCTACCGAAAGTTCGCCAAGGACATCGAAGCCGACGCCATTGTGATCTGCGTTCAGATCGACAGTTTCCATCGCATCCAAACCGCATTTCGACCTTCGATTGATCGCGTTACCGGTCGGCAGGTTCAGGTACCGAAGCCTTACTTCAACCTGATTGGCGGCACGCTCCGACTGCGTCAAGTACCGGTGCCAACAGATCGCCCGGAAAGTGATGGAAACAATCAAGCATCACCTGCGAAGCGTGATGACGACTTATTGAGTAAGGTTCATGACCTTTATTCGCTCGTGCCTGGTCTGAAGGAATTGCGGAATTCATCATTGCTCTCGGATGCGGGATCGCGATTGATCACCGAATTCAAACGTATCCGTGGGCACCATCCGTACCCGGACATCTTGTCCGACCAAACCGACGGTTGGCTTCTAATGGAGGCAATTCTTCATCAGTTTATTGCCGAGGCCAGCCCATTACCCATCATCATCTTTCCGATCCCGACGCGAGATTTTTATCTTGTGGGAATGGAACCCGTTTATCAGACGCTGTTTGAAAAACTGGACGACCCGCAAAACAACGTTCACGTCGGCGATGTATCGACTGTGCTCAGCAAGCTGCCCTACCAAGACAGGTTGAAGCTTAGTTTCGAGCAAGGTGGCCACTTCACGCCCTACGCAAATCGTCTGGTCGCCGAACAAATGGACCAGTTTCTCTCATCCCGCAAAATCATTGCGAAAGCAAACGTCCCAGACACCGACAAGCTAAACGCCGCCAATGCGTCTGCCGTGCATGTGAGTTCCGCAGCCGATAGCTACATTCTTGGCATCTCGTCCTTCTATCACAATTCCGCTGCGGCCCTAATCCGCAACGGGGAAATTGTTGCAGCGGCCGAAGAAGAACGATTCAGCCGGGTCAAGAATGACCGTCGATTCCCGAATCACGCGATCAACTTCTGCTTGGAACAGGGAAGCATCAATCAGGATCAGCTTTCGGCCGTCGCATTCTATGACGATTCCGCACTGACGTTTGAACGCATCATGCACAGCCTGATGGCCATTGATGTCGATTCTGCTCGAGAAATGTGGGGAACGATCGTCCCGGATTGGGCCAGAACGAAGTTGAATTTCCCGCAGCTGGTCAGGAAATCGCTTTGCTACGAGGGTCCGATCCTTCAGGGGAACCACCACCGCTCGCACGCTGCGAGCTGTTACTATCCATCGCCGTTTGAAAGTGCAGCAATCATTACCATCGACGGGGTTGGCGAGTGGGCGACCGCTTCCATCGGACATGGCAAAGACAACTCAATCAAACTCCTTCGTGAGATGTCTTTCCCAAATTCACTTGGGCTGTTGTATTCCGCTTTCACGCACTTCACCGGATTCAAGGTGAATTCGGGCGAGTACAAGATGATGGGACTTGCTCCTTATGGCAGACCGATCTACACGCAACAGATTTTGGACAACATCGTCGACGTGAAAGAGGATGGTTCGATCGAACTGAACATGGACTATTTTGCGTTTCTACGCGAAGTCAGCACAACGTCAGACAAATTTGACGATCTATTCGATGGGCCGCGACGAGATCCCGAAAGCCGAATCACCCGTCGCGAAATGGACATTGCGCGGTCTATCCAGGAGGTCACCGAGCTTGCGATGATTCGAATGGCGCGGCACGCACGCGAGATTACCGGTGAATCGAATCTCTGTCTGGCAGGTGGAGTTGCCCTTAACTGCGTGGCAAACGGGAAACTGCTCCGTGAGGGCGTTTTCGACGACCTTTGGATCCAGCCAGCCGCCGGCGACTCGGGTTGTGCACTCGGAGTTGCGTTGGATGCTTGGCACACCTACGGAGGCCATGAACGCAAGGAACGCACTGAGTTGTCGGACCAAGGTGGCTCCTATCTGGGGCCAGAGTTTTCCGCCGACGAAATCAAAGGGTATTTGAACACACACGGTTATCCGTTCAGTGAACTGCCAGAGAAAGAAAGAAACGCCTTTCTTTCGAAACAGTTGGCCGATGGAAAAGTGGTCGGGCACTTTTCCGGACGCCTGGAATTCGGGCCGCGTTCTCTGGGCGCCCGCTCCATCCTCGGAGACGTTCGAAACACCGAAATGCAAACGACTCTGAACCTACGAATCAAGTACCGTGAATCGTTTCGCCCCTTTGCTCCGGCTGTACTACGGGAGCGTGTTTCGGACTATTTTGATATCGAAGGCGAAAGCCCCTACATGTTGCTCGTCGCACCGGTGAAAGAAGAACGACGAATCGCTCCACAGGGCGACCAAGAAGTGGACGAAGAAGACTTGTTGCCAATCGTCCGCCAGTTGCGGTCCGATATCCCTGCGGTCACCCACGTTGACTATTCCGCTCGGATACAAACTGTTCGAAGGGAACATCACGCCCAGTTCTACGACTTAATCAAACAATTCGATCAAGACACGGGTTACGGCGTTTTGGTGAACACTTCATTCAACGTTCGTGGCGAGCCGATCGTCTGCACGCCGTATGATGCCTATCGCTGCTTCATGCGAACGGAAATGGATGTTCTTGCACTTGGCAATTGCATTCTTGTCAAAATGGAGCAGCCAGAATGGCCTGAAGGCAAGGGCGAGGGCCTAGAGAACGAGGATGTCTATGCGGTCAAACAGGCGGAGCCTGACGACGAGTACCATCAACAAATTCGAAAGCTATTCGATTCCGCGTTTTGGCCGAGTGTTGTGGAGGCAAGAAAAAAGGGGCTTGGACTGATTGATCCGACCAATGCTCAACAGCGAGACAGCACTTGGGAAGATGTCTCCGGCAGCAACGCTTCGCCGGCGGAATTTGAATTCGCATCCGCGTTTAGCAACGACGACACACCGGCGGGCGAAATCGCGTCGGCGATCGCCTCCCGTTGGCGCGACCAGCAAAGCGCAAAGCTCCTCGAACCAATGCTCAATAAGATTCTACGCGTCGCGTTGAAGCATCCGATTGATCAAGAGCAATCGGCAGAGATCTCTGAATCCGTCTACGTGATGTTTTAGTCACAGCTCTCCTTCATTTGAGCCACGGTGCAGTGGACACGGTGCAGTGGAATAGGCTGCCAGCCTGTGATTCTCCGGTACTGACAGGCTTGTGGTCTATCCCACAACTGGGCACTTCTTGACGTCGTTTCTGACGCGACGCAATTATTGCGATCATGCTGTTTAATTCATACGAGTTTATTTTCTTACTGCTTCCAATTGCCCTGATCGGCAATCGGATTCTCTCAGAAAATTATTCGGCTCGTATTGTTTGGCTACTCTCGTGCTCATTGTTCTTCTATGCGTGGTGGAACCCCGTCTACCTGCCACTATTGCTTTCGACGATCGCGTTCAATTATTTCGTCGGTGCTCACTTGCGAGCGAAACCGACAAAGCTGGTTCTTGTCGCTGGTGTCGCGACGAATCTCGCACTAATTGGATACTTCAAGTACGCAGGATTCATCGCAGATAACATTGCAAGTTTGACGGGATCGGAGACTCACTTTGGCGACATCGCGCTGCCACTGGCGATTTCATTTTTCACCTTTCAACAGATTGCATATCTGGCCGATTGCTACTCGGGCCTTCCCCAACGCTACAGGCCGACGGAATACGGGCTTTTTGTTAGTTTTTTTCCGCAGTTGATCGCCGGGCCGATCGTGCATCATGCCGAAATGATGCCGCAGATCAAATCGATTCGACGGTCGACAGCAGTCGACAAGTCAGTCGGTCTGACGATTTTTGCATTGGGGCTGTTCAAGAAAGCGGTCCTTGCCGACGGTATTGCCCCTTATGCGAATGGTCTATTTGATGATCCACAAGCGTGCCAATCGGCGACCCTCGTACATGCTTGGATCGGAGTACTCGCTTATGGATTTCAAATCTATTTCGACTTCTCCGGTTACTCAGACATGGCAATCGGAGCGGCGCGAATGTTTGGAATCAAGTTACCGTTGAATTTCTTCGCGCCTTATCGGTCTGAGTCGATCAGTGAGTTTTGGCGACGCTGGCACATGACTCTCTCCAGGTTCTTGCGTGATTACCTCTACATTCCCTTGGGCGGAAATCGACGCGGAAACGCGCGGAGGTATCGTAATCTGATGATCACGATGCTGCTGGGCGGACTGTGGCACGGCGCGGGATGGACATTCGTTTTATGGGGCGCATTGCACGGCGGATACTTGGTCATTCAGCATGGATGGAGCCACCAAACCAAACAGCTTTCGCGAGTCAAGCAGACGTGGGTCTACCGATTGTTCGCTTGCGCCACCACATTTATAGCGGTACAATTTGCTTGGGTCTATTTTCGCGCAACATCGTTGGAGACGGCGAATCAGATTGTGGGTGGGATGATCGGTAGCAACGGGATCTCGCTTCCCCACGCTCTGCTCAACCGGCTTGGCGGCATCAGCAGACAACTTGCGATTTTTGGGATAAATGGCGATTCTGCAAGTGGAACAAACTTTGTGATGGCTTTGGGCTGGATTGGGGGATTGTCGCTCATTGTTTGGCTATTGCCGACAACCCAATCGTTCATGCGCCGGTTTCAGCCCGCATGGGAATACACCAGTCAGTCCACCATAAGTCGTTTGCCCGATGCAGGTTTTGGTCCAGTGATTCCGTTAACTTGGACGCCGTCTTTGGCTTGGTCTTTGTTGATAAGTTTGGTTGCATTAGTCGGGATTTTGAGTTTGGCTGAAGTATCCGAATTCCTGTATTTTCAGTTTTGAACGGCACAATGACTGCTTACGGGGAACTTAAAAAGGATGCCGATTTAGAAGAGGCGATGGCTCGCAGAATTGAATTTTCGATCAGCGACTCAGACTGCCGGGGATATCTATATCGCGTTGCCATGATGCTAACGCTGCTCTCCCTGCTTGTTGCGGGGTTCAACGTTGCAATTGATCCCTACCTGCGATTCGGTATCCCCAGATACACTGGTTTTAGTTTCTTCAAGCCCAAGGCCATCCGCCAAGTTCGGATGGCAAAGGCTTACGGCGTTGTTCGAAACGAATACAAAACAATCTTTTTGGGGAATTCTCGCGTCGACATCGGGCTGGATCCCGACAGCGAAGGATTACCCGACGCCTTCAAACCAGCCTACAACCTGGGGCAACCAGGTGGCGGCACGGAAATCGCACTAGCGTATTTGGAACATGTAATTGTTCACCACAAACCGTCAACCGTCGTGCTCGGGGTCGACTTCCTGAACGTACTTCGCAAACCCGGGGATTCCGGTCAGCGATCTGGAACTGTCGCAATCAAATCGACTGACGAATCGCCTATGTGGGCGAGATTACGCTCGCTCGATGAAACGAAAAAGTTCGCACCTGGATTTCCGCAGCGTCTAACTGACGCGACTGCCTCCACACTGTCACTGTCTGCACTTTCCGATTCAATTCTAACCGTATTGTTGCAAAGCAATCCGTACGTGGCGAACATGACTGACGCCGGTTTCAATTCTGGAGAGGCGTTTCGAAACTTGATCCGATCGGAAGGACAGGCATCGTTGTTTGAGCAAAAAAACGCGGAATACGACGACAAATGCCGAGAGAGAATCTTTCCACCTCTCGAAGAGTCGCAAGAAATTCGCGCAATCGAGTCGTTACTGCGGCTGTGCAAACGGAGAGAAATACGCATCGAAGTGTATACGCATCCCTACCACGCTGACATTCTTAGAATCTTAAATGCGACCGATCGTTGGGTGGAGTTTGAAAACTGGAAGTTGAAAGTATCTCAGCTGTGCCAAGATTACGATACACGGCTGTGGGATTTCTCGTGGTATAACGATTCGACGACCGAAGCGGTGCCTGTACCAAGCGACAGGGAAACAGTGATGCGGTGGTACTGGGAATCTGGTCACTACCGATCGACTTTAGGCGATGAGTTGCTTGAAACACTCTTCGATAGCACGCAAAAAAAACGGTCGATAGGAAAAGTCGTCTCGCCAGAAACTATGCCTTCCTGGTTGGAACAGATCCGAGACCAGCGAAGGGCATATGAGTCTGCGCGGCCAAAATCTGAAAGTAACACCAGCGGTTACCTATCGACTTCTACACAGCCAATTCCTAGTACAAGGATAATCCAGTAGTGAATGTGCTAAGTGTCTGCACGAATCTGCCAACAGAGCGGAATCCGTTGCTGGGACTATTCGTGCGACGCCGCCTGGAAAAGATGTCTGAGTTGACCTCCGTCCGCGCCCTCGTTCCACAACCGTGGTTCCCACTAGTTCGTCCGCGAGTGAAAGACTCGGTACTTCCGGACAGGACGTTGAACATGGACTTAGCTAACATGTTCTATCTGCCAGGCATTGCGAAATCCTATGATAGTCTATGGATGGAGCGATGCGTCGAGACGTGGCTTTGTGGGCTTGAACAGTCCATATTGGATGATGCCGTTCTCGACGCCCATTTTGGATATCCTGAAGGTGTGGGGTGCTGGCGCGTTGCAAAACGACGTGGGATACCAGTCTTCATCACGATCCGCGGATTGGAAGTTGAGCTCTTTAGCACGCGATCACGTGGGCGGCAATTAGTCAAAGCACTCAGTGAAGCAACCGGCGTCATTGCCGTCAGTCATTCATTGCGAAATGCAGCAATCCTTGCGGGTGTTCCCAAGGGGAAAATATCAGTCATTCCCAACGGTGTTGACACCGCTTGCTTTCACCCTGGAAACAAGGAGTCTGCTCGCACCGCGGTGGGTTATCGGAATACAAACAAACTGATCGTCTCAGTCGGAAATTTGAAGCCGGTGAAAGGGCACGACACGCTGATTCGTGCCTTTGCCTCATTAGAGAATCGAACTAGAGTACAACTCGTATGCATTGGGGGCGGGGTTACGTCGCCGTGGGGCATTGAATTGAGAAAGCAGGCTGATTCACTAGGGATCGGTAATCGTGTCCAATTCATCGGCCCCCAATCCCCCGCTGTGGTTGCCGATTGGCTACGCGCCGCAGATCTTTTTGCATTGGCGAGTCGTCGAGAGGGATGTTGCAACGCGGTGCTGGAAGCGCTTGCCACAGGTGTGCAGGTTGTCGCAACTGATGCTGGCGACAATGCGTTTTTTGTTAAAACCCCGTGCTGCGGACGAGTCGTACCAGTTGAGGATTGGAAGGCAATGGGCGTTGCAGTGGATGAATGCCTGGAATCCAATTTTGATCTTTGTTCTATCACCGAATCGGTTAGAGACTGTAGTTGGTCCAGAGTGGCGGAAAGTGTGGTCCGCACATTTGAATCAAGAGCGGTTCCGACCGCACTGAGGATCGGCTGAAAAATTTCTCTTAGTTACTCAATGAAAATACTCTACCACCATCGTACGCGTGGCGACGGCGCTGAAGGCGTACATATCGCTGAGATAGTCGCGGCGTTACGCGACTTGGGACATGAAGTTCAAATAGTTTGCCCTAAGAGCGCAAAGCGATCGCCTGGTTTGGATTCCAAAGATCCAAATGTCGCTAGGAAGCCGCGCAAATTGCAAAGTTTCCTGAAGCAATCCGCAGAAGTTGTGTACAACGTTGTTTCATATTTTCGAGTCCAACGCGGAATTTCCGAGTATCAACCTGATTTTGTCTATGAGCGATACTCTTCGTACAACTTCGCGGGTGTCCTAGCCGCCAACCGGCTTGCCGTCCCGATTATTGTAGAGGTCAATGCAACATTCGCAGGGAAGTTTGGCAGTCGGTTCCCCGTATGTTTCCCCAATCTGCTCCACAAATCTGAGCGGTTTGTACTGGAGAACGCAAATGGACTGGTCGTTGTTTCAAAAGCTCTAGAGTCATGTGTTTGCAATGCAAAAGTCGATTGCAATAGGGTGACTGTTTCACCAAACGCCATCAATTCAAATCGCGTCGCGGAAATCAATCGCGACAAGGTTAGGGATCAGAAGCGAAGGAAGCTTGCAATTGAAGATGCTGTGGTGATCGGGTTTGTTGGATCCCTGCGAAAATGGCATGGGATCGATTTCTTTGCGGGTGCAATGGCAAAGATCGCAGCGCAATTTGATCGCGCCAGATTCATCTTTGTTGGCCGGGGGGAACACGAGCCAGAACTCCGAAGGCAGGTGATGGAAGCGGGAATCGAAGACAAAGTTCACTTTTTGGGCGCCATCCCGCATAGTGATGTGTATCCATGGGTCGCCGCGATGGACATTGGCGTGATGCCCGATTCCAACGAATTTGGATCCCCAATGAAAATACTCGAGTACATGGCGATGGGATGCGTACCCGTTGGTCCGCGTCTCGGTCCGATCGAGGAGATCATCGAAGATGGAGTAACGGGAAAACTATTCGATAGAAGAAGCGAGTCTTCGTTTGTCCAAGCAATTATTGAGTTGTGCAATGACGATATTCTTCGTGATCAGATCGGCGAAGATGCACGTAAATTCGTATTGAAAACGAGGACTTGGAATAAAAATGCTCAGGACATTGTCGATCTATTCATTCAAATTGAACAAGATCGTGGTCAGGAGGGCGTTCGATGAACGTCTTATGGAAGAACATTTACAAGGCAGGAGTTCGAGTACGAAATCGACAGATTCTTCCGAATCTCGATTTCTTGATGAAGAGCCAGCATTGGAGCGTGGAGCGTCTGCGCGAGCATCAACTAAAATCACTGCGTACGCTTGTTGACCACTCGTTTCACCATAGTTCCTACTATCGCCGAATATTCGATGAAGCTGGAGTGTCGCCAGATTCGATTCGCCATCTCGATGACTTAGCAAAGATTCCAACGTTGGATAAGCCAGATTTGCTTGCCTGTCGAGACGAGATTCAAATTCGGCAAGGTTTTGGAAAACTCGTCTATTCCGAAACTTCTGGTAGCACTGGAACACCGCTGGTATTCTACCGCAGCCTTCAGTGGGACGCTTGGCACAATGCTGCAGTCTTGAGGGGCTACTCATGGCACGGAGTTGAACCGTGGGAGCGAAACGGGTACCTGTGGGGATTCAACTTGAGCCGTCAAAAAAGAATAAAAACGGCGTTTTTGGATCGATTACAAAATCGCTTTCGGATGTTCTCCTATGATGACAAGGAAATTGAGCAATTTGCGAGTCGACTGAGGCACGCAACCTATGTTGGTGGATATTCATCAATGTTGTATCGAGTTGCCAAAGCGATCAACGCAAATCCAAATCTTGAGCCACTCAACAACTTAAAGATGGTAAAGGGCACATCTGAAAAGATCTTTCCTGCATATCAAGTTGAGGCAACGAAGGCATTCGGCAAAAAAATCATCAGTGAATACGGAGCGGCAGAGTCTGGCATCATTGCATTTGAATGCGCATTCGGCTCAATGCACATCACCTTGGAATCATGTATCGTTGAGATCGAAAACGGCGAAATTTTGGTCACAAATTTGGTGTCCGATTCATTCCCGATCATCCGTTACCGCCTTGGCGATGCGATAACACTTGGCCCAGAAGTATCTTGCGCGTGTGGGATGAAGCACCCAGTGATCCGCGAAATAACTGGGCGGATTGGCAAGGTGATTCGGGGGCATAAGCAAGATTTCCCAAGTCTTACACTCTACTACGTGTTTAAGAACCTGGCTGAAAAGTCAATCGTGCTCAACTATGCAGCTCGCCAAGAATCTGTCGGGGAGGTAGTTCTTAGAATCGAACAGTCCTTGAATGAATCGACACTCCCATTACTGACGGCTGAACTTAAAAAGTACTTTGCTGATAATCTCGAGGTTACGATCGTCGACGGCGCTGACATACGTTCCAGTGGAAGGAAATTCCGGGACTTCGTTTCGACCCTCGATACTGATGGATCCGACAAGTGATCCGCTTCTTAATCGGCATAGCGATGTTCACCATAGCGTTAGCCTCGTGTATATTTTTCTTGTCTTTCGGTGACGACAGTAATGTCCGAACTGATGGTACAAGTAACGTCGAGGTAATGCGTCGCAACGGACACCCGATTCCTGATCTCCGAGACTGGTGGATCGATCAACCGTCGCCAAGCGATTTAATCGATTCTTTGGTGGATCCACTAAAATCTACAGGAGGATTGTGCGTTGGCCGACTATGGCTACCGCGGGATGATGAATGGGAAGGCGTTGACAAATTGCTTGTATCGATGATCGAAAAGCGTCCTACCGGACCGCATCAATTGGCGATGTGTTCGCATTTTCACAATTCCCATGGTGATCATGATCGTGCAAGGGAACTGATGACTGAAGCGAAAACGTGGTTCTGGGACCAAGACCGGGACAGACGCGTCTATTGTTCCTTCAGGACGCGGCGTTTATTGGCTGACTTATTGGCCCTCGATTGGATCGAGTGGAGTAACCATGAAGAATTCGGGCGTGCATACAAAATTGTCAAATCTTCGATATTGACCGAGGTAGAGGCAAGCACTTCTCGGGGGAAGCACTTTCGAAAGACAGGGTATTGGAATGCAACGAATACGGTTGAATCAGCATACTACTTAGAGCAGTTGCTTGCGTACTGTGTTTGTGGCATCACAGACGACGCTGAATCTAACAGGTGGGCGCGACTGAGGATTGCTCAAATCGACTCATTGGACAATGACAAACCTCTGTACTCAACATTTCGATTTTGCAATGTCCTCTCGCTGCTTTCACGTCGTGGCGGCGGACGCGAGTATGGGCAGCAGGAGGGAGGCCCCGGAGTAGGAGGATACGAACAATGCTTCCTGGCGAGCGGCGTCATTCAGATTGAGGCGTTGGACACTGCAACCAATCGCAAATGGAACTTGAGAGAACGAAATCTTTACTTCAAAACTCGTCAACTCGGCTTGATAACTGAGATCGATCGAACGGTTGCGAAGACGAAGAATTCGCCCGCTGCTGATTCCTGTTTAAGTATCTTGTCGCGTTTCTTTCGTGAAGAACCTGAAATAGGCGGGAGATATCAGTGGTGCTTAGGACAGTCACCGACACTTACTAGCTTTCAAGAGTTTCAGGCACTCGCAGGGCCCGCTCCTTCACCCGAGCCTCCCTCACGCGAACCATTGATTGAGCGTATTGGGTCACGCTGGCACTATCGAGACGATCCGCGTTCACCCGACAAATGCTTCCGCATGTGGATCGTCAATCGTGACCTCGAAAATTTCCGCTACGGCCCCGATGAACGATGCATGTCGTTCTGTATTGGAAATGTGGGTCTTGTCGATGGTCACGCCAATCGTACCGCAGTTATCGGATCACTAGCCAATGGCATTCACATTTCAGGCATGACTACTCAAGGCGAGCCAGTTGTGGCCGACACGAACTTCTGGGCATCCTTCGCGTCACACCATCCTTATTGGTCCCCAGATCGTGCGGTTGACGACTCGTCGGTATTGAACAATCCCGCATTTTCGGTCGGCGACGACGGTCCCACTAAAAACCAGGGAGATTGGACGTGGGATTGCGATTACAGCCGAATGATGACGCGTGTTTTGGACTCGCCGATTTTTGGCAAGGTATCGCACGCTCGGACGTCTTATCAAATTTTGCCACAAGAACGCAAAATAGAAATCGTTGATACGATTCGTGCAGATCAAGGCATCTATGTCGGCTGGCACTTTTCACCAACGCATATGGTCGAACTTGAAAAGCGCGGATTTCGTTTTGGTGACGGAACAGATGAAATCGTCGTCCACATTGAAGGGCTGGATGGAACACAATTGCAAGTCAAGCGGCGGAAAGAATGGAAGCACGATGGCTACACCTTGCCACTTGATTGGCATGAAACCAAAGGTGGCCCAAAACGTGTCGCTGAGAATATTGGCTACACGCCAATTGAGTATCGATCGGAATACAAAGTCCGTGTGGTGATTCAGGCCAATCCCAATGATTGATTTATCCGGCCGCCAAAATCTTCGATTTGCGACGTGACTGTGATTCAAATTCTTTTTTGGGTCGCGTGCCTGGGATTTGCGACTCCGTTTTTGCTGTACCCCGTTGGCTTGTATCTCCTCTCAAGATTGCGGCCAAAACTCGCGGTCGGCAACGCGGTTCCGACTGCAACGCTGGTGATCAGCGCTTTCAATGAGGAGGGCGTCATTGGCGAGAAACTACAGAATGCGCTTGCTTTGGAGTACCCTTCCGGCCAATTTGAGATCATGGTGATCTCCGATGGATCGGACGACCGAACTGACGAAATCGTTGCGGGTTACGGTGATCCACGCATTCGATTGTGTCGTCTGCAACCTCGCGGTGGGAAGTCTGCCGGATTGTCGCGTTTTTGCCCCGAAGCGAACGGCGACGTCCTCGTTTTTACCGACGCGAATTCAATCTTCCAAGCCGATGCACTGAACAAGTTGCTACGGCACTTTGATGATCCCGACATCGGATACTCGGTTGGTCGTCAAAGCTACGCGAATACAGACCAATCCACCTCGTCTGATTCGGAAAACATCTATTGGTCGATCGAGTTGATGCTAAAGGCCTGGGAGAGCCGACTCAGCAGCGTCGTCGGTGCGGACGGAGCGATCTACGCTCTTCGCAAAGAGTTTTTTGAATCGCTGGAAGCGGAGGACATCAATGACTTTCTGCTTCCATTAAAAGTCGTTGCCGCTGGACACCGCGGCGTGTTTGATCCAGAGGCCGTCTGCTTTGAGGACGCGGCACCGGATTTTCAAGGCGAGTTCCGACGCAAACGCCGGATCGTCAATCGCAGTTTTCGCGCCGTCATAAAAGTTCCTGCGACCCTAAATCCTTTCCGCGTCGGCTGGTTTGCGTTGCAGCTTTTTGCACACAAGGTTCTGCGTTGGCTTTGCCCAATCTTCTTGGTGACCATGCTGGTCACTTCGACTGTCCTTTGTATTTGTGAGCAAACCGGCATAGCAACAGGAAATACCTATACCGTACTTCTCTCACTTCAATTAGTCGGGTACGTGATTGCGTTGCTTCATTTCATTCCGTTGTTTCGTCGCATCCGTCTTGTTTACGTTGCTTATTACTTTCTAATGGTCAACATAGCTTCTGCGATGGGACTGGGGTTGTTGATCTCGGGACGCGCCATCGGGGTATGGAAACCGGAACGATGACCGAACTGATTTTCTGGGCGGCGTTAATCTTGCTTACCCACACATATGCCCTTTACCCGCTCCTTTCAGTGCTCATTCGACGTGGTTGCGTTACGGAACCGATGAATGACATGCCGTCCGTTAGCATACTGGTTCCTGCGCATAACGAAGCGGACGTCATTGACACCAAGATTGACAACTTCCATGCTCTAGACTATCCGGCCGAGAAACTCGAACTCGTGATCTTTGACGACGGAAGCACTGACAACACTTCTGACGTGGCCAACTCGCGAAGCAGTGAACGGATTCATGTTTACGCGGAAAGTCCGCGAATGGGGAAGGCCGCAGCGGTCAATCGATTGGTGGACAACGCTTCGCATCCTTTGCTTCTGTTTACGGATGCGAACGTCTCACTTCATCGTGACGCAGTTATGCAAATGGTACATCACTTCGCTGACAATGATGTCGGCGCGGTCACCGGCGAGGTACGGTTGATCGGCAGCGATCGTGAGTTTCAATCCGGTGAATCCCTCTATTATCAGCTGGAACGACGAATCCAACGTGCAGAATCTCGAGTGGGAAGCGTGATGGGTGTGGACGGCGGAATGTATGTCATCCGCCGTTCACTTTTCAAAACGCTTCCGATCGATACGATCCTCGATGACTTTTTGATTTCAATGAACGTGATTAGGTCGGGACACCGCGTCGTTTACGAATCACTAGCTAGGGCCAGTGAGACCGGAACACTTTCAGCGCGACAAGAGTTTAATCGTCGGACGCGAATCGCTGCGGGAGCCATCCAGTTAATCAGGCGTGGAAATGTCCCGCGATGGAACGAGCCATGTATTTGGCTTCAATTCATCTCCCACAAGCTACTGCGTTGGTTTTCCCCGATCCTTCTGGTTGCATGCCTTGTCAGTAGTGTCACACTGGCTTCGCAGGGCGGAATCATTACCATCGCGATGTGGATTCAAGTCGCGTTCTACCTTGCAATTCTTCTGACACTATTGATCCCCCTGCTACGTCGAACGTCGCTCGGTAGCATACTCTTTTACTTTGGCATGAGTCAAATCGCCATTGCGATCGGGATACTACGAGGACTTTTGAATCGTCAGCCGCCACAATGGGAAAAGGTCCAGCGATTAAGCAATGACAGTACGGGATCGTGATGATTAGGATCGGAGGAAATTTGGGATACCATATTCTGCGTCGTTGGTTCCCGGGTGAAATCGGCCAATCAGATGCGCGGTCATCGCACCTGTTGAATTACAAAGCGAGATTGGTTGATGTTGTTGGAAACCAACATTGGGAGTTACTGAAGACGAAGACGATTGTTGACTTCGGATGTGGCCATGGTGAGGGGAGCATTGAGCTTGCGCTCGACGGCGCCGTTTCCGTGATTGGCATTGATATTCGCGAAAGTGTACTCGAACACGCCCGCCTACGTGCCGTCGAGGCAGGCGTTGCAAACCGATGCCGATTCGTTAGCACGCTATCCAGGGCGTCAGCCGATGTAGTCGTTTCAATCGATGCGTTCGAACATTTTAAGGATCCTAGATTGGTCCTCAAATCTATGTCAGACTTATTGGTCCCCGGTGGAGCAGCAATTCTGTCCTTCGGGCCGACGTGGTATCATCCTCGGGGCGGCCATCTTTTTTCGCCTTTCCCCTGGGCCCACCTGATGTTCTCCGAATCCGCGCTTTGTCGGTGGCGACGTGACTTCCGTGACGATGGGGCAATGCGATTTTGCGAAGTTGATGGTGGCCTGAATCAAATGACTATTGCCAAATTTGAGGAAATCGCCAAACAGAGTTCGCTTGAAATTGAACACATGGTCACACGTCCGATACGGGCATTAAGAAGACTTCACTGTCACGTGACGCGGGAATTCTTGACCAGCGTCGTGGACTGTGTTTTGACGAAACTTTGTGACTGACGCAGTCGGTTAGAATAAGCAACCTGCAGAAGCAAAAAGCTCAATATGCGTTTTTCGTGGATTTATGGCCAAGTCTTTCAGGCGGTCGCCCTCCCTGCGCTCCTCGCGCCAACACGTAGCCGTGCTACGCCACTCGCCCGCGAGATTCGACGGCAGCAGCGGTGGCCGCTCAAAAAAGTTCGCCAGCAGCAGTTCGAACAACTGCGGCAGTTGGTGTTGTTGGCGCAGGAAGAATCATCCTTTTACCGCGAGCGATGGTCAGAACACGGAATCAGCGCGGACAGTCTTAAGACATTGGAGGATATCCAACGATTCCCCATCACGACAAAGGCTGATCTGGAGACGAATTTCCCCGACGGACTCTCTGTACAGTCCCGCCGAAATCCAGATTGGCAATATATCGGTACCCGTGGAACCACTCGCCGCGTCATGGTGATTCACGATTTTGAGCGGCGTGATATCGGTCGGGCCGCAATCATGGTTGCGCTGACCGAGGACAGCCCATATCGCTACGGAACACGCGAGGTGTCAATCCCGCCTGACGCGTGCAGCGTGCATTGTGGCATCGAGAGCGATCGCGAGGACTCCGTTTCCGGCCAGTTATTTGCGATGGCGTCGCGTAGAGTTAAGTGGAACAAGGAGGCCGTAAGTGATCTCCGCGGATTAGTCATGGACACGTGGATCTGCGCAAGAACGACCTTGCCTCCTTTACCACTGGACGGTGACGAAGCGGCGCTGCATCATTGCGTTGAAACACTTCGCAAACAAAGGCCCCTGCAGTTAACGGCGCTACCGGAGTATCTTCGAGCTCTCGCGCAATATATCCATCGCACTGGTGATCAGCCGCAACCGATTCCCGTCATTCGCCCGATGGGAGCAAACTTTCCGACGACTTGGAAAGAAGAAATCGAGACTGCCTTTCGTGGCACGCTGCGGGAGCACTATGGCAGTCGCGAGATGGGGCCGATGGCGTTTGATTGCCGGTTCACGAACGGAATGCATCTACTGACCAGCCAACATCTTATTGAAGTCGTTCGGAACGGAGAACCAGTCTTGCCGGGTCAGGTCGGAAGGGTTTTGGTGACCGATCTGAATAACTTGGCAATGCCAATTATTCGATACGACATCGGCGACCTCGCGCGACTAGATGATGCCCCTTGCCGATGTGGGCGTAATTCTCCGAGGATCTATCTGGAAGGTCGTGTTGACGATGCGTTTGTCACGAAATCCGGACAGGTGCTTACTGCAGAGGCGGTTGCGAACTTTTTTGCGAATGAACCAGAGGTCAACGATTTTCAGTTGACGGAAAGCCAAAGCGGCAAGTGGACGCTACGTGTTGTTCCTCAAGCGAATAGGTCTATCGATGAATCGTCGCTCGCAGACCGTTTTCTTGCATGGGCAGGAGAGCATCGACATCTTTCGGTGCGCACAGCTTATCTGATTCGGCCCGAAGAATCTGGGAAGTTTCGCCACTGCAAGAGCCAGTCCTCAAACTTAATTGATTCCGCGATGCAACCAGTTTGATGATCGATCATGCCACTATTCGTGACCAATTCCCTGCTTTGCTTCGAGAAGTTGCGGGACGTCCGGTCATCTATCTTGATTCTGCTGCCACGTATCTTAAACCGTATTGTGTTATTGACGCGGTGAGCGACTGCTATAGGAACATGGCTGGTACAATCGGTCGTGGTGTCCATTTTTTGGCCGAGGAAGCTTCAGCAAAATATGAAGACGCTCGCGAAACAATCGGTAGCTTCATCAATGCGGACGCTGACGAAATTGTATTCGTCCGCAACGCGACCGAGGCAATCAACCTAGTGGCTTCCAGCTTAGATTCCAACACCACCGTTCTCGGTTCGGTGGGTGAACATCACAGCAATCTGCTTCCTTGGCGAGATCGCCTAAAGTTTCACGGTGTCTCCCTCACCGCAAATGGACATCTCAATGATGATGAGTTCGAGCGATTGTTGACCGAGAAACGCCCCGTTTTGACGACTTTCAGCACGATCGCCAATGCGTACGGCACCATTCACCCGGTCGAAGCACTGATAGAAACCGCTCATGCGGCTGGTAGCTTGGTCATGCTGGACGCGAATCAATCAATCGCTCATCAAAAAATTGATGTGCGAAGTCTAAACTGTGACTACCTCTGTTTTTCGGGGCATAAGTTGGGTGGCCCGACTGGGATCGGTGTGCTGTACGCCAAGGGAGACCTGCTTCGAGACCTCAGCCCAAATCTTTGGGGCGGTGGGATGGTCAATTCAGTAAGCGAAACAGGATACGAACTCGCGGACACTCCGATGCGACTCGAAGCGGGTACGCCCGCGTATGAAGCCGCCATCGGGCTGGCCGCGGCTTGCGATTATCTGGAGCACCTCGGACTCGACGCGATTGGTGAACACGAGCACGCTCTGACTACCGAACTCGTTAATCAACTTGCGACGATTCCGCGTATTTCGGTGGTTGGACCCAAAAATGCTGAGGGACGTGGCAGCATCGTTGCATTCCATATTGACGGATTGGAGGCCCACAGCGCGGCGCGGATGTTATCGAATCGAGCGAACCTATGCGTTCGTAGTGGATTTCACTGCGCTCAGTTGGCACACGAGTCACAAGGTTGGCGTCCGACCGTTCGCGCGAGTTTCGGAGTTTACAATACGATGGCAGACGTTCAGGTGCTGGTCGAAACGTTACGCAGTATTACGACCAACTTATGTTGAAAATATCAGTCGTTGATTGCTCCGCAATTATCCGTTGCGGGACGTAGTGATCGCAGAGCGACCAACGATTCTAGCTGATTCACAGCGTAGTAACGCAATCTAGTGGCCGTCTTTGCCCTGTCTCCAAACCGGTCGCTTGCGTGTCCCACTGGCATGGGCGATGTCTTCGATTTGGATATGCGGTCTAATTCCGCTTGAATAGGCCCCGAGCGATAGGCTCTGTCGCTCGGGCAATCTCAATGCGAATTCTATATCACCATCGAACCCTCGCCGACGGCGCCGAAGGCATTCATATTCGCGAAATGGTATCGGCGTTTCGTGGACTCGGTCATCAAGTTCGGGTTGTCTCGCTGGTGGACGAACAAGCGGAATTTCCGTCCGTATCATCAGCGGCGCCATCGGGCTTGGTGCATCACATGAAACGATGGCTGCCGCGCGTCGCCTATGAATTTGCAGAACTCGGCTACAACTTCGTCGGTAAGCACCGCCTAGGTCAAGTGATCAAGGAGTTTCAGCCGGATCTGATTTACGATCGGTACAACACGTTCTGCAACGCGGCAGTGAATGCAGGGCGCTCCGCGGGTATTCCTGTGTTTCTGGAAGTTAACTCGCCCCTCGCCTACGAGCGGGTTGCCCACGATCGCGGGCTGTTCTTTCCACGACTGGCGAGGCAATACGAATCTTCAATTTGCCGACTGGCTGACCACGTCTTCGCGGTCTCGACGCCGCTGCGAGAGTTCTTAATCTCGGAGCATCAGTTGCTGGATGAGCGGGTGTCGGTCTTACCCAATGGAGCGAATCCGATGACTTTTTCGGTTGGAAGGTCAGCAAAGGATCGAGATCTATTCCGGAAGAGCCTCGGTATACCGGCTGATTCGACGGTGATTGGGTTCACCGGAATCTTACGCCCCTGGCATGGTGTCGAATCATTGTGCTCGGCGTTTCATCGTCTGTCACCACAGCACCCGTCGCTCCATCTATTGCTCGTCGGAGACGGTCCGAGCGAATCAGCAATCCGCAAGCAAATTGGCCAGCTTGGCATCACTGATCGCGTGACACTGACGGGGCGTGTCGCACATAAGCTCGTTCGGGATTACGTTGCGGCTATGGACATCGCGGTCAGCCCGCGCGCAACCTTCTACGCAAGTCCCATGAAGATTTTAGAATACATGGGGATGGGAATTCCCGTCGTCGCGCCCGACATGCCTAACATCCGTGACCTGGCGAGGCACAACCAAGAAGCATTTTTGTTTCGCCACGAAGACGATCAGGCGTTCCTATCTGCGCTCTCACGTATGATTCTGAACAAAGCCCTTCGCGATTCTCTGGGTGCGGCTGGGCGTCGCAGGGTGCTAACCGAACTTAACTGGAATCGGAACGCCGAACGTGTCGTGCAGATGCTGGAAACTCTGGGAGAATGAGATCGGACTCCACTCACAGTTTCATTTCTGCCAGTTTCCGCGTGGAAAGACGACAAACACCTGTAAATCTGAGATGCTTGCTCTTCGTCAATTCTGAACCCTCAAGGTGCCTTTTGAGTATGATGGGCTTCCTTCCCGACTGGCCTGCGGTCGACGGGCTCAGCCCCATAATACATTCCGAATTGTGAAGTCAGAGGATGGGTGAGTAAGGAAACATATTTGCCAATAGTTCCTGTTTGCTAAAGAAACAAAATCAAATGGTCACTGACACAGCCAAATCGGATTCAATTCGCAAACTGACCGACGAACAGTTGGGTGACTTCGACCGCGAGTACATGAATCCGCGAATGTTCAATGCTCTATGCGAATGGATCCAGCATCAGAAGTCCCTGAAAAACTCCTTCGACTTTCTTGACGTAGGAGGTGGGAACGGAGTGTTCGCCGACAAAATGCTTGCTGCGTATCCAGAAGCAACGGGGACCGTACTCGACAATTCAGAGTTGCTTTTACAACGAAATAAACCACATGCACGTAAGGCTCTTGAGCTCCGATCCGCGGAATTCGTGGATGGCCTTGATCATTCATTTGACCTCATTTTCTTTAATTTTGTGCTACACCACTTTGTCGTTGGAGGTTATCTCGAGACGCGTCGCAGGCAAATCGATATCCTTCGTAAAGCCGCATCTCGATTGAAGCCAGATGGGCACATTGTTTTTCTTGAATGTATGCCGCAGGGTATGATTTCTGACACACTTTGTTCTTTCCTTATCAACAGAATCACTTCCTCTCGGTTGCTGGCAAGCTTCGTTAGGTCGGCTGGGGCGAACACAGGTGGAATCGGCGTCTGTTTCCTTGGGAAGTATCAGTGGCAGCGGACCGTGAGGGAAGCAGGGTTAGAGACTTCTCACTATCAGTACTTCGGTACCTGGGGCGAGTCAATTCGACTGTTCAGGCTTAAGAAACTCTGCTTGACGATGAAGAGTATTTCCAATGCCTTCTTCTTCGTGCGCATCGAGCGAGATGCGTGTGGCGCGCACAGCGATGCAATGTGAAGAGAATAACGTCTGAGCTTTTGTCATCGCGCTTCGTCACTCGATCCCGCAACCCGCAACCCGCAACCCGCAACCCGCAACCCGCAACCCGCAACTCGCAATAAAGTTGATATGGCCTTAAGCAGCAAAGTCAACTGACCCACTGCGGGCTTCTGTTCCATGAAGCTTATAGGAAAGTGAAATGAAAATTGCAATTCTTGGAGGAGGCGTTGCCGGCGTTGTTGCCGCCAGAGTTCTCGCTCGAAATGGAATTGAAGCCCATATTCTGGAACGCAATGACCGTCTCGGCGGGCTGCATCACAGCCCAACATTCAACGGAGTGGCATATGACATTGGTACGTTTGTGTTCCAGAAACGACATCAACTCATTCGTCTGTTTCCTGAATTGGAATCAGTGCTCGTTCCGGTGCCGAGCCAATTCGTCTCACTTACCAACAAGGGATCGATCGATGCGTACCCACTATCGTTACGAGGATATGTGAGCGACAACGGATTTATGAACTTTTCGTATGCCCTGAGCAATGTGCTCGTGAGCAAGGCGTTGCACTTCCGCAAATCGAACGTCCCCAGCTTTATAAAGTACTACATCGGTTCAGACATTTACAAAAGGAGCGGCCTGCGAAAATACATTGAGCGTTTGTATGACATTCCGGATGAAGAGATCGACCTCGAGTTCGCCAGAAAGCGACTGGAATTGATAAGCCGCTGGGGATCGATTCGAAAGAACTTGCACAGGCTTGCCAAACGCAAACCGTCTCCGCTAACAGGTGCGCCGTATTTGGGCAAAACAGATTTTGTGCGTCCTAAAGATGGCTTCACGCCAATGTACGCAGCTTTGCAGGAAGCAATTACTAAAGACGGTGCGAAGGTCTTCCTGGGAACGCAGCTCAAATCCATACAGAAGCAAGAAGATCGATTCGAAATCGAGAGCAATCTTGGCAGCGAACATTACGACGCCGTGCTCTCGACAATCCCTATCACAGCTCTATACGAGCTTCTGGGGCTGGAGCAACCGACAGCCTTCGAATCAAGAAGTTTGCTAAGCCTGTTTTACAAAACGCGTTTGTCGCTTTCCCGCGACGCAACCGTAGTCCATAACTTTTCGCAAACCGGCGACTGGAAACGAATCACGGTCTTTTCAGCCTATTACGGGCCACACGAAGGCAGTGATTACTTTGGCTGTGAAATTACGGTTGACAGCAATCAAGACATCGACGTTGGCGCCTACCGGGCGAGATTCGAAAAGCACCTTGACGAACTCGGAATCACAAACAACCTATCTTTCGAAGGCTCCGCCCTTACAAGAAATGCGTATCCAATATACAGGCGAACGACTTTTGACGAGATCCAAAAACAAAAACTTTTCGTTGAAGAAAACGGTATTCGACTCGTCGGACGTCAAGGTGAATTCGACTACATCTCTTCGTCCGACACCGCGTTGAAAGCAAGTAATATTGCCAACGAACTTGCAAGTCGTGGATGAAAAACAATGAACAATCAGATCATCATCCTGGAAGTCAACGAAATCGCGGGTCCTATCATGGATCGATTTATGGCTGAAGGTAAGCTTCCAGCACTTGAACGAATGAAACGCGAATCGGGAATCTTCAGCACAACCACCGATTCCACAGGTGCTCTCAACCCATGGGTTCAGTGGGTGTCATTTAACCATGGGATTTCCGCTACGCAACATTGCGCAAAATTCCTCGGCGACGACAGCACTGTGGAAGGAACCCCCTTTTGGGACATCGGAGGCAAAGGCCGCACAAGTGTTGTTCAATTTCCAATGAATGGCCGATACTCCAAGCATGTCGAAGTGTTTGTCTCCGATCTTTGGTCGGAATCGCCGATTGTCTTCCCGGAAAAGCTTAAGCGATTCTACGAATTCTCACGAAGCGCAGTTCATAGTCAACCGACTGATTCAAAATGGAAGACCCTTTCGCAAGGACTGTCAATTCTGCCGTTTCTGACATCATGCTCGTTGGGCCCCAAATTTTTTGCACTTGCGCTCCGACAAGTCTTGCTGGAGAGAGTTCGCCCCGTCGTGTGGAATCGAGTATGTCTGTTCGAGAAAATGTCATGGCGAGTTTTCTCTGCGATGTGTTCATCGCATGACGTTCAGTTAGGCGTCTACTTTTCGAATACAATCGCTTATCTGCAACACCGATACTGGCATTTCCTGCAACCTGAGCTGTTCGACAATTCATTGACGAAGCGGCGCTCTGCGCCGCCAGCGATCTTGACTGGATACCTTGAACTCGATGGGGAAATCAGCGAACTCGAACGCCGCATGCCGGACGCAACGATCGTCTTGGTGTCGGCGTTAGGTCAGGTCCCCCATCTGAATGCGAAGGTTGCGTATGTTCCGAAATCAATCGATGAAGTGATTCGTGTTCTAAAAATTCCGGTTCCGCTTCGCCTCAATAAGCTAATGGCAGAGCAGTTTCGCTTTGAGTTCGAAAGCCAGGAAGCCTTGCTTGAGTGTCAGGCTGAACTTGACGAGTGCCATGTTGGTACAGCAATGCTCTTCCAAACAACTTCTTCGGGAACATCAATGCTCGTCAAGTGCGGTATACACACGACGGTAGAGTTGGGAAAAGTGATCGACAACGGACGCGGCGTTGAAGTTCCTTTCTTTGAACTCTTCACGCTCTTGTCAGTGAAGACGGGACAACACGATGAAACTGGAATTCTGTGGATTCGTGAGCCCGAACGTCAACATTACCAGAGCCCTACACCGATTCCGCTTGTGGATGCAGGACGTACACTCAAGAATTGCCTGAAATCCGATCCCCGAAGCAATCTCGAACTTGTAAATAATCTTCGTTTGGCACTTGAATCTAACGAACGAAACAGCGCCGCGCTCGGATAATACCAAACGATTCACTCTAATTCACATCACACGGGTGCGATCCGCGTGATGCGCGGCTCGATTCGCCAATCACGCGTCTTCGGTTTTGATAAGGTCCCTGACGGTCGGTTTTCCTACAAGCCATTTCTTATACACGGTGTCCCAGATTCCGCTCAGCAAGATGCAGCGTAGCGTCATCGTTCGCTGACCGCCTTCCTTGCTCCAACGCATTCCCGACAGTTTCATCCGTTCACTGACGATCTGCTTGCAAGCTGATTCCACCACGCCGCTGCCAATTGGGCAACCTCGTGATTTCATGGACGCGTAGTCCATGAAACGATGATAACGACGAAGGTACCGTTCGGCCTTCTCCGCCTCCTCGGTTGCTGATGCCGTGTAGCGATAGAGCTGACGCATCTTCGCGATACTGCGCAGCATGCGTCCGTGGCCACCGGGCTGTAGGAGCAACCACCTCGCATGTTCAAGCCACTTGGCCCGTTTTGCAGAGTCCCCGCCAAACTTCAATGCGTCGGCGATCACAGTCAGACGTTCAGCGGCATGGTAGTAGTCGACCACACGAGTAATCTTGATCCGCCGCCCATCGACGAAGAATGCCCGCAACGTGTTTTTCCAGTAAGCCGTTTCGATCTTGCCCGCGTCGCTGACGTACACAATCTCAGGGACGCGATCGCCGCAGCCACGGATGGTTGCTTTGAGCAGATTGGTAAGTTGATTCGAAAGAGTGGCCTGATTGGTCTCGGGAACGCAGCCCAAGTACACCGTGCCGAGTTTCTTGCCGGCGGCCAACACGCTCACGCACGCGACACTGGCCATCTCGAAAAAGCTCCATGGCGCAAGACCCAGTGCGACGCCGTCACGACTGACCGACAATACCGGCGTTTGTTTCTTGTCACGAGCCTTGCCAATCAGTTTCATCAGTTCCTCAACTTGAGCTTTCTCACGATGCGGTTCCATGCCGTCAGCGATCGTGCCGACGACTTTGCGAAGCTTCTCCGTACCAATCTTGGTTCCCATTTGATCGGTGATCATTTCCAGCGTCCGCCCTTGCG
>NZ_JANZKV010000056.1 GCF_025060895.1 Stieleria sedimenti | reverse complement strand
TAAGGCCTCGGGCAACGTCGGAATGCCCGGCCGCTTACGCGTCGCGGCTCACAAAAACGACAGCCCGCTCGCGCCGTTCCGCTAACACCTTTACAGCGAAAGTAGATGGCATTGGGCGGGAGCCTCCGTGACACTGTATTCCCAGACACTGTGTTCCCAGGCAGGAGCCCAGGAACACACGAGAATTGCAGCCGACCAAGCGGCATCGGGGAACCATTCGCGTGATTTCGCTATCTTAGTGCCATCACCCCAGGTGGTTCGCAGCGAACGATTCCCCCTTTTCTTTCCTGACCGCACTGCTTCATCCGATGAGACCGCTCTGTTCCAGGGTTTCCCTGCACGCATCCTTCTGTTTCCTGCTGCTTTGCTTGCCCTGTGGCACACTGCACGCCCAACGCCCCACCGATGCGATCGCACCGGTCCGCGTCGGTGATCAGGTCGAAGTCCAGTGGTTTCGGACCTGGTACCCCGGAACCGTGCAGTCCTATTCCGCTGGCACCGTCACGGTCGAATACGATCGCGGCGGACAAATAACCAGTGGCGAGTTCACGTTGGAGGACACGCGTTTTCCCAACGGAGAAGGGGCGTGGATGGTCTGGAAAGACAGTTCCGGCAAGTTCGGCGTCGAAGCACGCTACGTCTCGCGCACCGAAACGGAAGTCAAGATCCGCAAGGCCGACGGTTCGGAAATGACGATTCCGATCGACAAGCTCTCTTCCGACTTGCGGAAACAAGTACTGAAGGTTCCGGTCACCGGCAACGAAAACATGATCGACGGTGCCAACCCGGTTCGCGTCGGCGATCGCATCGAAATCCAGTACTTTTCGAAGTGGTATCCCGGGATCGTCAAACGCGTTCTTCCCGGACAAGTGGAAGTGGCATACGACTACGGTTCGTTCGAAAAGGAAGGCACCTTTCCCCTGGCGGAAATCCGGTTTCCAAACGGTGAGGGTCGTTGGCGACTTTGGACCGATGCATCGGAGAAATTCAAGGTCGTCGCACGCTACATTTCACGCACCCAAGACAAGGTCACGATCCGCAAGGAAGACGGTTCGGACGTCACGATTCCCATCGCACTTCTGTCACCAAGCTTACGCAGCTTGTTGGCCAAGACGCCGATCACGGGCGAAGAAAACAAACTCGATGGCGCAAACCCGGTGCGTGTGGGGGATCAGATTCAAGTCAAGTATTGGTTCCAATGGTACGACGCCGTGGTCACCCGGGTGCTTCCCGGCGAAGTCGAGGCACAGTTCAAACGCCACAATCGCGATCTGACCGAACGGATCAAGTTGACCGACATACGTTTTCCCAATGGGGAAGGCCGCTGGCGCGAATGGTCCGATGCGTCCGGCAGCTTCACCGTGATCGCCAGATTCATCAGCCGCGACGAAACCCATGTCACGATTCGAAAGGAGGATGGCACGGACGCACGCGTCGAAATCGCCAAGTTGAATCCGACGCTGCGTCGGCTGCTTGCCGAGACGCCGATCATCACGCCGCGACCGAGAAACTTTGACTTTCAATCGCCGCGTCAGGAGTTTGAAGTTTCCGCTCAGACTCCGGATTTGGAGCAACTGGTGATCTCCGCCTCCGCGACGACTCAGCCCGTGTTCGGGACCGGTGGAACCGGATTCCCAATCTCGAAAAGCGATTCCGTTTCGGCGGCCATTCCCGTCGGCGGCGAAGCTCAGTGGGTTGCCGTGGGCGCGTTCTCCAAGAATAGCAGTCGCAGCGGCGGCGAAACGCGGTTGTACTGGGCCAGCCCGAAAACGAAAGCGGTGGTCGAAGGCCCCGTGTTTCTCGATGACGAGCGGATCGTTGACTATTCGGCGCAGCAATCGCGGCTGTTGAGTGTTCAGGTCGGCGGATACTGGAGCCAGCCGATTCGATTCTGTACTTATCGCGTCGGCGTCGGCGAAACCACGGCGCGGGCGGAAGCCAGTTGGGAGATCCCGGAGTCGAAAGGCTCGTTCGGACGTCGCTCACAGTACATGGCCAAACTGATCGGCGGCAGTCGTTTATTGCTGGGCAACGACGCCTCGGTTTCCCTTTACGATTTTTCCACGCGAGATATCGTGTACTCGATTTCTGGCGTGTACGAGAATCGCTTTTACCTGCATCCCAGTGGCGAGTTCTTTGCGGTGATGGACAACAGCGGCGGCGTTGGCGTGTTTGAAATCGACAGCGGCCGGCAATTGGCGTATCGCGGCGGCGGGCGAACCTATGGCAGCGGTGTCGGTTTCAGCCAAGACGGCCGACACCTGTTGACGGTCAGCGGCAGCGAAATTTCCATCTGGGATCTGTTCGAAGGCGGCCCAGCCCAAACGCTTCGACAAGGCGGATTGGCGGTCGGGCCGGGAACACCGATCACCCTGTTGTCCGGCGGTTGGATCTCCGCCGGTTCCCAGATCTACAGCACGGGATTGAAGCTGGTCGTCTGGAACTACGTCGGAAAAGGCGTCTCGATTGCGGATCGCCAGATGCTGGGACGACAAATGCTCGTCGCCGCCACCACCAACGTTTCCGGCCAAGCCCACGCCCTGGTCGGAGCCGCGACGGTGCCCCACAAAGACGCAATCGAACTGATGAAAAAAGTCGATCCCGAATCGCTCGTGATGCTCAAACCCGGACTGGGCGTTCGCATCGAAGCGAGTGGCGATTCCCGGATCGCGCAAGGGCTGCGACGTGCCGCTGCAGCGCGCGGCTTTCGCGAAGACCCCAGTTCCGAAGTCATCTTGAGCGGATCGGCGGGCCCGGGAAAACCGGAAAAACGCACCTATCAACTGACGTCGTTCGGACGCATCGGTGGCCGTCAAACCGAAGAACACACCGTCACGCCGTGGATCCAGAAAGCGGAAATTCGTTACCGCGACCAATCTGCCTGGGGAACCCAGCACGGCGGCGTGCCCTACTTTGTGTCCTTCAAAGAAGGCGGCTCACTCGGTGCGGAGTTGCAGAAGTCGTCACAGTCCTCGTATGACATGTTCAATGATTTAAAGTTACCCGAAGAGCTGCTCTACCCACGCTACCAACACGGTCTGGGAACCACTGAAATCACCGTCAACGGTTTCGTCGACAAAGCCAACTAGTGGCGCAAGCATCCAAGTGGCGTACGCTCAACGCCATCTGCTTTCGCTCTAAAGGTGTTAGCGGTACGGCGCGAGCGGGCTGTCGATTTAGTCGGGTTCTGCTGAGTGAATGGTGAGCCGCCGGCCGTCAGGCCTCGGGCNNCGCGAGCCGTCCGGTCGCGCTTCAAAAACACCGTGAAAGACCGGAGGGCTGGCGCCCTTCCGCTAACAAAAACACCCCGCTTGGCGTCACCGTTGCGTAGGGCATGCTGTGCGTGCCGTCGGGTGTCGGACAAGGCCTGACCGACGCAAGCTGGAAGCTTACGCCACGGTCAAAAAGTTACGTTTGGAATCGTTGGGTGAATTCGGATGACGATCATCAGAACGCCGGCACCACGACTTCGATCTGCGCGCCGCCCGCGTCGGGGTTGCGGGCGAAAATCTGGCCGCCATGTGCTTCCACGATTCGACGACTGATCGACAACCCCAGCCCCGTCCCGTGTTGCTTGGTCGTGTAAAACGGTTCGAACGCACGGACCAGAGCTTCGGCGTAAAACGGCTGTCCATCGTTGTGGATGCAGATCCGCACGGCGGGCTGATTTCGGATCGTGGCTCGTTCATGCGTCACGCGGATGTTGACGCGACCCTGTGGCTGGTCAAACGCGTTGTCCAGAACTTGATGAAACACTTCTTGGAACTTGCCGCGGTCGATGCACGCGAGATCATCGTCGTTATCGTCACCCGCGATCTCGAGCCGGTTCGCCCAAGCGTCGCATTTTATTTGCAACTCATCGAATACGCTTCGACAGAGGGGTGCCAAGTGGGTCGCGGTTCGACTCAGCGTGATCGGCGCGGCGAATCGTCTGACCTCGTCGTAGTTCTCCAGCAGATCGGAAAGGGAACGGCGGATCTTCCGAGACAATTCCAGGTGGCGATCACTTTCGCTGAAGTCCAGTTCCAGCAGGTCCAGGCAGGCAACGGCACGCTGCAGCGCATTACGGCTTTCGTGCGCCAGACCACTGATCATCTTGGCGATCGCGTCGTATCGTTCGGATTCCAGCCGTTGGCCATCGAGCTTGTCCGAGTCGGACCTTGAAAAATTTGCCAGAATCAATGGTTCGGATTGTTCTTCGACCGGAACCAGCGTGACGTCGACCACCATCTCCGAACCGTCTTTACAGACGACGCGTTGGGGCCCCCCCTGTTCCATGCCGATCGGTGCCTGTGCCATTGCGTGCGCCGAGTGTGCGTGGTCGTCACGTCGGCCGATCTCCGGCAGCAACCCATCAAGCGTTGATCCGGTGATCTCCGAACATGCGTAGCCGAACCAATGCTGGACATTCTCATTGGCAAACAGAATGGTCCCCTCATGGTCCGCAATCACGACTGCGGAAGGAGAAACTTCCATGACCTGACGTGTAAGCGACGAGTTGGAAAAGAGTTTTGCGAGTGCATTCATGGTTTGAACTGCCACGTGAGAGGACTCGTGAACACACCCCCACACCGCACGCAGAGTGCCGAACCGGATCAAAACTCAAATTTTCTTTTCTCAAAAATCGGTGGAATTGAGTCGGTTTTGTCAAGTGGGCATGACTTTCGCAGGTTATGGATTTTGACTGATGTAACCAAAGGTATTTCCCGTGGGCACGTCCCTGGCCACCGGACGATGTGCCAAAGGAGTCGATTGCGATGTCAACCGTGCGTACCTCCCATTTGGACTCCGATGCGGAATCGAGTGAAGTCCGCCAAACGGAACAGACTGGCCACGCTGCGGGCGGCTGCGACGGCAGCAGGAACTCGCCCGATCGCAGCGACGTGCGCAGCGGCGGGGCCAGCGGGGCCAGCGGGGATCGCTCGCCGCAACCGACCGATTCCTCCAGCCCATGCGACAAGGATGCCTTTTTTCGCGACATCCTCGCCCAATCCGGATCGGGGGAGCTGCGGCAAGTCGAGGTGAACGTGCAGGACGGTCAGATCATTCTGCGCGGTCGCGTTTCAAGCTTCTACCAAAAGCAGATGGCGCAGGAATCGCTTTTTCCGGTGGCCATCGGGATGCGGATCTGCAACCAGCTTGAGGTCGATCCCTAGTGGTCAACGCTGTGCGGATCGTTGTACGACGTCCTTTCCAGGTCGTCGGGGAGAGTCCTGCGGACGACGGCCCGGAAGGGCCACCGTCCGTGCGAAAAGCCGTCGCCTTGAGCTGGACGGTCCACCCTAGATAGAACGCCTTCTCTCGGTGTACCATGCAACGGCTGCTTCTCCAGATGACGTCGTTCTTTTTTCGTCGCCGGTGCCCATGAACGAATCGCTCAGCATTCTTATTATCGAAGACGATGCTGATACGCTTACCAACCTCTGCGATATCCTAGAGCTGGACGGACATCAGGTCGTCGGTGCCTGCTCGTTGGCCGAAGCAAAGGCACGGGCTGATCGCGACGCGTTTCAAATCGTGATTTCCGATCGCAAGCTGCCCGACGGATTGATCGAGGATCTGCTGCCGGAATTGATCCAATCGGTCAAGGGATCCGACATCATCGTGATCACCGGGTTTGCCGACATGCAGAGCACCATCACGGCGTTCCGGTTGGGCGTGACCGACTATGTCATCAAGCCGATCATTCCGGACGACTTGCGCAGTACGGTGCGTCGAATCGCGGACAAAAAGCGACTCGAGGCGGAATTGGCCAAAGAGCATGCGTTCGCCGAGTTGGTTCTCGACACGGCCGAAGCGATCGTGCTGGTCTTGGACCTGGAGGGCAAGGTGATCCAGTTGAATCCGTACCTGGAACAACTCACCGGTTGGACTCCGGACGACCTGAAGGGAAAGAATTGGTTCGAAGTCTGCATCACCGAGGACGACCGAGAACGAGTCAAAGAGGTCTTCATTCGCACCGCCCATGACGTGCACACGCGTGGCGTCGTCAACTCCGTCATCGGTAAAGACGGCCGGCATTACCAGGTGCGGTGGTCCAACACGACGCTCAAAAACCAGAACGGCGAAGTGACGTCCGTACTGGCCGTCGGCGTCGACATCAGCGATCTGACGGCGGCACAAACCCGGGCGCTGCAGTCCGAAAGGCTCGCCGCGATCGGGCAGACGATGACCGCATTGGCCCACGAGAGCCGCAACGCCCTGCAACGGATCCAAGCCGCCAGCGAAATGCTGGGGTTGGAGATCGCCGGGAATGAACATGCCCTCCACGACCTGAAGAAAATCCAACGAGCCACCGACGACCTGAAGTGCTTACTGGAGGAGGTTCGGTCGTTTGCCGCCCCCATCCAGATGCGTCCCGCGAAGGTCGGATTGCCCGAGATTTGGCGGCGGGTCTGGGACGATCTCGCCGTCTCCCATTCCCACCGTGACGTCCAACTGATCGAAAATTTCGAGTCGTGCAACGTCAAGGTCGACGTCGACACGTTGCGAATGGAGCAGGTTTTTCGAAACCTGTTTGAAAACGCCCTGGCGGCTTGCCACGACCCGGTCCGCATCGAACTGGTCTGCGATTGCGACAGCGAACAAGTCAAACTCACGGTGCTGGATAATGGACCAGGAATGTCCGGGGAACAATTGGAAAAACTCTTTGAACCCTTCTTCACCACCAAGCAAAGCGGTACCGGGCTCGGATTGTCCATCTGCCAGCGGATCATCGAAGCACATCGCGGCTCCATTACGGCTCGAATGCATCCGGACGGCGCCGCCTTTGAAATCAGACTCCCCCGCCAAAAAACCTGCGACCTCGAAATCTACCCCTAGCCGGGAAAGGCAGCGGAGCAAGCGGAATGCATAATCAAGATCAAGCCGTGCTGTTGGCGATCCTGGAAGCCGCCGTGGACGCCATCATCGTCATCGACAGCAACGGCGTCATCCAGACCGCCAATCCGGCCACGATCAAGCTGTTCGGCTTCGAAAAAAGCGAGATGCTCGGACAGAACGTCAACATGCTGATGCCCAGCCCGTTTCGGGAACAGCACGATGGTTATCTGGCCAACTACCTCAAGACGGGCGAAGCGAAGATCATCGGTATCGGTCGTGAGGTGATCGGAAAACGAAAAAACGGCTCCACGTTTCCGATGCACTTGGCCGTCAGCCGAATGGCTGTCGGCGATCAAATCCTGTTCGCCGGAATCGTTCGTGATATCACCGACATCAAAAATGTGCAGCGACAACTGGCTCTGGCCAACGAAAAACTTGAACAACGCGTGCAGGAACGAACGGCTGAATTACGTGCCGCACAGGCGGATCTGCTGAAATCCGAGCGGATGGCCACACTCGGTCAAGTCTCCGGCGGCATCGCTCACGAAATCCGAAATCCCCTCAATGCCGTCCGGACATCGGTTTACTATCTGAGGAACGTTCAAAACCCTTCGCCGGAAAAGGTGCATGAACACTTGGAGAGGATTGATCGGCAGGTCAGCATGATCGACAATGTGATCACCGCGCTTTCGGATATCGCTCGGATGCCCGAACCGGCCGTGATTGCCTGTGACGTGAAAGAAATGCTCCGCAAAATTGTGTCCTCCGTTTCGATGCCGGCGAACATTCAAATCGAGACGACTCTGCCAGACAGCGGATTTCAAGCTGCCATCGATCCGAATCAGGTTTCCATCGTTTTTCGCAACCTGCTCCGCAACGCCCGCGACGCGATGCCCGATGGGGGGACAATCTCCATCGCCGGACAGGTCGCTGCAGATGAATTGGTCATCCAGGTTTCCGACACCGGCATCGGTATCAAACCCGACGACTTGGCTCGCGTGGTCGAACCGCTTTTTTCCACCAAGGCACGGGGGATGGGACTCGGGTTGGCCATCTCCGTTGCGATCTTGAAGAAGAACCAGGGGCGACTGGAAGTGGAAAGTCAACTCGGCAAAGGAACAACGTTTTCGGTGTACCTGAAACCGTTCACACGGGAGAGACCAAGCCAAGATGAATGAGAGCGGATCAAAGGTCCTGATCGTCGACGACGATGCGGATATTCGGACAAACTTTGCCGACATCCTCAACGACCTCGGCTATCAAACCACGACGGCCGAAGACGGCATCGCGGCGCTGCGGTGCGTCCGCGACAGTCGCTTTGACGTCGTCCTGTTGGACTACCAAATGCCGGGCATGGACGGCGCATCGCTGTACCGTGAAATCAAGAAACTGCAGCCCTCGGTGGCCGCCATCATGATCACCGCCTGGGCCGGCAGCGACGGCGCCCAGCAAGCGAAAAACGCCGGGACCTGGGACGTGCTGCGAAAACCCGTCGACATTCACGACCTGTTGGAAAAACTCGCCCGCGCCGCCAAGGCACCGATCGTGCTGGTCGTCGACGATGACGAAGACTTCTGTCAGTCGCTTTGGGAAGTCTTGAACCAGCGTCATTTCCGCGTCGCGTTGGCACACAGCGAAACCGAAGGGATCACGCAGGCCAGTGACTCGCAATGCCAAGTCGCGATCGTTGACCTGAAACTCGGCAGCGGTGACGGACGCAAGGTCATTCGGCGGATCCATCAGGCGGTCCCGAAGGCACGCACCATCATCGTCAGCGGAGACCGGAAAGTCGCCGCCGACGCCTATGACGAACTCGGTGATCAAGTGGTCAACGCCGTCTGTCAAAAACCCATCGACATCGATCAACTGCTCAACATGATCGAAACCGACAGCGGCCGAAATTAGTGAGAGCCCTCAACGCCACCGTCGATCCCCGACGCCGCCAGCGGAACATCGCCGAGACGACCAGAGAGAGCAGCATCACGATCGACAGGTCCGGTTCCGGGATCGCCGTCGTCCCGATGTTCAATGTCACCGAGTCGGCGTTCGCCCCCGAACCCCATGTCCAAACGAGCTGATCACCATCGGTGACCCCCATCGAACTGAAAGTCTGCAAATCGATCCGACCGGTAAAGGACAGCGGTGCTTCGGACACGTAATTGGTTGGAACAAACAGCATCCCGCCGAGGTTGAGATCGGTTGTGACCATAAACGCATCGCCACTGGATTGCGACATTCCAAAGTTGTTGTCCGCTCCGAAGGGGCCCGGGGCGGTCACGCCGGAATACCCTTTCCCGGATCCTCCAAAACCGACAGTCGAGTTCGATGGAATGAAAGGCCTGCCAAATGCCCCACTGAACTCAAAGTTCAGATCGGTCAGGTTGATCGTGCCGCTGCCGGTCAGGCGGATACTGGAAGTCGCTGGCACTTCGTCCATCTGGATCACCACGGCCGCGTCCGCCGACCGAGTCGCCAAGCACGCGATTGCCGAAAGCAGGAGCAACGAGCAAGTTCGCTTCACAGTGTTCATCTTGATTCTCTTGATCGGGCCGAGCGGAGTGGATCGTTGGGAGTGCTAACGATGATGCAACGGGAGGTATAGTAGCGGTCAATCAGCGACGCCCCGGACGCCGTTGAAGATACAACGCCCCGGTGATCGCCAAGATCAAGCCCGGCAAGGCAGGTTCCGGCACAGCCGACACGGGAGTTCCTTGATACGAGAACGAAATAAAATCGCTCGTCGCCGTCACGGCATTGGAACTGCGGCCCTGAACGACCAAATCCTGGCCGAGCACGGCGTTCTGCCCATCGAACTGAAAGGTCTGCGGCTGTTGGAAACTGAAGTCGTAAAAGAAGGTTGCGTTGGTGAACTGGTCGGTGATCGAAAGGGTTTCGACGTTCCAAAGGTCACCTCCGGTGTGACGCGCAGCGTACGTGATGTCAAACGGATTCGACTCGCGGTCGTTTGCTCCCAGCCCGGCAAACCGCCCCTGGATCTGAAAGGAGTTGTTGACATTTCTCGGCGCTGCACCATCGGCGAGAATGAAATCATTGAAGTCGGGAAAGAACCGAATGTGGCCGCGTTGTTCCGACGGCTGGCTGAAGCCTTCATCCCACGCGACTCCAAACCCTTGCTCGATCACCCCAGAGGAAGCGTCGCGGGAAAAGCCGAAACGCGCAATCTCTTGCGTCGAAAGACTGCCGGACAAATCAAATCGCAACTGAGCTCGGATCTCAATTCGATCTCCCACGCCGAACTTGTGATTCGGAAATGCATCCAGTGCCCCGGTGGTACCGAAGATCGGATCCACCCCTGAAAGCTGGTTCGCCAGTGTTCCCACTCCTGTCGGCGTTACCTGCATGTTGCTGCTGCCCGTCCAATCCGGATGGGCCGTCGGCGATCCGGCAACATAGCCCTCCGATGACCGATAACTGGTCGAAAAGTCGATCGCGACCTCGGCGTAGGATGCTGCTTGAGGCAGCCAAAACGACATCAGCGCCGCCGCGGCAAACCGATTGATCAACGATGAAGGCATCACACAACCCGGTGAAGAAAAAGAAAACCGACCAACACGACCTCCCATCCAACGAACGACCTCCAGCGAGATGGCATCTGCGCAATGGGAGTTGATTCGGCAACCGAGGCGTGGGGGCAGTCTAACACAGAGCGTTATCCGCATGGGCTCCGTTTGCTGCCATCGTCCCCACGACATTTTCTTGTCACCCATTTTCTTGTCGGACTTCTCGGTCCATCCAATCGGCCTTGTTCGCCGAGCCGTGCTCCCAAGCTCAGCAGCCGACGATCACGGTCAGCGAAGCAGAGCGTTCCGAGCATCAGCCAACTCCCTGCCGACTCGCCCGGGCCACTGCCGCAGTGCACCTACGTACATCAAGGCAAGCCGTCAAAATCGTTCTTCTTTTCTAGAATTCAAGAACGCCGCAACTTAAGATCCTTGCATCGACGGAACACAGTGACCTTTCAGCGAGCTCAGAAAGAAATGCCCTTCTTCTTCCGTACCAAAGCAGAAGCAGTCATCCGCACATCAAATCGAGGGCGTTCGCGTTCACGAAATCAGGGACAGTGGAGCGTCTCCGCCCTGGAGCAGCGGGTGATGCTGGCGGCCGATTGCGGCGCGGCGATCGGCGATGTTGGCGGTGAAGCCGCTGTCGCAGAAGTCACCCCGCGAGACGTTAACGCGTCGCACGTCGCTGCATCGCAACAGACGTCCCAGATCGTCTTCATCGACTCCGCCGTCGATCAGATCGATCACTTGGTGGGTGGACTGGCGAAACATCACGAGCTCGTTTTGCTTCAGCCCGATCGCGGTGGCCTGGAACAGATCACCGAGGTTTTGGCAACGCGACACAACATCGACAGCGTGCATCTTCTCGGCCACGGCCAATCCGGTGAGTTGCAGTTGGGGAATCAGCGCGTCGACTCGGAGGTGATCCGGCGATATGAATCCGAGATTCGAAGCTGGAGCCGCGCCTTGACCGCCGATGCCGACATTTTGATCTATGGTTGCGAGACCGGCGCCGGGGCGCGCGGTCTGAATCTCGTTCAACAACTTGCCGAATGGACGGGCGCTGATGTTGCCGCGTCGACAGACAAAACGGGATCTGCATCGGCCGATGCCGACTGGGATCTGGAACGGCACGTGGGCACGATCGAAGCCGGCTTGGCATTCGACTCGGCGACCCGCCAAAGCTACCAAGCGTTCTTGCCGATCACCATCCAGGCCGCTGGCGCACGGGGCGAAGAACAGATGTTGGTCCAGATCGACCAAACCACCGTTGCGACATTCGACAACGTTGGCAGGTCCCTGCAATCGTACACCGTCGACGTGGACGGAATTGATGCCGATCAAGTTCGCGTCGTCTTTACCAATGACCTGTATGACCCCGCCAACGGAATCGATCGCAACCTCCGCGTCGACAAGATCATCATCGATGGCGTGACCTACGAGACCGAAGCTCCCGAAGTGTTCTCAACGGGAACATGGAAGCCGGTCGAAGGCATTGTGCCCGGCTATCGCCTTTCCGAAACGCTTCACTCCAACGGGTATTTTCAGTACGCCGGGTCGACCGTTGATCCCGGCGGCGATCCGAGCCTGTTGGTGATCAACGAGATCCACTACAACCCCGGGCCGGACGGAGCGGTCGATTCCGACGCCGAGTTCTTGGAGCTGTACAACTCCGGCGACCAGGCCGTCGACTTGGGTGGTCTGTCGTTCGTCGGATTTAATTTGACGTTCACCTCCGGGACGACCATCGGACCCGGTGAGTATGCGATCGTGTCGCCTTCGATTGCGATCGCCGAAGCGACGTGGGGCGTGACTCCGATCGCCGAATTCACCTCGGGCGGCCTGTCCGGTGGCGGCGAATTGATCCAGCTGCTGGCTGCCGACGGAGTGACGGTCCTCGATGAAGTCAGCTACTTGGACGAATCACCTTGGTCGCCTCTGCCTGACGGCAACGGCCCGTCATTGGAGTTGCGTGATTGGGCGTTAGACAATTCACTGGCGGAAAACTGGGGCGTCTCCACGGGCGACCCGACGCCGGCTGCGGAAAATTCGATCTTCGGCGAACCCGAGGTGGACCCGATCACGGACATCGCCGTTTCACCCGGCGTCGTCCTGCCCAACCAAGACTTCTCGATCAACGCCACCATCGAAGGTGCGACCGAAGCGACGTTGGTCTACAAGGTCATGTTCGGCGATGAGCAATCGGTGGCGATGACGAACACCGGCGGAAACAATTGGGGAGCAACCCTACCAGGGGCCGACCCGGGAACCTTGATTCGCTACCGCATCGAATCGGACGTCGCCGTCGCGCCCTTCAACGACACGATCAACTATTTTGGAATCGTCGTCTCGCCGACCGACATCAGCGGAAACACGTTGCCGCTGTTTCAATTTTTCGTGAACGAGACCGAGTTCTCGGAGCTCACGACCACCGAACTTGCGTTGACCAACACGACCATCGGGGCAGTCGTCTATTACAACGGTGAAGTGATCGACAATGCCACGGTCCGCGTTCGAGGCGGCGATTATTCACGCGAATTCTTTGCCAAGAAGAGCTTGAAGTTTGAGTTGCCCAAGGGACACACGATCGACATCGGCGCCGAAGGCAGCTATCCGATCGACGAATTCGGCATCAACGCCGACTTCGGAGACTGGTCGGTGGTGACGCCCGATCTCTCATGGGACGTCTTCAACGCCGAAACCGATTCCTTCACCAGCTCCTTCTTTGTCCGCGCGGAAATGAATGGCGATTTCCACGGTGTGTTCCGATTCCAGGAACTGTACGACGGGGCCTGGCGCACGGCAAACGGCATCAGTGACGCGGACGAATTCTTCAAGGCCGAACAAGGCGGCTTCGGCTCCTCCCCGAAATTCGACAAGAAGTCGCCTGACGACGGCGACCTGACTTCACTGGCCCAACTCAACAGTGTGCTGACCGCGCCGGCATCGGCCGCCAAAACCGCGTACCTGTACGACAACGTCGATGTCCCCAACGTCATCAACCACATGGCGATTTCGACGCTCATGCGCCACGATGACCAAAGCAGCCAAAACTTCTACATGCTGTTGGATCAGGAAACGGGCCTGTGGTCGATCGTCGAATGGGACGTCGACCGCACTTGGACCCCTGACGGCCTCGGCCCGTTTACCACGCCCGAACCGATCGAACATGAATTGCTCGATTCCATCTTCGAAATCCCTGAGTTCCAGGACATGTATTGGCGTCGCATGCAAACCCTGGTCGACACCTACCTCAGTGACGACCGACTGGTCACGCGGTTCGACGAATTGGTCGATGGGATCGGCGCCACCAACTCGGCACTTGAATTTGCTAAATGGAACCGCAACGACATCTATGCCAACCCCTACTGGGCCAACAAGTTTGAAGCCGCGATCGAGACTCGTCGAGCAGACTTTGCAAACGAAATTCGGATGCCCGGTTCTGCCAGCGGCAGCAATGACATCGTGATCAACGAATTGCATTACAACCCGCTCGACGGAGACCCCGAGTTCATCGAGCTGTACAACCCATCAGCCACCGAATCCGTTGATTTGTCGGGCTGGACGATCGATGGTGTCGGCTTGCAGATCGCCTACGGCACCGTGATCCTTCCCGGTGAATACGTCGTCTTTACCGATGACTTCTCGAGTTTCCGTTCACTCTATCCCGGTGATCTTTTCGTCGGTGGACAATACTCCGGCGGACTCAGCGGCGGCGGCGAATTGCTCACGCTTTCCGACGCCGCCGGAAATCTGATCGACTCCGTCGAATACGACGATGTCGCGCCGTGGCCGACCGAACCCGACGGCAACGGGTTCACGTTGGCGTTGATCGACCCGGCGCTGGACAACAGCGTGGCGGCCAACTGGTCACCCAGCAATCAAATCAACGGCACGCCGGGGCTGGCCAATGACACGCAGAACGTCTCGACGCTCGTGAAGATCTACGCGGCGGGATCACTCGGCGACGAAATCGTGACGTTGCAGGTCGCCGGTCAACAGGTCGCGATCTTCGACTTGTCGGCATTCGGCGGTCAAGCCAACGATCTTCTCAACCGCAACTTCATCGAGTTGCGTTGGGTCACGGACACAACCGTGGATCCTGCGGACGTTCGGATCAGCTTCATCAATGACCGTTACGATCCGGCCAACGGAATTGATTCCAACGTCGCCATCGATCGCATCGAAATTTCGGGAACGGTGTACGAGACCGAAGCGCCGACGGTTTATTCGACGGGAACGTACGTCAATGGCGTGGGCATTTCACCCGGCTTCCGTCTGAGCGAGATCCTGCACACCAACGGCTACTTCCAATTCAACGCCTGACGGAAGTAAAACGGGACGGGGGTTGAATCGCACAGATGCAAGCGACGGACGATTGACGTGACCACAGGACCGCGTCCGAGCCCAAGCGAGGTAAGCCGGGAACGGGCTAGCTCGGTCACCCCTCAACCGACTGATTGTCTGTTCGGCCAAAGCCGTTTGCGAATCACCGACAGGCACCCCGGCAGTCACGGCATGGATCCAAACCGTTGGTGTCCAGCCTTCAGGCGCCTCCCCGCGACGCCTTCGGCGCTCGCACGACCGGACAAGGATCGGCTAAAGGGACCGTCCAGCTTAGGAAAGACGCGAAACGCGACGAATCCTAATGACTTCAACCGCATCGCGAGGTTTAGAAACAGGCAGAGGCGATGAGGAATGCTACGATCACGCTGACAATCGCGACAACGACGTTGGGCAGCAGAAACGAATGGTTCAACACGAAACCGCCGATCCGAGTCGTTCCGGAGCGGTCGAACTGTATCGTGGCGATCTGGCTACCGTTGGCGGGAAAGAAGTGGATACCGATCACCGCCAGCCACGAAGCGACGATGAACTCCGGTGCGATTCCCATGGCCAGCGCCACCGGCGTAATAATCAGCGTGGCGGTGGACTGGCTGGTCGTCAACGCGGCGGTCGCATAGTAGGCGACCGGCAACAGCCAGACATGCTGTTTCACCTGCCCCAGCATCACGGACGACAACAACTCCTTGTGCGCGCCGATAAACGTATTCGCCATCCAGGCAATCCCCATCAGCGCCAGAACAGACACCATCCCAGACTGAAACACGTCGCTCCTGGGAATCTCTCCGGGATGAACCTTGCCGATCACGATGATCACGACTCCGGCCACCATCATCACAATGGCGATCAGCTGCGTCATTGCCATCGGCTGGGTCAAGCCATCCGGCATCAGGATCTGGGGCCGCAGCGAATCAACAAACCCGAACATGACGACCAGAAGGATGCCACTCAAGAACACTGCCACACTCCATTTGGCCCGGTTCGTGATGTGCTCCAGCTCGGGCGGTGTATAGTCCGGTTTTTGAATCTCCCCGGCTTCCAAACGACTGAGAAAGAACGGATCGTGGTCCAGTTCCTTTCCCACTCGGTTTTGAATCAACGCTGCCACCGCGATACTGACGACCGTCGACGGAAGCACGATCACGAGGACATGTCCCAGCTCAAACCCCAGCGGGGACAGCATGCCCAGCAGCACGGCCATGGCCGCGGAAACCGGGCTGCTGGTAATCCCCATTTGGGAGGCTTCCGGCGCGAGTGCGAGAGGTCGTTCCGGCCGCACGCTGTTGCTGTAAGAAGTCTCTTCAATCACCGGCAGTAGCGAATAATAGACATTCCCCGTACCGGCACCGATCGTGAAGATCCATGACACGTAGGGAGCCAGGTACGTGATCGCGTTCGGCCGAGATCTGAGAATGCGATGTGCGATGCCGACCAGATAGTCGATCCCACCGGCAGCTTGCATCGCTCCGGCAGCCGTGACGACGGAGAAAATGATCGTGATCGCCGCGATGGGAAAGCCACCCGGCGTGAGATGAAAAACGGCGGAAAGCAGCAGGACGCCGATGCCACCCCAGAGTCCCACGGCGACACCGCCCATCCGGGATCCGATCCCCAGACAGCTCAACACAACCAGCCCCTGCGCCAGGATTTGCCAACTCATGGCATGCTCCATGCGCTCGCTGGTGGCGAGCCGACGCAGTCCGCTTTCCGGGAAGTAAAGAGTCTCACTGCATGAACGTCGACGAAGGGCATGGGCCAGACAGCGTTCGACGTCTTGCCAATGGCCTCATCCGAGGATCTACCACTGAAGCCGGCGCCATTGCCACTCATTCTTCGAGTTCTCGCGCCTTCCCCAATGCGGAAGCGATCAAGCCTGCAGGCACCGAGACGATGCCGAGGCCGATCACGAGTAACAAGGTCGTGAAAACTTTGCCGCCCGGCGTGATCGGGTACACGTCCCCGTAACCGACGGTCGTCAGTGTTGCCACAGCCCACCAAAGGGAATGAAACACCGAAGCAAATGCTTCGGGCTGGGCGTCATGTTCGAAGTGATGAATTCCGACCGCCGCCAGGTACAACAGAATCATGGCGACGAATCCGAACAAGATGAATTCTTCCCTCGCGATAATAAACGCTCGGTGGAAACGGGCGATCGCCCTGTTGTACCGCGCCAATTTCAGCACCCGGACCAACCGCATCAGACGGAACGCGCGAATCGCCCGCAGATCAAACCCGAGTGACAGGTAAAACGGCAGGATGGCCATCAGGTCGATGATGCCAAGAAAGCTTGCCGCGAACCGGATTCCGCCCAGGTAGAAGCGAACGATGTATTCGATCGTGAAAACCACGACGACAAAGATTTCCGCGTATCGGAGCCCTGTTCGCGTCGTCGGTGCTAGGTCGGGCAGCGTCTCAATTGAGAACAGCACCAACGAAACACAGATCAGAGCCTGCATGACGAGATCCAGCGTTCGAACGGTCTTCGATTTCAACGTCCCTTCCGTCGGCAATGATCACGTCATGCTTGCAGATCGCACCCCGTCTCGACGTGAGTGGCGTTCATCGCACAAAAAAAGCCGGGTCGAATCGACCCGGCAACTTGCAAGTACAAAGCATCTGCTCCGCAGTACCCCCGGTAGGGCTCGAACCTACGACCCACGGATTAAGAGTCCGTTGCTCTACCAACTGAGCTACAAGGGCATTTTCTCGTGTTTTGCGGGCTCAAATCGCTGTTTTGAAGCCTTTTGCAAAACACTCGGTACAACTCCGAGGAATTGTACCGTGACTGCGGTCTGGTTTGAAGTTGTACCGTCACGCTGTCACTTCGCGGATTCTACCCGCCTTCTCCGGTCAATTCAATGACTCGAAAAGCCAAAGCTGAAAAGCCGAATAAGCCCCGCCCTGACTTCCCATTGTCTGCTCATCCATCGGGCCAATGGTGCAAGCGAATCCAATCAAAGTTGTACTATTTTGGACCCTGGGAGGATCCCAAGGGGGCTCTGGAGGACTACGAGCGTCGGCGGCCGACGCTCACCGGGGAGCGGACCGATCCGCCATGACAAACAATTTCATCATCCGGACGAAGGCGTTCATCAACTATGCCTACGATCACGAGCTGGTGGATGTGCCGATCCGGACCGGAACCGCGTTCAAGAGGGCGAGCCGGAAACGCCAGCGGATCGAGCGGGCGAAAAAGCCGAAGAAGTTCTTTGAAGCCGCGGAGGTGCGGGAACTCGTCTCGAAAGCGACGGAGGTGATGACCTCCATGATCCTGCTTGGTGTCAATTGTGGCTACGGAAACGCAGATTGCGCCAGGTTAACGAAATCGATGATCACAGCTGATGGCTGGATTGTGGAACCGCGCGAGAAAACCGGTGTGCTGCGAATGGCGAAGCTGTGGCCGGAAACCGCCTCTATTCTTCCACCCGTCACGCCAAGTTTATCCATGGCGACCGGGTGTCTGAGTATCTATCGGGCGGCGTGACATCTAACCGACGACCATTCACCCGGTCGCTTTTCAACCCAGTTGGAAAGCATGTCAAAAGTCACGCCAAAACAGGCAGCGGCAATCTTGAATGTGAGTGAAAACCACATTCGAGCCTTGATCGCAGACGGCTCGCTCAAAGCAGCAAATGTTGGTCGCGGAAAAGTTCCACGCTGGCGAATTGCTCGGGAAGAAATCGAAGCCTATCTCGCCCGCCGCATTAGCCGCAAACCTGGTTCGAGCGTTCGCCGAAAGCGACCTTCGTTGATCGGGGTGCGTTATGTCTGAACCCAGATCTACATCGACGTACATCTTCAGCCACCGCGTGCAGTGTTCTCGTTTGACCCCATCGTTTCACGCGATGCGGCGGTTGTGTTTTGCGTTTGGCTTGGCCTTGATCCCATGAGGGTGATGTGATGATCGACGATGCGTTTCGAATCTTCATCGGATGTTACTTCAGACACCCAACGATGTCTTCATGCAGGTCGTCCGTCCGCGCCGCCGAGCCGGACTAAGCGACGACCAAATCCGCCCCGAACTCGAGCGAGCCCTCGTCGCCGCCGGCTTCGTCCCCGACGCTGAGAAAATCTGAGATGCGCCAAGCCACGACTCACAAGCAACAAGCCGCAAGCAAATCCAAACGCCATCAGACGCCCCGTCAGAAGCTCTCGCTGGCCATGCGAGATCCCGACCGATGGATTTGCCAGATCATCTACCAAGATCGCACCGGCAAACAAACCACGCGTCTGATCAGCCCGATTCGCTGGACCGCAAAAAAGCAAAACCTGCTGGCACTCTGCATCAGCCGCGAAGAACCACGGCAATTCACCATCGCCGGCATCGGGTCTGTCGAACTCGTCAAAGCGTCCGACGTCCTTATGGGTGATTCATCTGTCGAAGAAATGGGGGTGATCTGGCATGCTTGAAACCCATCGCATCGACCTGCAGATCATCGAAGCGATAGAGTCGCTCCGAGACGGCGGCACGGTCGTCGAGATTCATCGGCGAATCAACGAGTGCGGAACCGATCCGCTTTCGATCGAAACCGTGAAACGCCACCTGCCAGGCTTGGTCCGCATGGGGCGCGTTCGAGGCGTGAAAGCGTTTCGAGACGAACGATTAGTGACGGTTTGGACGTTGTCGTGAGAAGATTGCATGAACGTCGTCAATGTTGTCTTACTTCGAACGCAAGGTGTCTTTTCAGCCCGAGTCGACTGCCGTACTTTCGCGTTTTGCGACAGTTGACGTCGCCCCTGCCTCATGAGTTCTCATTCGCTTTGATTCGATTGGCATGAAGACAACGTACCAGCACCTGAATACGATTCAAAAAGGCTCTTTCGGAGAGGCCTACGCCAAGATGGCTTTTACGCTCGAGGGCTTCGAGGTTTACGATTCCGAATACGACGACCGCGGTGTCGATTTCGTGGTCCGAAGTCAATCGGGAAAGTTCCTTTCCGTCCAGGTCAAGTCGACAGATGCCACGTCGAACCCATTCGTCAAAGAAGACAAGTTCATTGCAAGCTCGGACTATCTGCTATGTGCGGTCCGCTTGACCGAAGGGCAGCTGCCGTCCATCTACTTGGCTCGTGGGTCCGAATGGAACGAGACCAACGATCACTTGCACTACAATCCAAACGGAGGCGCAAGCGGGGCGTACTACGAGATGCGATTTGCCGCCAAGTACGCAGTTGCGTTGCGAAGCAACTTGTTCTCGAATTATGTCGAGACACTGAGATAGCACCGGACGATCTTGTTATGCCTTCATTCAAACCGTTGTGCGATCCGTCACCAGACTTGTGATTTTGATGCATCGGAATCATGTCTGATTGCACGATAGATCGACTGACTCGCTCGCCGGCAGCATCCGTGGTGCTAGCGCTGGTCTTTGCGGCGAGGCTGTTCGATACGGGGCACGATTCCTTTGGTCGCGGCGATTCTCTCCTCAGCAGCTTAAACGACCAGCGGTTTTGGCTGGAGGGTTGTGCATGTTTCGTTTGCTGCCCTTCAAAGCTAAATGGTTACCTGACCACGAAACAAGTCTCGATGGTGGGTGCTCTTCAGTCGAAGAAGTTCACGTTGCCATCGGTGCAGCGCGTGACGCGATACACCGACGGCGTCTTATTCAATCGCTCCTCCGGGAAAAGCGTCTTTGTCAAAATGCCGATGGATTCTGAGGCTCCAGCGAGATTCGCGTTGATTGCCGAACACGCATGCAGCGGAGAACCGGTGCTCGGATTCATGCCCTCGGCGGCATTCATTCCTAAGTCCGTCGCGGTCGATGCCAGCGCGACCGCTCCAAATCAGTCACAAAGGATCCAGCAGTCGGATGCAGATCCAAGATACACGTTCCGGGTCGTAGGCGACTTCGTCGGCAATCGCGAGTCCTACATCCGTAAGCTTCGTACGGGAGATCCGATTGTGCTCGTTCGGGAGCCAACAAACGAGCACGATCCGCACGCCGTCGCAGTCTACGATTCAGCACAACACCAACTTGGCTACCTCAAGCGCGATGTTGCCTATTGGTTCTCACCCATTTTGGCTCGAAAACCGGAAGCAAGAGTTCAAGTGCACTGTTTTTCGTCGGAAGGATCGTTGATTGTGGGCGTTTATTTATGATCAAAGACGGATACCTGATTACGGAAGGTGCCCGGCGATACATATCGCGCCGTAGAGCGCACGATCTAGCAGAAACGATTTCAGTCGATGAACCCGGAGCAATGCGACAAGTATCCGGTGTCGGCCACCGGTCCGAGTAAACGAAATCTCCGAAAGTCGCTTCGGTCTCCGGCACCGAACGCTATTCGCTAGGCTGGCAACTGCGGTCGGCACGTCCAACTTCGGCGCCGTAGAAAAACCGCAAACTCACTGCGGTCAATGGCACCTCTGCGTGTCCGAGTCTCTGGTTACCGTGTTTCAAACGGGTGCATTTGGGGCGATCGGCACACGGGGGCAGCATCGACAGGCATCGTTTGGCGTTGGGGCGATCGTTGCGTTGACCGGCTACAATACGGCGATGACTGACGTAACGAAAATTCTCTCGGCCATCGAACAAGCTGACCCCGCGGCGTCGGCTGAGTTGTTGCCGTTGGTCTACGACGAACTGCGGCATTTGGCCGCCCGCGAGTTGAGTGGCGACCGTAGTGGCCATTCGATCCAGCCGACGGCGCTGGTCCATCAGGCCTACGTCCGGCTGGTCGACCAAACCGATCAACCACTCTGGAATCATCGGGGGCATTTCTACGCCGCCGCCGCCGAGGCGATGCGGAGAATTCTGGTCGAACACGCGCGCCGCAAACAGACGCTCAAGCGAGGCGGAGATCGCATGCGAGTGCCGCTCGATGCGAACCGTGTTGCGTCATCCCCCCAAGACCCGGACATACTGGAACTCGACGAGGCGCTGACTCGACTCGCGGTGGAGCGTCCCAAATTGGCGAAACTCGTGTCCCTTCGGTATTTCGCGGGTTTGACCATGGACCAGACCGCTAACGCCCTCCAGGTCTCTCGCCGAACGGCCGAGCGAGACTGGACTTACGCCAAGGTCTGGCTGCTCGATGCGATGCGGGGCGAGTGTTGATCCTTCCCTCCCCACAAATGGCAATCGAGAGATTTTGAGAAAAAGTGGTCAAATCGGTGGCGGAGTACTCGCTCGATCTCGCACCTTAGTTAACGCCCTGATTCGAATCCTGCCAAAGAGACCTCGCCGTGGACGAACAAAGCCTCTTTCTTCAGGCCCTGGAAAAGACTTCTGGAGACGAACGAGCCGCCTGGTTGCAGCAAGCATGCGGCTCCGACGCGATGCTTCGCGAACGCATTGAAAAACTGCTTCGCCAGCACGACGAAGCGAGCGGCTTTCTCGAGAAGCCTGCCCTGGGGCTCGATCCGACCATCACGCCCGACGCGTCCGGGGATCGTGCCGCTTCACTGGATGCCGGATTGGCGACGGCGTTTTCGGTGAACGATGCCGTTTTGATGGGCGATGCAAATCACAGCGTGCTGAAAATGCTGGGCAACACACTGGATGAAGTTCCACGGGTTTCGCTGCGGGAATCGGAGGCTGCGGGCGAAGATCCAATCGCGCGGCCGAAGTCGCCGGAGATGCCGGGTCGCGAATCTGACAGCCGGTACCGATTGGATGGTGAGATTGCTCGGGGGGGAATGGGGGCGATTCTGAAGGGGCGCGATACCGATTTGGGGCGTGATCTGGCGATCAAAGTGCTGCTGGATTCCCACAAAGACAAGCCGGAGGTGATTCAGCGGTTTGTCGAGGAGGCTCAGATCGGTGGGCAGCTTCAGCATCCGGGAATCGCTCCGGTCTACGAGCTGGGGCAGTTTGCGGACAAGCGGCCGTTCTTCGCCATGAAGCTGGTCAAGGGGCAGACGCTGGCCAAACTGCTGGCCAATCGCGAAGAAGCTGCCGAAGAACGCGGGAAGTTCATTGGCATCTTCGAGCAGATCTGTCAGACGATGGCGTACGCGCACAGTCGCGGGGTAATCCATCGCGATTTGAAACCGGCCAATATCATGGTCGGTGCGTTTGGCGAAGTTCAGGTGATGGACTGGGGACTGGCCAAGGTGCTTTCCAGTGGCGGGATCGCCGATGAGAAGGAATCACGCGACAAGCAGCAGGACCAAAGCATCATTCAAACAATGCGCAGTGCCGGTAGCGCTAATCCCGGTTCGTTCGCATCAACTGGGTCCGATACAGCCATGGGCAGTGTGATGGGGACGCCCGCTTATATGCCACCGGAACAGGCACTCGGTGAGATCGACAATATGGACGAACGAGCCGACGTCTTCGCGTTAGGTGCGATCCTGTGCGAGGTCCTGACTGGCAGCCCACCCTATGTCGGTGATGATGGCAATCAGGTTTATCGACTTGCCAGTCGCGGAAAACTGGATGAGTGTTTCATTAGGCTTGATGCTAGTGCGTCGGATACGGAATTGATCGAACTAGCAAAACGCTGTTTGGAACTCGAACCTGCGGACCGGCCGCGCGATGCGGCTGTGCTGGCTGGCGGCATCACTGACTATTTGGAATCGGTCGAAACAAAACTCCGTGAATCGGAATTGGAACGAGTGGCCGACTCGACCCGCCAAGAAGAAGAGCGTAAGCGGCGACGTGTCACTTTGGCTTTTGCAACATCCGTCTTGCTGCTGCTCAGTCTGGCTGCGGGAGGATGGCTCTATTCGGAGCGCCGCGAAGCACTTCGCCAAGCCTTGATCGCCCGTGAAAATGCGGAGCATGCCCTGGCGGTGGAACAGATTGCCGAGCAACGGCGCCGGCTGCTGTACAACTCGGACATCGGTGCGGCTCATTTGGCTTGGCGAGACGGTCATGTGGGACGAGTGCTTGAGTTACTCAAGTCCCACGCAAGCGATGAAGATCTGCATAGTTTCGAGTGGTACTATCTGTGGAATCTGTGCAATCGCAGTCAAACCGCCCACTCGAAGTCGTTTCCAGGTCGACCACGACGCACCGCACTGATTCCGGGGGCAGATTCTCGAAACGCAATGATCGTGCTTGGCTGCGGCGATGGTTTCGTCCGTGTGGTCGACTTGAAAACGCTAGACGAAATCAAAGTGTTTCGAGGGCCCGGAAGTTACTGGGAGACGCTCGAGTCAGGCGGTCCTGGCTGGGAACACGTTCCAGTGGCCTTTTCAACCGCAACCAACGTTTTGGCTTATGCCAACCGTGAACAGACCAAAGTTGTTCTTCAAGAATGGCCCGACGGCAAAGCGCAGACACTTCAGGAAGATAACGCACATTTACTTGACATGGCGTTCTCTCCGGACGGAAGTGAGCTGGCTGTTGTCTACGAAGACGAAGTGCGAATGTATCACGTTTCGACTGACAGCTGGCGGACGCTCAGCGGCCCCAACGACGGGTTCACGTCCGTGGCAATATCGCCGAACGGACAGCGCGTCGCTGCCGGTAATGAAGACGGCCTCGTCGCCATATGGAACATCGACGGATCCGACCGGAGCGAATTAGGTCGCCACGACGAGGCCGTTATTGCGTTAGCATTCTCGCCGAATGGCAGACGACTGGCATCTGGTAGTCGAGACGACATCGCACGCGTCTGGAATTTGCAGGACGGAACGTCGCAGCGGCTCGTCGGACATCGCGACGAGATTCGATCGGTCGCATTTTCACCCGACGGTAGGATTCTGGCCACCGGAAGTCGGGACAATACGGCGAGACTGTGGGACGCCCAGGGAATGCCAATCGACGTCTTCAAAGGGCACTCGCACAATGTGGAGTCCGTTGAATTTTTGGAAGTCGGAGACTCGCTTAAGCTGATTACGGCCAGTTCCGACCGCACGATAAAGGTCTGGGATTTGGCGTCGACGGCACAGAACCTCCTTCGAGTGGGAGCCCCCGTTCAGGATGTGCTCATTCTGCCCGATGGCAGGACGGTGGTTTCGCGAGAGAGACACTCGGGAATCGTAAAGCGTTGGGATCTGTCCGCTAGTGGAAGCGAAACAATTTCAAGGGGAAGCTCAGTGGCCGCGAACGATGAGATCGTTGCCATAGGAAAAGCTGGCAGCATCGAACTGTGGCCTTCAGCTTGGGAGAAAAATCCAGAAGTCGTTCGCACCGCGAATGGTGGTCAGATAACAGCATTGACCTTTTCAAAGCACGGACAATTGGCAGCCGGTTACGAAGACGGGAGCATACTGGTGTGGGATTCCTGGCGTGACAAGGCGGCCACGCGAATGATGGGTTTGAAGCACTCCAGCGTTGTCACCGCATTGAGTTTTTCCCACGATGGTAAGGCACTCGCGTCCACCGGCTGGGATGGTGTTTGCCTGTTACATCGGACCGATGACGGCATGGGGAGACAGTTGGGCAGCAAGGCAAACGACGGAACCATGACGGTCAGTTTCTCGCCCAAAGGATCGTTTCTCGCCTTTGGTGGATTCGACAACAAAGTTCAACTCTGGCGTTGTGCCTCCGATATCCGGAGATTTGTTCACATCGGTGAACTCAGCGGCCACTCTGATGGCATCAACAATCTCGTATTCTCACCGGAAGAGCGCACAATTATCACGGCCTGCGATAACAACACTATGCGAGTCTGGGATATCCGCGAGCGTCAGGAAAGAATCAGCCTTGTGGGACACACCAGTTCCGTAGAAGGGCTGGCAATGAGAGAAAGCGGCGACTTGTTAATTTCCGGTAGCAGAGACGGAACGATTCGACTTTGGCAGGCAGGCACGAATGGACAAGTGCGAAGTTCAGGATGGTGGCAGGATCACCTCAACGATGAAGCGATTAACAGGTAGTAGGCGATTTGGGCAAGTCTTTGGATGACAGGACACGTGCGTCATGGTACCGACCTTCGTGCCAGTCTTCAGCGTGTTAACCGAGGAGACGAGGCGTAGTGCAGGCGAGACCACTGCGAATTCGCTGCGAGCAGCCCCACAAGTGCTGCGGTACGGGACATAAAACGGGTTCTAATCGGCACCGTTCAACTCGGGAGCGTTCTCGGCCCAAAATCCGACTTCACCTGACGACACCACATCGGGTTTCTACCGACGTAAATGTTCGTACGACTTTTTTGCCCCCACGGCGTTTAAGTCCACTGGTTTGGAACCTCGGCATTTTTGGCGATCCCCGATCTGCAGGAGGTGGTGCACACCGAAGCGAGTTTCCGGCATGACGAAGCCTGCTCCGGTGGCCGACACCGGTGCACTAATAGGTTTCCGTGCTTCTCTGGAATTTGATCCAAACGACTGCTGCTCAACGATGCCGTTGATATGAGCCTATTCCTTACAAAATCCCCCTCCGCTTGCTGACGCGGAGGGGGCGTGGTGGGGTTTGTAGGATTCGGGAGATGTGACTTTGGTAAGCCTCTCTCTCTTTGAATCTTCAGGCCAACATTATGCGGCGGGCTCTCTGCGGTGTCCTGCTTGTTGTTGTCGTCCTCAGTGCCGTCGGGTTCTCCGATGGGCCGATCAGGCGACTTTTGCTTCGTAATGCGTCTGTTTCTCGGCAGGTCGAACGGAATGTCTGTACCGGACCGAATTGTCCGAACAACACGACGTCTGAACTGACGGCGGTGTCTCCGTGGGTTGTGGGCGACCCTCTGTGCCTGCAGTCACGGCTCAAGTGGTGTTTGCTCCGACATCGCCACAGGCTGTTTCGCGGAATCGAACGGCGGCGTTTGCAGCGCCGCCGGCGGGGGCGATGCCGTTTGATGCGGCGGAGAACCTGATCGAGAAGGAGGCGTCGGACGGGTTTCGGCGGGCGGGTTCCGGCGGGCGGTGATCAAGGCGTCTCGGGAAGCAAGGCGGAATGGGATGATCACGGTGCGTGACGCCGCACTGCTTCGCGTCGCTTTGATTTCTCCGTCGTTCCGACGAGCCGCCGAGGACCTTGCGGTGACGCAGATGGCGTTCTCCGGGGATCCCGCGGTGGATGATTTGCCTCGCAAAACCAGCGGTGAGATCGATCGCACTGCGATCGATTGGGAAGGCTTCGGGGCGTTCATGAAAGTGTTCATCCCGCTGCTGGTCGAATTGTTGATCGCCGTGGGCGTCGGAGCGTGATCATGACGGAAAGACTCACCCTACCTGCGGACGTCGATCAGGCGTCGTATTCCACCGAACCGCTCGGGCCATCCAGCCAGGGTTGCTGCAAGGTCAGCAACGGGAACGTTTGGGGCTCCGGTTCACCCACAACGGAACCGTGTGGCGCTGGCAGCGACCATGGGCTGCGTCGCGCTCTCGGACTACGGTACCGCATCGGGAACGATCCTGTACGTCTGCGAAGAATGCGGCGACGACATCCGCGAGGAACAACGCCGCGAGATGATCCGCAAGGGCGTCTGGTGCGCCGAAGGCCAATACGTCGATTCATCGGGCCAGTTGATCGGAACGCCGACCAACGACGGGCCCGACGAGTCGTTTCAGCTTTCCCGGTTGTACGGTCCGACGTTCTCGTTTTCCGACAACGTAAGCGTTCTATCTGCCCAGGTGTCGCTTCGTGGTCCAGGCTGCCGGCGACTGCTTTTCACCAATCCGAAGATTCATCGGAACGGTGTGGCGAATTGGCCGCAGTGGCGGTGTCGGCGTATCAACATTTGGGGCCTGTGACCAACGCAACGACGCCGGAGACATTGATCGCCACCGCGGTCCAAAATCACGCTTTGTGCTTGTAGCCTAACCGATGCGCCGGCAGCAGCTTCAAATGTCTTCAGCACGCAGTTCATCAGCGCTTCCCCGGATACTGCGTTTTGATCTCACTAGGGTGTCTCTGAGTTCTTTTTCCGCTCGACTCCCAAGCGAACGCGCGAAGTGCGGTCAACGGGTTCAGCCTTATGCTAAAAGGAAGAACCGCTGGATCACACCTCGCATGTCACGTTGGTCAAGCGCCCTTCGATCCGCCATGTGCCACAAGAGTTCAAGACGCTGTCGCTTTTGGATCGCTGATCAACTACGGCCAGTGGATTCTCGAAGCTGGCGATAGCTTTGCTCGTCGAAGCGTCTGCCACTTGGGCTGCTCAAATGGCAGAGATCCGATCTGACGTCACCATAGAATGTCGAGATCGCCATCCCCGGTTTGCTGGGCGTATTCGAGGTGGTCGCACAGGTCAGCAACCGCTTCGACATCGGAACCCGCTTTGCCTTTGACGCACACGTGACTCAGGTCGCCGATTAGCCACTGCAGCTCGACCCGTGTCATTCCCACCCGGCGAATCACTTGATCCTTCGGCCAGCGACGCAGCGACGTCTCCAAACGGCCTGAGACGTAGCCGTACTTCAGGATCAAGTCACGATGTTCGCGCGTCAGTTGGATTCGCTCGGTCAGGTTCGTCATCACGCCACCCTCGCCTCGCGGCGACGCGTTCGACGTTGTTGTGTGGTCAAGCGTCGCGCCTTCTGCTCGGCGTCGCGGTACGGACGGATCGACTCCGGGTGTTCCTTTCGCCACACGTCTGGAAGCAGGCGTTCGTAATCTGTGCTGCCACGTGCCAACTGGCGAAGGCAATCGTCCACGTAGGCCCACACATCCAAGTGATGCCGTGCCGCCGAAGACACCAGGCTATACATTGTCGCCGCCACTCGGCCTCCTCGGTTCGAGCCGACGAACAACCAGTTCTTTCGACCGATCGTCAAGCGGCGAAGTTCGTTTTCAGTCGCATTATTGTCAATCGGGATCGCGCCGTCGCCGAGGAACACCGACAACTCGTCCCACTGGTTTAATGCATAACGCACCGCCTTGCCCATCGAGCTCTTCGGAAGCACTCGGCGATCATCATTCATCTGCAGTAACCAGTCATGAAGGTCATTCATGATCGGCACGGAGTCGCTCTGGCGCAGTTCCAGGCGTTCAGCCACCGATGCTTCCCGCGCGCGATCTTCAACATTGTACAAGCCACGGTAAAACGCCAGTGCCTGCGCAGCGGCGACCGGGTCGTTCGGTCTGGCTTCGACGAACTTTCGACGTGCGTGCGCATTGCAGCACGCGGCAAAGATCTGATCCTGTGCTCCCAGATAGACTCCGTCGTTGACTCCATAAGCATCGACCACCGCGTGGCCGCGAAAATCACGAAGGAATTTGCCGGGGCCGTCACGCCCGCGGCTTTCTGTGAAATCGAACACGTTATACGGATGATCCTCACGGCCTCGGTACAGCCAGAATCGTGCAGTCCGCATCTTGCCCGGCAAACTGTGATCCTGCAGACGAACCGACGTATCATCCACACCCAGCACATCGCCTGAGACGATTCGCGACTTCATCAGTTCCACCACCACGCCGGCCAATGCCGCGATGTTCGCAAGCATCCCAAACTGTGTGTTGCGAGGGATCAGCATCCCGGCGCGGGCGAAGATGTCTTCTCCGCGATAGAGCGGTAGATGATCGGCGAATTTATTGACGATCAACTGCGTGTAAACACCGAAGCCATAATCGCTGCCGGGGATCGGCGTTGTCAGGCCGCAGGGTTCCTCGCCGGCAGGCACCTGAGCGATCGATTCTTTGCAATTGCAGCATGCACGTTTATGGCGATGGATCTCCCAAACGAAAAACTCTGCGGGGATAAAATCCAATCGATTGCTGATGTCGGTGCCCACAATCGGCATCTCTTCATCACAGCAAGGACAGATTCGCTGTTCGACCGGAACGTCCGCTTCGATGACCTTGCGTTTGAGATGGTCTGGCAGCTTCTCAGACTTCTTCTTGCGACGACGTCGGCCTGGCTGGGTTGCTTCATCGTCTTCGGCATCGTCGTTCTCGGCTTGCTGCTCACCTAAGTCGAACAGACGCAATTGCGAGTCATCTTCGACGTGCCGCTCAGATGACCTGCCGAAGAATTTGCGACGATAGAGTTCCAGTTCTTCGCGGAGTTGTTGGTTGGCTTTCTGCAATCGTTCAACCGTTTCAATCAGCTCAGCGTTGACCCTCAACACGCTTTGCAAGTCGTCTTTGTTTTCCGAAGCAGCCATGCCGCTGTTATCGTCATCAAAACAAAAAACGCAAGGCTTCGATCAGCCTTGCGTTGACGCTTTTAAGAAAGATTTGCTTGACGTGGTCAGGCCGCCTGCGACTGGTCGATCGAGTAGCGTTTACGTCGTTGCGATCCTTCGATCTGCACGCCCCGGAGCATCATGACCAGGCCGGCGGAATCGATTTCGAAGCTGCCTTGTTCCTCGGAGACAATCTTCTCGAAGCTTCCACTTTCGAGTCGCTTGGACCAGAGAGCCAGGCCATCACAGTCCCACATCAGAATCTTGACATAGTCGCGCCGACGGTTGAAAAAGACGAACAGATGACCAGAGAACAAGTCGACCTGGAAATGTTCTGTGACGAGTCCGGACAAGCCATTGAAACTCTTCCTCATATCGGTCGCCTCGGTGTAGACAAAGATCCGTGTGGTGGGTGCAAGTGCGATCACGATGCCACCTCGCTGAGTGCCTCGACGACGTTCTTGATCAGTCTGCGTTGCTGCTCGTCGGTGGCGTTCTGGTCGAGGCGAGCAACGGCCCCACCAGGCAATTCAATTTCCAGGCCATTCAGTTGGGCCGCTTCCATCGCGCCAGATTGAAGCTCAACAGCGACGAACGAGGCCGGTCGATCGCTGGGGGCTGACGGGTCAACGAGAACAGAGAAACGCAACTTACGCCGCCACTGATAGAATGAGGCGACCGAATAGCCTTCACGATCACAGAAATCGGCGACCGTTAGGTCGGATTGGGCGAACCGTTCAATACGGTCACGCCACTGCTGTGCGAGCTGCGGGTTGGGAAACTGCGGCATGGGTTTCTCCTGAGAGTGGAAAGAAACCCATCACGCTAACCAGCCGGTCAACATGGGCAGATAGAACGCTTACTCCGAACGGTCGTTCGAGAACAATTCGCGTGGAATGCCCTGGGTTCCGCTGGTGGTTCAGATGAAGTCGGAGGAACTGGCCCAGCGACTGTGTGTCGGCGACTGGGACGTCGGTATGGTGCCGAAGCCGGTGGTGTTCGTCACGACGGCGGTCGATGTCCAGTTGGACCATTTTGTCGTCGGCACGTTCGGCTGAGACCGGGACAAGATCGGGTACCTGATTCAGCACGGCACCGTGCCAAGCTGGAACGACGTGGCGACGTGGCTGCAGACACCATTTCGATCATCCTGCCGCGTCAGGTCGTCGGCGACCTGGACTTGTTCGATCAGCTGCTCAACGAACGCTACACCCCACTCGAAGGCAAGCACGTCCGGATCGACGAGTCAACGATCCCGGTCGACTTCCGCGACGTCTTCCGCTACGCGCGGACCGCGGCCGAAGTGTTCACCAACAGCAAATGGGAACGCCAGCCCAAAGAACGCCGCTTCCCGGCCGAGAACCGCGACCAACGGCTGCAACGCCAAACCAAGCTCGCGTCCTCCCCAAAGCAGCAACCTGCCGCGAAGCCGTCCTCGGGCGGTTTCGTCCGCAAGCCAAACACTCAAGGCCGATTCATCCGGAGGCGACGATCATGAGCGACGACCTGTGCCCGGTCTGTCAAAAAGGAACCCTGCGAGTCGAAACGACCCGCGTCAACCGCAAGTTCAACACACGGACCCGTTACTACCGCTGCGGAAACTGCGGGTTCCGACCAGAGCGAAAGAGTGTGGTTTCGCTCGATGCCGCTCCGGTTCGGATTGCGATGCGGAAGTCTTGGTTGGGGCGGAAGGGGGGTGGGTAGGAATAACGTCGATCATTCTACAAATGACGAGAGGACTCCAACACGGTTCTATCTTGATCCGTCCTCAGTCCATTTTCACCAACGCCTCAAATATTTGGTCTGCAATCTCGGCGCAGTCATAAAACAAAGACGGGCGATGCTGAAGGGACCTGAGCAAATCGACAGCAATCATGTCCAGCGCAATTCTGCGATTCTTGTCATGAAAATCGAGTATCGCGTCAACAGTAGCAGCGCGACGTTGAAGCCCTAGTGGTGACGGAATCGGATCGTTGGAACAGAGAACATCCTCATCCATCCACATTATGCTCGGCGTTGTACGAGTCGTTTCTAATGGAAATGCAATTGCCGAGGCAGCCTCGCGAATAACTTGGTCGATGTAGCAACCGTTCACCTTGCACCAAGCCCTCAAGTCGGACAACAGATTAGCCGCGCGCATCCGTTCGGTTGGCTCCTCCGAGTAGTGGCACTCGTAGATCTGTTGAAGTGTTTCGCGACTCAAGACCTAACAACTGAACTTTGAAGATCTGACTCTTGTTCATGATCGATTACCTGACGCAGGATGTCCGGCAATTGTGACTTCATTTCGTTGACGAAAGCCAAATGCTCGCTCAGAATTTCGTGCGCAGTTGCGATGTTGACAAGCTGATCGTCCAAGCGTGCCGCTAGCTGCGAACACTCATGCTGTGTTTGCAGGGTACAAAAAGGCAGCTCGTGATGAATCAGGTGATTCCGTTCATTTAGGACCTCTGTGAATAGGCTCACCTCTTTTTGAATGGCATCATCCGAACTTCCCAGTCGAAAGCCAAAGGCAAGCCACGACCCGTCTGTGCCTTTCGGCCTTTCCGGATCCGGAATGTCCGAATAAAGTCGTTCGAAGAATTCCGTTAGTAAGCCGCCCAGGGTCTTCTTCGATGAAGGTTGATGCAACTGCCGGATAAGATCCACGATCTCGCTGGCGGTGCTGGAGACGTCGCATTGGGCGACCAGTACTTTCAGCATCCCTTCAATCTTCTGCAGATAGAAAACGTTTCTACCGATCTTCTGGAAGACCGTTGCGGACAATGTTGAGAGCTCAGAGGTCGTTGACGTGATCAAGTGCTGATTTCCGTGCGCAGAAGTAGATCGGTGGTGCGAATTGGCAGAATCGGAAGACGCAATCGCCTAAGCTTCCATTTTAACGCACGTCCCTTTTGCCTTCTCCTCACGTGATCCATTGTTTCCTTCGATGCTTTTTTCGCCGCAGTGGAGGTGGAGGCTGGACTCTGGGCGCAAGAAAATCCTCAATTGCTGAAGCTGGAACGATCCATCTTGCGCGTTGGGAACCGAGAGAGATATTCACGCCGTGCAAGCGGCCAGATGGGATCAAGGACCGCACCTGATCCCGCGAGCACTTCAAGATTTCGGCTGTCTCGGTAGTGTTGCAAGTCTTAGTCATGAGCTGAATGCAGAAGGAAAGTGATTCGGTTCTCTGACGACCTGGGTGAAAGCGGCCTCACTCATTTATCGATGTCTAAATTGGTTTCTGACCCTTGCACCTTATTGCGGGAACCCCAGGCGTCAGTCATTTTTTCTCGCCTGAGCGAGTAGAGATTCACTCTGCCTAATCGCACCGTCGATCTTCGAAAGAAAAGATGCTCGATTTCTTTGATTCATCTCGATAGCCCTGTTGAGTTCTTCTTTGGGGTCTCCACCAGCCATTTTCTTTGACCAAAATGACGGCGAAGACATGTCAACGAACGAGCCGACAAGGATTTTTCCCAATGCAACAACAGTGTGGTCGCTATCATCTGGAACCATATTGTCGCCACTGTTCACCAGGTTTTGAGCTACTCCCTGAACAGCACCTTGATTCTGAGGTTGAAAGCCAACGCCCCAGCTGCGTTTCAGAATTGCCTTTGTTACGTCGTCTACAACATTTGCGCTAGATTTAAAAGCTTTTGCCACCTGCCCCCACCCAGTGACAACCGCGGTCGCGACCACACCCGCCATGTCGAGGCCAAGGCTGAAATTGTCGACATCCTTCTTCTGTTGCAAAAGTTCTTCTTCGATTCGACTGTAGATGCTGATGCCGTCTTCTCTCAGCAATTTCAGCCGATTCAGTCTGACAGTCATTTGATTTGCATCTACCTTTTTTTCTCTCTTCGTTTTTTGAATGGAAGGGAAATGGTAGAGCGTTTCTCCGACTTTGATTCTATTTGGATCCAACAGTGGTCGAATTGTGCCGGCGTGATCTTTTCGGCCGAACTCCGACCAATGTGCACGCGTGGATGGCGGCGATGCTTGATAAATCGCGGCGCAGTATCCCGATACGGTATCACCTCGTTTTACAATAATCTCGCCTGCCGCACTTATCGTGACTTGATGCTTTTTGTAGCTGTAGGTTGGCATAGTGTCTCCGTGTAAGTGGGTCACGATTGCAGTTTCGAATCGGTGACCGTGTTCGCAATATCCCTAGATTCAAAACAATGAAAACTGGCAATCAGACTTCACACCGGCGAGCAAGTAGACCAAGTGACGACAGCGCAGGGTGAATCTCATGAAGACTGCCGCTATCGTTAATCTATTTGCCGTGAAGGATTCAGTCCTTCATTTTGCATACATGGCATGAAACGCTTTTCCAGACGTCATCCGTTTTGACGTAGACGTCGGTCCATTTCTCGACATGTTCGAAGGCTTTGCCGTTCGCAGTGCCAGCAACTTTTCCCTGCCCGATCACAATTGCTGTATCGCCAAAAAAACGAACATCAAGGTCCTCGACATCACACTTCGAACAGTCGATCAGGCCTGTGGTCCAGGCATCCGCAAACTTGTCTCGATCCCAGACCTCCCCTTCAGGCAGTACGATCTTGAAATCATCGGTTAGTGTTTTCTTGAACCAGGCACCATCACCATCCACCATGGCCTGTGCCCAATCTTTCTCAATCTTCAGAATGGCGATTTTGTCGGCGTCGTGATGGTGATCCGCTTGCGTTTCACGTGACGCGAATAGAGCAACAATGGCGAGTCCCAGTACAAATGTTGTGACGGTTTTCATGGGTGAACTTTCAGGAAGAGTGGTGAAACGAGTATCTGTGGTACGACGTAGAGAAGAAAAGCCTCAACAGCTCACTTTTCCTGGAAAGATCCAGCGACCCGCTGCCACGTGTCTTTCGCGGTTTTCTTTTCACCATCAACCATGAGAGTTCGCGTCCATCGATGCGTGGGGCCATCACCGGATATTGAAATCCGGTGCTTGTATGTGATTTTCTTTCCTTCGCCGTTGCTGCCAGACCCCTCCTGTATCCAGTCCTCTCCATCCTTGTAAAGAATTGCCTGAGTGGCTTCGCCATCCGACTGCCCCCACTGCGAGCGGATGCGTTTCGCATTGCTGTCGTACACGATGAACCAAATGCCAGATGCATCTCCCATGTACACGTTGACAATCATCGTGTTGCCGTCGCCGGCGACGCGGCAATCGGCGTGCCCCACCATCTCATTTCCGTCAATGTCGGTACCCGTGCCTGTCCATCTGCCTTCCCAGGCATCAAGAAATTCCTGAAAGTCCGCCGGGGAAGATTCCTGGGCGAATGATGGAGAAGAAAAAACCAACGCCGCCAAGAATACGAATACGCTGCAAGTTTTCATGCGTCTTCACCTTGCCAAGTGCTGCTTGAGAAAAGGAATGGAGTTCAGCTCACGCGGATTATACCCTCAAACGGGTGGAGGTGCTACGCGGAAGCCCCCTGAAGCAGGCTAATCGCAGGGTATCCGCGGATCCTAAGAATAGGAGCTCAGCTATTGAGCCTCGATTACTGATCGCCATGCTTAAGTCATGCCCGACCACTTCTACCTCACCGAGTTCCAGCAGCTCCGCCACGATGTTGTTGCCGCGATGCGGACGACGTTTTCCGGTGGGAAACGGGCGACGGCGGAGTTTTCGATTCGCAACCGTAGTGTAAGCGCCCGAGGAAACC
>NZ_JANZKV010000055.1 GCF_025060895.1 Stieleria sedimenti | reverse complement strand
GGGCGCGAGCCCTCCGGTTCTTCCTCTCTGCCAAAACACCGGAGGGCTCGCGCCCTGCCGCTAAAAAATGCTTCACAGCGTTGCCATTGCGGGGCGGCGTGATCCAAACGAAGACTTTGTCGGCGGGCGGGCAATGTCATGATCGGTACGACGGTGGAGTTAAATGCGGCAGGACCTGCTGACGGTCTCCCACGCGCGGCATCGCACCTGGGGATCGTCATGTTCAAAGAATTCGCTCAGCCGATTGACTGGCGGCGATCGACGGTGTGATGCGAGGACCAGTCCGATGGCAGAAGCAACGCTCGGCGGAGCGGTCGAGTAGAGCTCGTTCAGTTTGCCTTCGATGGCATCGATCGGGCAGTGACACAGCGCCTCGGTCACACCATCCAGGTTGCATTCGTCCAACTGGTCCAGCAACGGCTGATGGAGCCCCAACCGGGCCAGACACCAAGCCCCGGCGAAGGCCATGAAGCGGTCTTCGTCGGCCAACAAGGGAACCGCGAATTCGACGCAATGTTCTCCGCCGACGAGCAAACCTTGCAGGTGGGCGTCGATCCGAGCGTCCAGTTCCCGGATTTCGAAACCGAAATACTCGGGCGAGCGAATCGCTTCGGTCCGCTGCGACCACAAGAACTCGATTTCTTCGAGGTGTTCGACCAGGATATCAAGGATTATCGCCATCGTTATTGCTCCTTCCCCGGCGAGAGATGTTCAGTTGATGGCAACCGTCCCACCCTTGATGCGATGCGTCCGCTTGGCCCGCGCCAGGATGTCGACGCCCTTGATCAGAATCTTACCTTCTTTCGTGATCTTGATGGTCGTCTCGCCACAGCGTAGGGAAAGGGATTTCCCGGCTCGGACGACGACATGTTCCGGCAGCTCGGTGTCGGAGACGACGGTCTGGTCCGACGACGCCGGGTTGTAGCGTTTCTTGGCCCCCAGCACACAGCCACGACCGCCGGGCGGGCCGACGTGGACGAGCACTTCATCCCCCACCGCGAAAACGGGGCAGTCGCTTGAGGAAGCCTGCAGAAAATCGCAGGCGGTCAATTGATCGCCGGCACCTTCCACTTGGACCAGGATGTCACCGTCGGGTGCGATCGCGACAACTCTACCGGAATGAACTCCCGTCAGCCCGGCCGCTGAGGCTGGGGCCGAAACGGGGGCAGCCGCTGGGTGGCTGCTCTTGTCGCTTTTGGATTCGATCGATGACACCGGGACGCTCCATACGTTAGGGGCTGTAGTCTTCGGGTTTAAAAAACTGAACGCCCGAAATGCCCGCCTCGGTGACTGCCTGCTTGACTTTTTCATGGACCAGAATGATCTGGTCGTACTCATGCAGTCGCAGCATCAGCAGATCTTCGATTTTGGATTCGTCGATGCCGAGCTTGTTGATCATCATGATCTCTGTCGGATCCGACGGCATGTACATGAAATCCGACGTCGACTCGTCAACGCACGCCACTCGCCCGACGATGTTGGCGAGACGATAATCGGTGACATCTCGATTTTCGGCTGCGAAGTGGATCACACAGTCAAAGTATTGCAGATTATCGACGCCGACGGACTGCAGGACCTTGCGCAGTTTCTCGGAGAACAGCAATCCCGTCGTCGCGTTGGCGACCAGATTCTCGGTCAGCACGCTACCGGAATCGGCGTCGATATCAATTTCGATCAGCGGCACTTCTTCGGTGATCGCCGAACCGTCGTCGAACCTCAAACGGCGTTCGGAGATCACCGCCGGGCGGCGGCTGACCGTGGCTTCGTCTTCTGATTCACGACGATTCGTCCAAACCCAATACATGTTCAATTCCTAAGAGACGGTGAATGACTTTTCATCGAAGTCGACAGAGCACTAGGTCGGCACGGCCAAATTCTGTCGTTCGAAACTTTCCTTTCGCTCACGAAGCGCTTTTTCTTTTGACCTCAGGAACCATTCCCAATAGAGCAGTTTGGTGAAACAAACCGCGGAGATCGCATTGAGATTCTGAATCAGCCCCTGTTGAGGTGAGGTATCGCAGTTGGAGTCTCGTTGGCAATAGGTGATGCACTTCTTCTCTAAATTGAGCAAGATCGGCATGATGTGGTCGTTGTACACCGCATTCGGGTGCGAACCGCGGTGGCACTGCATGTCGTGACGAAATATATCGTACGCATAACTGGGAAAGCAGGAACCGTTGTTGATGTGGTTTACATCGTATCCGATCAGTTTGGCATCATGCGAGAGGTCCGACACCTTGCCGAACAAGTTGACGGAGATCAAGTGGTGTTTTTGTGTGTGGTAATTGGGGTCCGTCATTGCGGCGGCATTGACGGCGTATCTGGCACTCTTGGTTTCTTCTCGATAGTCCGCAAGTTCAGCGCGTTTGCCGGTGTTCCCCGCGTTGCCGCTCATGACCCAGGGTTCATGTTCACCCCATTTGCTCGCGTAGTTGCTACTGTGTTTGACCTTCCCGTCGCCGGGATAATCGATCTTCTTTTTGTGGTCTTCTTCGCATTGTTTCCAATCGCAGGCGTGCAATTGTTCGGCGGGCGAAACGCCCGGCACATCGGCTCCTCCGGTATTCATCTCGGGCTCCTCACATCGCGATGTTTTTCTTGTTGTGCCACAGCGGATCGCCGAGTCGACCGACGTTTTTGCCTTCAACTTTGACGTCGAAGGAATACATCAGCAACTCGCAATTCTGTTTGAACACGTTGCTCTTGACGCCCCCCACCGTGCCCGGTTCGTCGCCGGTGCTCATCATGTATTTCGCACCCTTGTTGAGAATCATCTGTCCGTCGGCTTTGACTTTTTTGCTGCCGCTGGTCGTATCGGCGGCCTTTCCTAGATTCGGGTAGGGAATCGGGACCGGGCCACCGGGCGTCGGTGTTTTGCAAACGTCTGGGAATGCAAAATTGATGGTCCCGGATCCTTTATGAATCACGCCCCGACAATTCGCGAAGACTGTTTGTGCCATGACGGATTAGCTCGCTGGTTGGAGGGAACTGGTGAGTGTGCAACCGCCGCGCAAGGGGCCGTCGGAAGCGCACCAAACGAGATGCTCCCCGGAGGCCTTTCCCGAGGCGAATGCAAACGCCGACAACGCGGTCATCATCGCCCCGCTTGCGGCCCCGCTGTCGCCGAAGTGTTCAGCCGGGTGATGCACGCCGTGGCCCTGGACAAAGGAATCCGAGTGTCGCAAGAACGCGATGCTCCATTCCTGAGCCCACACGTGTTCGCCGTTAAAACTGAGATACACCTGATTGACCGCTTCACAACCCTTGAGCGCCGCGGCAAGGACTTCGGTCGAACCATCCCCCATGCAGGGATCGTCGCTCGTCAGGTGGCCCGGCTCATCGGCAACCGCGACCGCATTGATCCGTGCAATCGGCTGCACGTTCATCGACGCCGCACTGTCCGCGTCGACACAAATCAGCATCGCCGCACCTTCGCCGGGTATCATCCCGTCCTGCACGCCGTCGGTCAGCAGACGTTCTTGCGCGCCCAGCTGACTCAACAGGATCGGGTCATGAAAGGAATCGATTCCGCCGACCACGGCAATCGCATGAGGTGATTGTGCCAAAAAGGTCTCCGCAGCGAGCAGCGCTTGAAAGGTCGACGCACGTCCGCCGGTGAAAACATGCGTGGCTGCGAACTTGAGCTTCGTTTCGGAATTGGTCAGCGCGTTGCGGACCAGCGCCGCCGGGTCGCAGTGCGAACCGCCGCCGGATTCAGGCATCGCGATGAATCCGTGAACCGGTGCCGGAAGTTCGGCCAGTTTCTCGGCGACGGCTTTCAAGGGTATCGAGCCCAATCGAATCAACCGCTGCGCGTGTTGCGTCAGCGATTGGTCTTGTGCAATTTCCTCCACCAGCGGCGGCAGCGCGTCGTTGGCGATCCGCCCCATTTTGATCGGATTGCCATTGGGCGCGATCCAGTTGGTTTCTTCAATCCGAGCGATGCCGGCGGCCACGGATGTTGCGGCTTGTTCGATACACAGACCGACCGGGCACGCGATGTCGACAGCGATGATTGCGATCGGCATGATCAAGCCCGCCGGTTCATAGATGACACTTCTTCGACGGCAATCCAATTCAGCTTCGTCGATTGTTTCGGACAGGGGACCGCGGCTCGCCAAATCATTGCATATTCACGTTTGTCCGTATCGATCAACAAGGTTTCGAGGCGATGCTCCGCATCCGATTCCTGTCCGGCCAGCTGATAGCGAATTCGAAACTGCTTGGTCGGCAGCGCAAACTGAATCCACTGTTCGGGGTGGACACCACGAATGCTGACCGTTTCACCGCCTTGCAAATACGGGTCGCAGATCAAATCCGGATGTGCCGCGTTGAGGAAACTCGGATTGAAATCGGTCGGTAAAAACGGGGACCGATTCTTTTCCCAGTCTTCATCAAAGGTTCCCGCGAAGGTCGACCGGGGAGTCCAGTGAGCCGCGATTGCCCCGAACGCGGCTGGTGTGGGTCGCTCGGACCAACGCTTGAGTTCTTGCCCCGGCGTTTCCAAATTTGGCAACGGCGCTCCGTCGGCGTTGCTGCTCTTGTCGGACGCGAGGAACCCTCGGCCGACCGGATTTTCCGTCGCCCAATCTTCACGCCCATCGGGATGGACGTCTGCGCCGCCGAAGGCGAGTTCGTAAACGAGCGGCATCGACAGGAACTCGGCCGGCTTGGACGGCGTGATGCCGACAAGTCCTTTTTGCCAGACACGGTCACCGATGACCCGCACGGTTTTACGGGTGTCGCCGACCGACAGCTGAACATCGACCTGGGTGGTGGGGTTCGAACTCGGGGCGTAGGCGGTTCCATTGAGGACCACGTCAGTCGCCGGTTTGCTCAACGTCATGTCGGCGGGATATTTGACGCTGGTCGATTCCGGATCGCCCCAATGTTCGTCGACGTAAAAGATTGGCAACTGCGTCTCGGCAGGTTGATCGGGTTGATCGATCAACAGCGTCGCTTTGATGACGAGAAAGGCGGTCTCGATGCCGTCTTTGTCGAACAAAACGCTGAGCGCGGTTTCGTAATCGGTCTGGTTGTGTACTTGTAACATGGCGATTTCTCGGCGCGGTTTCTCCGAATTAGTTTTCCGCGATCTTGCTGCCCTTGAGCGTCATTTTCCCGCTCGCCTTGGCGGTGATTTTCCCGCTGCCGGTGATGGTGATGTCTTTGCCCGAGATTTTGATGGTGCCATCCTTTTTCATTTCGATCGATGCCTTGCCGGTTTTCAGCGTGATGGAATCACCGGCATTGATCAGGATGGCCTTGCCCGCGTCCAGGGACGCGCTTTTACCGACGCCGATCGTTTGATTCCCGTCGATGGAAATGTTCTCGTCCTTGCTGACACTTCGCGACCGCTCGCCTTTGACGCTCAGTGTTTCGTTTTTTGCCGTGGTCTCGGTGCGTTTTCCGTCGATCACCAGGGTGTGATCTTTTGAGATCGTCTCGCGTCGATTGCCTTTGACACTCAATTGTTCTTCGGCGTGCACCGTTTCAGTTCGACTTCCATGAACGGTGATCGTTTCATTCTTTCTGACGACCTCTGTTCGGTTGCCTTTGACTTCCGTGTCTTCGTCGCGATCAATGGTTTTCTTTCGATCTCGCCCGACCCAGTGGGTTTCATCGTTTTCGACTTCGATGTCTTGGTTCTTTTCGGCGTGGATCCAAACTTGCTCTTCGCCCTTGAGGTCTTCAAAGCGGATCGCGTTGGCGTTGTCTTTGCCACCGCCCTTGCTGCTCCGCGACAGGTAGCCGCTTTGAGTCTTATTGGCCGGCAGATCCCAGGGCGGCATGTTTTGGGCATGGTAGACGCGGCCGGTGATCAGCGGTCGGTCCGGGTCGCCTTCGAGAAAACTGACGACGACTTCCTGGTCGATCCGCGGGATGTCGATGCCGCCGAAGCCGGATCCGGCATGGACCTGCGAGACGCGGATCCAGCAGCTGCTTTTGTCGTCGTTCTGGCCGTAGCGGTCCCAGTGAAACTGGCATTTGACGCGGCCGTATTCATCCGGATAGATTTCTTCGCCGGCCGGACCGGTGACGATCGCCGTTTGCACGCCGCTGATGATCGGTTTGGCGGTGCTGCGTGGCGTCCGAAAGACGCGTGACGCGGGCAAACACGTGATCGAGTTGCGATACATGAACCCCTCGCCACCGCCGCCGGATTCATAGCCCATCGGTTCGCTACCGGCGTGTTGGATCGCCGTGATCACCACTTCGGCGCCTTGTTCCTCGCTGTCGCGATGTTGGTCGACGGTGAAACGACCGCCGGTTTGGAAGGTCTTGCACACGCTGGTCGCCGAAACGATGTCGTGACGCGTTTCCTCGGCCTCGATCCGCAGCCGGGTTTCGCCGCCGCCGACGCCCTTGTCCGGGTATTCGCCCGGATAGTCGTACATCTCGTAGCTGCTGACTTCGGGCAGGTCGACGACGGTCCCCGTGTCCGTCCCCAGCGTGTCGGTCGGTGTTTTGAAGTTATAGTCCCGTTGAGCCCATTTCCCCGGGACGAACTGGTACTTGCGTTCCCAACTGGTCAGATGGTCGTCGATCGCCCGGGTTCCGATGTCATCGGGGAAGTCGACGTTGGCTTCCGGTAGGGTGTAGTAGCCGTCCTTATGATCGGTGATCACCATCTGGTGAGCACCCTCGGAGTGCTTGAAGTAGTAGAAGATGCCTTCCTGTTCCATCAGCCGCGACAAGAAATTGAAATCGGTTTCGCGGTATTGGACGCAATACTCCCACTCTTTGTGTTCGAGCTGAAAGTCGGGGTTGTAATCGGCAAAGCCGTACTCGCCGAGGACTTCGTCGATGATGTCGGGGACTTTGGTGTCTTGAAAAATCTTGCAATCGCTGGTTTGAGTCAAAAACCAGAGCCACGGCACGACTTCGACGCGGTAGTTGCGACGGTCCTGCCCATCGACGTCGCCCCGCGAGAGACTTTTCACGAAGCCGTGCCAGTGGCGTCTGGAATTGTCAGCCAGCTCGATGCTCCAACCGATCGGCGTGCCGACGATGTCTTGCGGCTTGATGCCGGGATCGTCGCTGATCATCTCCAACTGGTAGTGAAACAGCCGGCCCATCTCTTCATTGCCGGTGAAGGAAGTGAGCAAAAGCACATCGTCACCGAGAACCGTGGTTAGATTCAGGAGGCGGTTTTGCTGTTGAAGTGCCATGGCTCAATCAAGGTGAGGTGTGAGATCAGCAATCATAGCCGAAGTGAACAAGAGCCGCCGAGACCCGCCTCGTTCCCGGGCCACGCCTGGGAACACACCGGCTTGGCTGGCTCTGCCTGCCCGGTCTGTCGGCGGAGCCGACGATCCATCGCGTTGCCAGGCGGAGCCTGGCAACGAGTCGGGCGGGCCCAACGCAAACGGGCCCAACGCAAACGGGCCCAACGCAAACGGGCCCAACGCAAACGGGCCCGTTCACCGCAGCGGAGAACGGACCGTCGCAATCATGACGTCGGGGCGATCGATCAGCCTTCGCCTTCTTCGACCTTCCAGGAGTACTCGACGTTGCCCTTCTTCTTACCCTTGGAATCGTTTTCGGTGTAGGTCACCTTGATTTCTTCGAAGTTCAAGGAGAAGTCTTCCGTCGGCACCGATTCGCTTTGCCCCGCCCCGCCGATGCTGTAACTGGTCACCAGCACGTTGGTCAGTTCGTAACGGTAATACGTCACGCGTCCCGCATCGGTGTACGACGCGGTCACGTCGATTTCCACCTTGGGGTAGACCTTGCCCTTGCAGACCGATTCGGCGATTTTCGGACTCGATTTGTCCAGTTCCTTGGCACACGAGATGTCTTCCAAAATCACGTCGCCACGGCGTCGCGTGGAACCGGTGGCCGAACCGCCGGGTTGATGAACGGCTTGGCTGAACGACAGCAGATCGCTCCATCCCTTGTGATCTTTGTCTTTACATTCGCCGTCGACGCCATCAAATTTAATGTAAGCAGCCATTGTGTGTTCCTAGAGTGGGGAAACGCAAAAAAGTAGTGATTCATTGCTGGGCGAGCTGTTTCGCCGCGATGCACACTACCGTTCTCGGGTCATCGGCGAGATTGTTGCGGCTCGAAATGGAAAAAACCAGAAAAGTCCGTTTTGACGAGAACGAAGTACTGTGGCGGATCTCCGCACTGAACCCAAATGAGATCGAATCCGTCCACCAAATTGTCGAGAAACGAATCACTGCAATCGGCGAGCAACTGTGACAACTCGACCGGATCAGCGCTGCGGAGCATCCACTCCGGATGCGGCCGTTCCAGCGGGCCGCCACGGCCTTGCGCGGCCAAACCCAGAACCCGCGCAATCACTTCGTCGTCGCACCGCGTGATCCAGCCGACGGTGCCCGGTTGGCGATCCGGGGGCAATTGCTCCAGCGGATCCAGGATTTGATGCAGGGAGACAGACAACCGCTCCTGGTCTTCTCCGCGGAGATGTTGCGCGACAAAGAGCCTCGTTGCCGCAGCATCCTCGTCCGCTGCGTCCTGCGACATCAAAGCTCCCGGCGGCATCAATTGAAACACTCTGATGGACGCAGCGGGATCGGTCGCTGCGATCATCGATCGATAGCGAGCCAGCGGATCGTTGTCGCCGGTCGGCGTTGCCTGCAGCAGCGTCGCCTTGTCACTCGCCCGCACGATGCGCCACACCCCGCCGTCCTCGTCGTCGAGCTGTCCCTTCCCCGTGCGCGTGATCGGACTTGCGGAGGCCCGTTGCACCGAATCGGCTGCTTCCGATGCTGTTTTTGCACCATCAATCTCGATGTCAAACTGCATTTGACCGGCTTCGATCCGATCGCCGTCGGCAAGAGCGGTTTGCCCCACCGGTACGCCATTGCAGAGCGTCAGCCCACCGAGCGCGGTCAGCAAGCAGCCGTTGTACCCACATTCCATACGGAAGTGATTGGGCAACAGCCCGGATCGCGGAAAGACCTTTTCGGCGGACTCGGCACTGCCCACATCGACTTTCTGTCCCGGTCGCAGCCAGAACCGCCGACCGTGGTGCATGTCCGATGTTATGCGAACAACCATCCGCATCAGTTCCAAATCACCTCAAATGGCATGCGTTCCAATTCATCCGGCAGATAGGGCCGCAGTGCTTTTGCCGAGCCTCGCCAAAGGATCGTCATTCGTTGCGTGTCTGGATCGATCACGACGGTGTGAATGACCGGATGGGTGTCGTTGAGTTTTCCTTGTCTGCCATCGGTTCGAAGCGTCGGCACCTCGTCGGGTAGGTCAAACATCCATTGTTCAAACTGCGGATGCATGTTGCGAAGCATCACCGGTTCGCCACCGGTCAGGTGGGGCAATTGCAACGGCAACGAAGCCCCGTTGAGGCCCGCGATGTAGGTCGACGGGTTGCCGGGAAAGTCTTCGTGCCAGATCTCGGCGGGTACATAGCCCGCCTGGATTTCTAGGACCGTCGTGATTTGCGGGTCAAACAACGGGACAAAGCCCATCAGGGCATTGCGGGGAAACGCGCCGTAGTCGAGCCAGTCGGTCGCGGCCGGCAGCGGCATCAAGGGCCATTGATCCACGTCTCCGTACAGTAGCGTTTCGGGCGTCAGCAATTGGGACGGGTTTTCGAGATTGGGTAGCGGAATGGGTTCGAACGACTGGGGATCAAACTCCATCAGGTAGCCCATGCCGCCGCCGTTGCGTGGATAGCGAAACGGACTGGCCGCCTCCAGATCGATATCAGCGCCACGATACTGGTCGGCGAGCTCCAGGAACGGATTGCCGTATTTCTTTTCCGACACCGTGTCGACGCCGCCATAGGCGCGTGAATAGCAGAGCGGAATCTTGTCGACCGGCTGGGGAGAAGAAAACTGCAAACGATCCGCCGGTGAACGATCCGCGATCCGATCGCCGCTGACGTGAATCATCATCCGATGTTCGCCAACGGCGACGCCGGCCAAGAACGCGGTTCGACCGCTCCCGTACGCGTGGCCTTTGATGATGACGTCGGTCTTTTCTTTCTGGGGATGAAGATCGGTGTCGCGTTGCATCAACGCGGGATGATCGGCATTGGCGAGGGGGTCGCCGAACAGCGGCTCCTGTTCTTCATCGACGTACCATTGATTGTCGACCATTCGGTAGCTGCGTTTGGCCAACACCGAAAGGACAAAATCACCATTGGACGCCCTTCCAGAAACCTGCGTGGCCACGGGCAGCTCCTCGGTCGATGGCTCCGATTTCGATTGGCCCGAATTCATTCGTTCGCCCCCGGCGGGTCAGGTCCGCAGACGCCGCCGTCGTCTGGCGGGTAGGAGGCGTTGGGCGCATCGCTGCCGGCGTCCGCCGGTGGTCCAGCATCCGGTGCCGGTGGTCCAGCATCCGGTGCCGGTGGTCCAGCATCGGGTGCCGGCGGGCCGGCGTCGGGCGATGAACTCGCCGGCGGCGAGGAGGGATGTTCGGGGACGCTCGGTTCGTTCACGTAGTCGGCGGCGCCTTGGGCTAACGAGGTCGGAATGTCTCCCACGGGTGTTCCGGCGACGTTCACCTGGTCGACCAGCGTGGGACCGCCGATGGTTGCGTTGTCGGCGCCCATCGGTCCGCCGGTGAACCAGCCGGTGATGTTGCCGGCAAGTTCACTGGTCAAGCTGGGCACCGCATTGCGACCGGTTTGAACGCGCGCGTTGTGTGAATCGGCAAATTCGCGAGCCAAACGGTTGATGTCTCGCCCCTTGATGCTTCGTCCGGAGGATCGCAGGAACGCTTTGGCGGCTGCTTTGGACAGCAACTGAGGACCGAAGCGGTACGTCAGGTACGCGATCTGCATTTCAAACCTTGCCGCGATCATTCCCCCGGCCCTGCCGCCGGCCCACTGCAGCAGAGACTGCAGTCCGAAATCGAGCAACATGTGCACGCTGCCATAAATCATGTCAGCCAGCGTCATCGAGACCATGTGCGTGTTCAACGCCAGCACCATTCCGGTCGGCGTGGGAATGGGGGTCCCGCAGTTCAAGTTCATGTTGATCATCAGCGCTGTGGCAACGCAGATCGGTTTGCCTTCGGCGGGATAGCGAGCCACGCCGAAATAGGACTTGGATGAACTGAGCGGAATCTCGATGGCCAGCAACACACTCGGCGGACCGACGTGAGGAATCAGAAAGCCAATGTCGGTGCCCTGTTGCATCGTCATCCCATAGCCCATGCTCAAGTGGGTCTTGGCATAAGAAGCGATGAAACTGGTACCGATCAAGATCATGCCCGTTCGGTAGGGGACGGGCGAAGGGGCCGGCGAGGGCGAACCCGGCGGCCAGGGGATATGAAAATCAATGCCCAGCATCGGGTGCCAGTGCTTCATCACGGCGTGCATTGATCTGCTCCTGAATCCGGTGCTGCGGTCGCCATCGTCTGTGGTTCACGGACGTCCCGCTGCCTTGATCGCAAGACACAGCGTCGTTGTTGCAGCGGATAAAAGCGATAGCGAAAGGGGTATCTCCATCCGATGAAGACACGCTTGCGCTCACACTCGATTCCGATCTGATCGATTTGCAGCGGCGCGACGATTTCTTCATCGTCGAATTGCAGCATCACTTCCAGTTCCAGATCAGGAACTTGAAACGCGATCGATCCGTGTGGAAAAACGCCTTCGACCGCGACCGGATCACCGGGACGAACCGAGTCGACGATCAAGTTGGGAAATGCACTATTGAAGAACCGCGGATCAAGTTTCTTCATCTCACCGGTGACTTCGTCGATCACCATGAACCGTTTCAGCTTGGGACCGAACGCCATCGGTACCGTGCCGGTCGCAACCGGTTCGGGTTGGTCCTCCCAGTTCACGACCGGGTTGGCGGGGTCTTCCAAATTCGGCAGCGGCGCCCCGACCGCGCTGTCCCGCGAAAGATAGTAGCCGCGGCCGTCGGGATTGTCTGGAAAGGGGATGTCGAGTTCATCCCAAACGTCCTTTCCGCCGTAAGCTCGGCTCAGTTCCAGCGGCATGGATTGAAACGCTTGCGGCGGTCCGGGGACCAGTTCGCCCTCTCGCTCGACCCAGACACGATCACCAAACACGGCGACCGCGGATTGAAACGAATCTCCCACGCGAACGACCACCTGGCCGCGCGTCGGATCGTTGCCGAAGGCGCAGGCCTGGCCGAAGATCAACACGTCGACACCGCCTCGATAGAACACTTCGTCGGAACCCATCGGCCCACCATGGGGCCCGTCCCAGGGTTCGGCGGAAACGACCCAAGGCTGTTCGTCGGACAGCACCAACCCTTTTGTCGTCAGGTCGTACGTCGCGCGACAGGTCACCGACGCGCAAAATCGGTCTTCGTCGATGGCGCCGCGAAACAACAGCGCTGGGAACCGGGTTGAGTTTTCTAGTTGCATTGGATCATCTAACAGTTCACGCGCACGCGCTCCCCCGTCAACCGCACATCATCGTTGGCCGTCACTTGAACATCCCCACGCTGCGATTCGATGCATTGGGTGTGGCCGCTGGAGTGCATCTTGCCGGCGCTTTTGAGACTGAAGTCGCCGTCGGTCGACAACGACAGGGAATCGCGGCCATGAATCGCAACGTGGCCGGCATCGAAGGCCAGCGGTCCATCGACGGAGACCTGCAGTCCCGCGCCGCCAAGCATCAGCACCGGCCCGGCCTCGGTGATCTGGATTTCCAGCCGGCACTTGCCGTCGACGGACATCAGGTGCAGTGTCTGTCGGTCGCCGTCGGTTTGCACGTGGATCGACTGGCCGTGCCGCAGCGGCAGCGTCGTTGCCTCCGCGGCGGAATCCGTCTTCGTGGAAGTCTGTGTCATCAATTTCGGTGCCTTTAATCTTAAGAGTTGACCTTCACGACGGCGCCGGTGATGGTGACCGGGCCGGCGCCCGTGACGTCCACCATCGGGCCAGAGATTTTGATTCCACTCGGTCCGATCTCGACCACCGAGCCGCCCACGGTCAACTTGATCAACGTGCCGGCGTTGATTTCCAAGGCGGTTCCGACATTGAGCGTGTCGGAGGTTCCGACCGAAGTCGATCGACTGGTGCCGGTGTTATCCTCTTGCGAACCGGACACATTGAGGGTTTGATTGCCGCCGACGGTCGTGTCACGATTGGAACCGACACTGAGAGATGAATTCGACCCGATGGTGACTGTTTGATTGGCGCCCACATTCACGGTGCGATCGGCACCGACGTTGATCTCTTGGTTGCTGCCGATACTGACCGCTTCGTCGACCGACACATCGCGGGTGCGGTTGTTAAGCACGTGCTCGCGGAGATCGTTTTCGATGGTCGAATCTTTATCGAATTGGGCGTGCTCGCGAATCAGTTCGTTACCCTTGGTGTCGTCCATGACGTACTCGTTGTATCCGCCGCCGCCCTTGGTGCTGTTTGATTTCAGCCCGCTGATGTTCTTGGAATCGGGCAGCCCGAAGGGCGGCATGTTTTGGGCGTGATAAACGCGACCGGTGACCAGCGGCCGGTCGGGATCCCCTTCGAGAAAACTGACGACGACTTCCTCGTCGATTCGGGGAATGCTGATGCCGCCGAAACCGGAACCGGCATGGACCTGCGAAACGCGGATCCAGCAACTGCTCTTGTCGTCTTTCTGACCGTAGCGGTCCCAGTGAAACTGGCATTTCACGCGGCCGAATTCGTCCGGATAAATCTCCTCGCCGGGCGGACCGGTGACGATCGCCGTTTGCACGCCGCTGATGATCGGTTTGGCGGTGCTGCGCGGCGTTCGAAAGACGCGTGAGGAAGGCAGGCAAGTGATCGAGTTGCGATAGGCCAAGCCGCCATCGCCGCCCGTTTCGTAGGCCATCGGCTCGCTGGCGGAGTGTTGGATCGCGGTGATCACCACCTCGGCGCCTTGCTCCTCGCTGTCGCGATGTTGATCGACGGTGAAACGACCGCCGGCCTGGAACGTCTTGCACACACTGGTCGCCGAAACGATGTCGTGACGCGTCTCCTCGGCCTCGATCCGCAACCGTGTTTCGCCGCCGCCGACGCCCTTGTCGGGATATTCGCCCGGATAGTCGTACATCTCGTAGTTGCCGACTTCAGGCAGGTCGACGACGGTCCCCGTGTCGGTGATCAAATCATCGCTGGGGGTTTTGAAGTTGTAGTCACGCTGCACCCATTTCCCGGGCACAAACTCATACTTGCGTTCCCAGCTGGTCAGGTGGTCGTCGATCGCACGCGAGCCGATGTCATCGGGAAAATCAACTTCGGCCTCCGGCAGCGTGTAGTAACCATCTTTGTGATCGGTGATCACCATTTGGTGTGCACCTTCGGAGTGTTTGAAATAGTAAAAGATTCCTTCTTGTTCCATCAGACGCGACAAGAAATTGAAATCGGTTTCGCGGTACTGAACGCAGTATTCCCATTCTTTGTGATCGAGCAGAAAGTCCGACTTGTAATCGGCAAAGCTGTATTCGCCCAGGACTTCATCGATGATGTCGGGCACCTTGGTGTCCTGAAAGATCTTGCAGTCACTGGTCTGGGTCAAGAACCACAGCCAGGGGACGACTTCGACGCGATAGTTGCGCCGGTCCTGTCCGTCGACGTCGCCGCGGGAGAGGCTTTTGACGAATCCGTGCCAGTGCCGCCGCGAGTGATCGGCCAGTTCGATGCTCCAGCCGATCGCCGTGCCGACGATGTCTTGGGGCTTGATGCCGGGGTCGTCGCTGATCAGCTCCAGTTGGTAACGAAACAGCCGCCCCATTTCTTCGCTGCCGGTCACTGACGTGAGCAACAGCACATCGTCACCGAGAACCGTGTTGAGATTCAGGAGCCGATTTTGCTGTTGAAGTGCCATGGCTCGGTCGAGGTGTGGTGTGTGATCAGGATGCTGGGGCGAGTTGTCAGATCTTGTTCCCAGGCTCCGCCTGGAAACACGCGGCGTTGGAGGCTCCGCCTCCCAGACCTCGCCGGCGGAGCCGGCGAGGATGGCAAGCAGGATGCTTACCCCACTTCATCTTCGCCCGGCGGGGCCGGCGAGGGTGGCAAGCAGGATGTTTACCCCACTTCATCTTCGCCGGCGGGGCCGGCGAGGGTGGCAAGCAGGATGCTTACCCCACTTCCACTCGGGAAGAGTGATCAGCCTTCGCCTTCTTCGACCTTCCACGAGTACTCGACGTTGCCTTTCTTCTTGCCCTTGGAATCGTTCTCGGTGTAGGTCACCTTGATCTCTTCGAAGTTCAAGGAGAAGTCTTCGGTCGGCACCGTTTCGCTTTGGCCGGAACCGCCGATGCTGTAGCTGGTCACCAACACATTGGTCAGTTCGTAGCGGTAGTACGTCACGCGTCCTGCGTCGGTGTACGACGCGGTGACATCGATTTCGACCTTCGGATAGACCTTGCCCTTGCACACCGATTCGGCGATTTTCGGGCTCGACTTATCCAGTTCCTTGGTGCACGAGATGTCTTCCAAAATAACGTCGCCGCGACGCCGTGTCGCACCGGTGGCCGAACCGCCGGGTTGATGAACCGCTTGGCTGAACGACAGCAAGTCGCTCCACCCCTTGTGGTCCTTGTCTTTGCATTCGCCGTCAACGCCATCAAACTTAATGTAAGCAGCCATGATCAGTTCCTTACGTGGAGAGGATAGAAACCGGAAGTGTTTTGCTTGGGCGAATTCTCTCGCCACCATGCACACTACCGTTCTCGACCCACCGCCGGATTTGTTGCTTGTTTCTGGGTCGAAATCTTGAAAATCCGAATTCGCGTGTCAATCGAGGCAACGCAGGGAAAGCGATCGCGTCGGCTTCGCCACGACTATTCCGTTTCGGCCTGATCAAGATTCAGCGACAGCGGTTTCGACTTCTTGGGCGTGGTGTCGATCTCCAAGTCTTTCCAGGTCAACGTCACGCTGGTGTTTTGTTTGGTGCCCTTGAATTTCAAGCTGTACTTGCCTTCGGGCAACGGCCCGAAATCGAAACGCTTGTCCTGCCCCAAGATCGTTTTCTCTTTGCTGTTGACCGGAGCCGGGGCGGGGCTCAGGAACAACGTCCCGTTCATCCCGGCGCGCGTGTCGAGCACCCCGTGCAGCCAACCCATTTTGACCTTCGGCGTGGCCGCCCCCCCGCCGCCGGGTGCGTCAGCCGGTTTCGGTTTTTTAACGATCGTGATCGGATAACGATTGCTGCTCTCGTTGCCGGCCGCGTCAATGGCTCGCACCACGATGGCGTACTCGCCGGCGACCTGGAATTTGAACTGCGACTTGCCGGCCGGCAGTACGGCGGGCGAGGCCGGTGGGTCAAAGACATGTTCATCTTGTTTGGTATTCGCTTTGCCGTCCTGGGTCGTGTCGAGCCCGATCTCCAGGCGCGAAATCCCCGCGGCTTTGGCTCCCAAGTCGCTGGCGGTGACGGAAAATTCCAGCGTCGTCCCGTCGTAGTAGGGGCCACGTTGGCGCGGGGTGATGGCGATCAGGTTTTTGTCCGGGGGTGTGGAATCAAGCACCGCCGTCATCGATGCGCTCTCTTGTTCAATGTTGTCCAGTTTGAGCGTGGCCTCGATCGGAATGCGTTCATCGCGATAGCGGCCCTGGCTGAGTTCGACCTGGATGTCACTGACCTGGGTGGTCAGCGTGATGACGCCGTCGTCGGACAGCGGGCCGGCCGTCGTGCGAATGAATCGATCGGTTTTGTAGCCGGTGAACCGACGCCCTTCGACATCCACCGCAACCTCGGCATCGCTGGTCCGCGTCAGGAAACCGAAATCCGCCTTGATCGTGGCGATCAACTGGTCGCCGTCACCCTTGAAATAGACTTCGTTCTCCGGCCAGTAGTACGACGTCGTCGGCTGCTCGGTGTTTCCCTGCGGTCGCCGGGTCAACGCGATCGAGCCGAACTTGATCTGGTTCTTGAGTTTGGCCGCACCGATGGCGCCCGGTTGGTGCTGAACGACGTGCTGAATCGCGCGCGGCCAACCGTCGACATCGAGTCGGCACCAGGTTTCACGATTGCGGCGAACCACGGGCACACGAAAGAACGCCTGTTTTCTGCCGGCTTGTGGATTGAGATCCACGAACAGACTACGCGGGGGATCGCTGGTTTCGGCGCTGAAGTCCGACCACTGGTCATCCTGGACCCAACGCACGTTGACCGGCACCTTTTCTAGTTGAGGCAAGGCGTCGCGTGAAGCGTCGCCGTCGATGTCAAACTCCAACTCCACGTTCACTTCGACTTCGCCGTCGTTGTAGGACACGCTGGTGGTGACATAATCGCTCGGCGCCCACGGCTTGGCGACCAGGCAGATGATTTGATCTTTCTCGGGCATGACGTTGTCATTGGCGTCGACCAACCGACACACCAATGCCATGCCATGACTGATGTCGGTTTGTGTGTCGCCGGGCGTCGCCGGGGCGAAAGCAGCGGCCGGGGCCGCCGCACCATCGGCGGACGATGCCGGGGCTCGGAAGTTCAGCGCGACGCGCTCGCCGTCGGCGGGAATCGCCAGCGTGCTGGGGCCCTTTAAAATTTGTGTCGGTAGCAAAAACTTTTCCAGGATCCGGCCCTTCTCGTCCAAGATGCCTCCCTCGGGGCTGGCATAGAGGTTGGCCGCGAAATCGGGCCAGTAGGCGGCGACATTGTCGGGCATCGGTTTGGGCAGCTTGATCAGCCAGACCTTCGCCATGCACGCCTTGCCGGACTCGTTAAACAATTCAAATCGAAACGGCGTCTTTCGACTGTTGAACGTCCGCAACCAAAGCCCCCCCGACAAGCTGCCTTCGTCGCTGAGCACCTCTCGAGAACAACCGATCCCTGGCGGCGACGAAGCGACCAGCCGCAATCGGTTTTCGCGCGGCAATTCGATCGGCAGGGAGTGGATGCCGACGACGCCTTCGATTTCGTCGCTCACCCGATCGGCCCGGATCTGTAGTTGGAGTTTTAAATCGACTCCGCGCTCGGCCAGCGCCACCGGGCGAATCTCCAGCGGCAGATCGCGATACGAGTCGCCGTCGATGGTGATCGCAACCGACTCTCCCGGACGACTGGTCGCCATGCCGGGGCCTTTCCACAGCACCTCGGCGCGGGGTGGCCCAAAGTCGTTGGTCGAGCTGCGCAGATCGGCGCTGACCAACAGCCGAACCGGTTGCTCGCGGCCGGGGTCAATGCGGAGGGTCAAGTTGCGGCGGTCTTGCATTGTTTCCAATCGCAGCACCGCCGAATCCCCCAGTTTCTGACCGCTGTCATCCAAGATCGTCACACTCGCAATGCGGACGATGGGCTTGGCCGTGATGGCGTGCAAGATCGGTTGCTGGTCAGCGACGACGTTGACGCGTGGATCGATCCGCAGCGCCGCGGCGAAACGGTCGGCAAACACGCTCGACGAGTCCTTTCCCTGCTCCAGGATGGCTTTCCAGCCGGCGACATCGGTGGGCCCGGATGTGCCGTCACGTGGCTTTTCAAATTGCGTCAGGTCGGACCGATACTTCATCGTCACATCGCGGCTACGTTGCGACGGGGTGGGCAGGGCGAACACGACGTCGCTGAAATTGACCGTTCGTTCTTCCGTGTCAGTCGGATCGAGACGCGCATTGCTGATCGCCGCCCTTAGCCGCCGTCGCTGGTCGCCGGTCGGCAGCGGGCTCCGCAGCCAGGCCCAGGCGTTGCGATTCAGTTCCCAGCTGCGTGGCGGATCGTCGAGGGCAAACCCGGCCAGCAATTGATTGACGGCGCCCTCAACGTTGCGATCGAACACGTTGATGGCCGAATGCAACCGGGACAGCTGGCGATCCAGCGTCCCCTGGTCGGGTCGCTCTGCCCCATCACCGTCGGCAAGCACCCGTTCGGCTTGCAGCGCGGCTTCGGCGATTCCTTGGTCAGGGATCGGGCCGCCGGCGATGGCCGCTTGGCGTTGGAATTCCAGCCACGACCAGAGCCGGGATCGGGCGACGGCAACAGCATGTTGCAGGGCATCGGCGGTGCGAAGTCGCCGATCGGGGCGAGTCGCGTCTCGCGCCGCCCGGTGATTCAAGACCAACCGCTTCAGTCGGCTGACAATGTCATCGGAGATCGTGTCGTTGATTCCGCCCGACGAGGATTGCCCTTTGACGATTCGCTGCAGTTCCCGCAAGTCCTCAGCGACTTGCCGCGGTGTGGGGGTGGGAGACGCCGGGTCGAAATCTTTGATCTGACCGGCGAGCACCACGACGAGCAAGCGTCGCCAAAGGTGCGGCGCCAGCGCGATCGGGCTGACGTCGGGTTTGCCGTCGGAACTGGCCAGGGGAATCGACTCGAATTGATCGCGTCGGTCCCAGAACGTCATCGCGGCCGGTGAGTCACCGACAGTTCCCGAGGCGTTGCTCGCTGCAGGCGTGCCCGCGGGGGTTGGGGATGGGTTCGTCGGTCGGTTCGGGGCGGCGCCGGGTGTCCCTGCGGTCGCGGCTGCAGGCGAGTCTTCGGTTGCTGGGCCTTCGGTTGCTGGGCCTTCGGTTGCTGGGCCGCCGGCACTGTCCACCGGGGGCGACGCAGTGTCAGCATTCGCCGCTTCGCCGCCGGCGGACTGCAACGCGACGGGTGTGGCCGTGATGCCGGACGATCGCGAGTGAGAAATTTTGTCGGCCAGGTCGTCGGCGACCGCGCCGGAATCCTCCGGCGTTTCCTGTTCGCCGTCATTTTCGTCCGCCGCCGGTTCGACCCGCGCGATCCAGACGTCCAAATCGCCACGGGCCAAGGCGTTCGGTTCGACCCGCCCGACACCGCCCCGTAGTAGCATCACGCGGGGGCTGTCGGTTTCGTTGTTGCGCGGCATGCGTCCGTAGCGATCGGAGAAAAAGGCACACAGCTCGTCGAGTTCGATTTTCAGATCCCGGTTCAGATCCGCGCCGCCCTGAATGCCGTCCAACAGTGTCTGCGTTGAAAGTGGCAGGTGCGTGTTCGCATCCCAGCCGACGTTCTGCATCGGCCCGCGCGTCAGCAACACCCACAGGCGATCGGCCGACTGGCCGGGCAATTGCCTGATCGTTTCGTCAAGATGTGCAAACACATCATCGTTCCACTGCCCCAACGACGGTTGGGCGGCCAGCGGTTCGGCGTCGATCACCACCAGCCGCGTGCCACCGAACGAGTTTGAGGCCACGGCGGCCAACGGTTCCAAGATCTCCGTCAGCGGCAACAGGCCGTTGGGGGATTGCGGCGATGATCCGATCGCCAGGTCGCTGCACGCCAACGACGGTCGCTTTTCACCGTCCAGCATCAGGTAGCCACGCAGCACGACCATCACGGTGTCGTCGGGGTCACTCAAATACTTCGAGACGAGTTCGGTTTGCTGAAAGCTGCTGCGGATGACGTCACAGCTGCCGCGCAAGTCATTGGCCTGGAGCTGGGATTTCAACGCCGCACGGGCGTTGGCACCGAACATCGGCGGCGTGACGACATCGGTGTCGTAATCGTTGGACACCAAAATGGTGATCAGTTGCCGATCCGGCCCCGGCATCAACAGGTACACGAACAGCAACGTCAGGGCGATCGCCACCAGGGTCAGCAACGCTTTGATCGTTTTGCGTTTTCCTGCCTGACCGCTTTCGGCTCGCCGCCACGATTGACGCTCGCCGTATTTGCCTGAGGTGCTCATTGTGATGCGATCCAACGGAAGAAGACTGAACCCTACGGGAAAAGTTTACCTAGTGGGAACGATACCCGACACCTGCTAGAGTATCATCGTCCAGTGGAATTGATGGCAACGATGCGATTACTGACGGCAGATTTCTGACAGCCCCGGTGAGGAGAACACTACAGCGATGCACAACGAGAGTGTTGCTTGGTTAGAGGGGATGTTTTTACGGCCCCATCACATGCAGGCCGCCGAACGGAGTATCGACGAGAATGCCAGACAGCACGTTGCGCTCGATCACGGGTACAACTACGGGATTCGGCAGATCAGTTTCAGCCGTGAAGCGATCGCCAACGGCCAGTTCGAATTGAGCGCATGCCAAGCCCGGCTCCGCGACGGCACCGTGATCTGGATCGACTCGGCCCAACAACCCGATCGTGTGGATTTGGGTAAGACAGGTGGATCTGTCAAGCGAAGTCTGTCCGATGCATTTGATCAGGTCGAATCGATTGACGTTTTTTTGGCCGTGCCAAAACTACGGCTCGGGCGTCCCAACACCTTGCCCGAGCGCGGCGGCCAGCATCGTTTCGTGGGGCTTCCCGGGACCGTCGCAGATGAAAACGCCGGAGGCAACGAGCAAGAGATTTCGTTGCGGACGTTGAATGTCCAGATCTTGTTGGGCACGGACAATCTGGCCGGTTACGAAACGCTGCCGATCGCGCGGATCAAGCGTTCCGGTGCCGCCGAGGCCGCGCCGGAGCTGGACAACGAATACATTCCGCCGGTGCTCGGCTGTGACGCCTGGCCAGAACTGGCACGCGACTATGTGCGGGCCGCCTACGATATCATCGGTCAAAAGATCGAAGTGCTCAGCTCCCAGGTGATCACGCGGGGCATCATGCAGGGAGCGCCCGAAGCCGGTGACATGAACCGGTTGCTGATGTTGACGGCGCTCAACGCGGGCTATGGATCGCTGCGATCGCTGGCGTTTGCCCGTGGCGTCCACCCCCACGTCGCCTACACCGACCTCTGCCGGATCGTCGGATCGCTTTCCATTTTCCGCTCCGATCGTCGGCCCGGTGAAATCCCGCTGTACGACCATGACGATCTGGCGCGGATCTTCCGCTGGGTGCTCGAAGAGATCCGCTCCTTGATCACGGAAGTCCAAGAATACAAATTCGAGCGGCGCGATTTCATCGGTGCCGGAAAAGGACAAGAAGTCCAGCTGGACCAAAAATGGATGAGCAAGGGTTGGGAATGGTACATTGGAGTGCAGCACGAGCGGATCACGGCGGCACAGTGTCGTGAATTGCTGGAAATCGGCCGGCTGGACTGGAAACTGGGCAAAAGCGAGAAGGTCGATTTCATGTTCCGCTTTCGCCAAGACGGATTGAAAATCACCGAGACCAAAGCTCCACGCGCCCTTCCGCAAGGCGACAATTGGCTGTTTTATAGCGTCAATAAAAGCGGACCGGCCTGGGAAGACCTGCGATCGGACGACTCACCGCGGTTGGGCGTCCGTTTCAAGGAAGCGTTGATTGCGAATCTGGCGACGCTGCAGGGAAAGAAGGAGCTGCAAATCAACGTGGACGGAATCGAAGGCACGCTCAAACTGAGCTTGTTCGCCGTCCCCACCGCTGAAGACTGAGACCGTTTGCCGCTGTTACGCTGTTCACCTTCGCCTCGGATCAACCCTGCTCCTCCATGTCGCCAGAATTCGCCGCCGCCGTTGACCCCGTGTTCATGTACGTTTCGTCCGTCGTGGATGAAATCGAGGCGAATAAGAATCCGAGCCCCGAAGACATCAGCGCCAAGATCCGCGGCCTGCTCGACAACGCCGAAAACATGCTCGGACGGCGGCCCGATTGGGAACTGGCCAAATATGCACTGGTCGCCTGGGTCGACGATTTGCTGATCGAAGCCGCCTGGGACGGCAGCAAGTGGTGGGAACAAAACCGTTTGGAATTTCAAATCTTTAAAAGCACCAGCGCGTTTTCCAAGTTTTACGAGCAGAGCCAAAAGGCCACCGAGTTGCCCCAGAAGGACGCGTTGGAAGTGTTTTACGTCTGCGTCGTGCTGGGGTTTCGCGGGCTTTACGCAGACCCCGAAGCGACCGCCCAACACGAACACTTCGGCGTCCCGGCGTCGCTGGACGAATGGGCGCGGCGGACCGGGATGGCGATCCAATTGGGACAGGGCCGACCGCCGATCCTGGAACAAGGACGCCCCGGACAAGGGGCTCCGCCGCTGGAAGGCAAGTACCTGTTGATCAGCTCGGTGATCTGTTGCGTGTTGTTGGCGGCGGTCGCCATCGGAATCGGAAAAATGTTGGTGTGGCCATGATTGAAGATCGGAGTCGATAACGATGGGCAGCGCAATACGAAGCTTCGTCGATGCGGTCTTGTACCCGTTTCGCATGTTGGCGCAGATCCCCAGCAGCGTGATCAGTTCGCCCAAGCGGATTCTCGGCCTGTCGCTGCAGGCGCGGGCCGCCTGGCTGCTGTTCTTCGGCTTGCTGCTGGTCGCGATCATCTGGGCCATTATTCGTTTTTATACCGACCAGACCGAACAGAAGGCGAGCTTCTACTGGCGTGAGTTGCCGGCGATCTTTTTGCTGGTCATCGCGATCCCGATCGTCGTTTGGTTCGCGCTCAAGCTGTGGCTCGAAGGCGAACCGTCGGCGTTTCCCGATATCGACCGTGCCTGGGAGACGGCATTGACCGCGATGGAGGAGCAATCGATTGATCCGTCCGAGACGCCGATCTTCTTGATCGCCGGGCCGGGGACGGTCGAATCGGTCAACTCCTTCATGGCGACTTCCAATACGCAGTTCCCCGTGCGGGCGCCGTTGGGGCCGGCTCCGATCCATGTGTTCGCCAATCAACAGGCGATCTATGTGGTGTGCACCGAGTGTTGCCAGCTGAGCAAGCTGCTCGGTTCGCCGCGTGACTCGACGATCGTTCCCGGACAAATGCCCGGTGCCCCTCAGCCATTCCAGGCCGACCGGACGATGGACGTCAGCACGATGGGACAGAATCCGGCCGCGCTGCGCCCACCGATGCCGTCCGCCGGCGGCAACGCCTCGGCCTATTCGGCCGACGTTCGAAACACGATCGCCGGGCTGAACATTCCCGTGCCGCCACAAAACCAGGGCGCCGACATGCGGGGCACGATGATGGTCGGCGACCTATCCGGCGGCGTCAAAAACCCGATGCAACCGCAAGGCGGTGGGATCGCCAGTGCGATCCTGACGCCCAGCGATGCCAGCCTGGCGACGGCGCGGCTGGCCTACCTGTGCCGGCTGTTCCGCCGCTTGCGCGATCCACTGTGCCCGATCAACGGCGTCATCGTCTCCACGCCGTTTCGTTTCCTGGCCGACGGCTCGCAAGACATCGTCAACCAGATCTTGATCGCACTGAAAGCCGATTTGGCGTGCCTGCGCGGGTCGTTGCGCATTCGCTGCAGCGTCACCCACGTCGTCGATTCGATGGAAATGGAAACCGGGTTCCGCGAGCTGGTCCGACGCGTCGGTGCCGAACGGTCTTCGGTGCAACGATTCGGCAAGGGATACGGATTGTGGAATCTGCCGACGGCGCCACAGCTGGATGCGGTCGTCAAACATGCCTGCGGGGCGTTCGAGGATTGGTCGTACTTGCTGTTTCGCGAAGGCGACGGGCTGAGCAAACCCGGCAACCGTCATCTGTACTCGCTGCTGTGTCGGATCCGGTCGACGTTCCAACCCCGTTTGGCGCACTTGATCAAGTCGGCCTACGCGATCAACGCCGCCGGCCCGCATCTCAGTGACGGCGAACCGCTGTTGTTCAGCGGCTGTTACTTCGTCGCCACCGGCGCGATGCCGGACCGACAGGCGTTTTTGGCCAGCGTGTTCAAAAAAGCGACCAACGAAGAAGAGGAGTTGGAATGGGGCAGTGAAGCCCTCGCCGAGGAACAACGGATGCAGACCGGGGTCCGCATTCTGATGGTGATCAACGGCGCCTTGGTGGCGACGATCGTCGGGCTGTTGATTTGGTACTTTAACGCAGAGTGAACGCGGTCCGATGCCTGCCCAGCCCTCCCCGTCGCGCCAGACATACACGCAATATCGCGAGGCCGGCGACGCATCAGGTGTCGCCCCTGACCACGAGCGATCGACCGACGTCACCGCGGCTGGTCAGAGCCAGCGTTTGCTGCAAGAGGTGCTGGGGGAGACGCTGATTCGGCTTCAAGAGAATTCGGATCAGCTCTTGGAAGTGCTTCGCCAAGAGAAGGTTCGGCGTCAGAACGCCCCGTGCGACGAGGCGTTGTTCGTGTCGATCGCCACCGCGGTACTGCGACATCGGCTGGGGCCGCGGTCACGGCAGCTGCCCGCCGACCTATATGATGAAGTCGGTCGGGCGTTGTGGACCAATGCCTACAGCCGCCAACGGATCGAGCGATTTTGGAATTCTTTGGGAGCGGAATCGTGAGTGCCCATCCGAGCGACGCGTCCTCCGGTGACGGCGAATCACCCACCGACCTGATCAACGAAGCGCAGGGATTGGTGCGTTCGCTGGCGATGCGGGTGCACCGTTCGCTGCCGATCCCGATGGATCTGGACGACCTGATTGCCTACGGCCAACTGGGGCTGGCCGAAGCGGCACAGAAATACGACCCCGACTGCGGCGCCCGCTTCACGACGTTCGCCTATTACCGAGTCCGCGGGGCGATCTACGACGGGGTCTCGAAGATGAACTGGACCAGTCGTGCGCGGTTGCGGCGGCTGCGGTTTCGCGACATGGCTGAGGATGTCCTGCATGCGGAATCCTCAAAGTCGGAATCCCGTGGCGATGGCACCAGTTCCGACGAGGATGCGGATTGGTTGGGTAAGATGGCCGAGCGGCTTGCGATCGTCTACCTGGCCAGCGGTGATGACGATTCGGAAACGAGCGTCTTGGCACAAGCGGCCGACCAGCACGAGATCCCCAGCAAAGTCGTTGCAAACCGTGAAATGCAAACAACGCTACGCAAATTGGTCAACGAGCTGCCCAATGATGCAAAACGATTGATCATCGCCATCTATTTCGAAGGTTTTTCGCTGACCGAAGCGGCCGATCGCATTGGGATCAGCAAGAGTTGGGCGAGTCGAATTCATGCGAAGAGCCTGGACCAGATGGCCCAGAGTCTGCGTCGCAGCGGCAACGATTAAACGCATTCCCGTGAGACGTCCACAACGCTGGGCACCGAGAGTTCATCATGGCATCTGAAACGACACTTGATTTTGATCAACTGCTGGCCCCGATTTCGGACGAAGCGCCGAGCGGGCAGTATCTGCGTCGCAGCGATTTCGAGCGGTTCCAGCGCGCCAAGGACGCACGCGCCGAGGCGGTCAATGCGGAACGCAAGATTCGCGAATTCGCAATGTACGACGAGGACGAACTGGCCGCGTTGAGCGAACAGGGACAGGGCGTCGAAGTGCCCAGCTCGCCGGACTGGCGAGCCGTGCTGGATCAATGCGTCGACATCATCGCCCATCATTCCAAAGACCTGTGGGTCGCGTCCTGGTTGGTCGAGGCCAACACGCGACGCAACGGCTACGCCGGGGCACGCGACGGATTTCGATTGATCGGCAAGATTTGCGAGACGTATTGGGACGGGATTTACCCGCCACATGATGAAGAGGACGGGTACCTGGACACGGTTTCGCAGCTTGCCAGTTTGAACGGCGTGGAAGGACCGGGGACACTGATCGCCCCGCTGGAGGAGATCCCGATGCTGCCCGAGTACGGCGCGCTGACGTACGCGGCCTACCGCGAGGCGACCGTCGGGGGCGGTGGCGGCGAAGTCACCGAGAGCGACTTCGACAATGCGGTCCGCCAGATTGATTTGGATCAATTGCGGCAACAAGAGGAAGACATTGCCGAGGCGATCGAGGCCTACAAGGAAATGACCGCGGTGCTGGAATCCAAGTGCAGCGTCGAGGGCGAAGAGGACCACACGCCGCCGAGCAGTCAGATCCGACGAACGCTGGAGACGATTCAGCAGGCGTTTTCGAACTTGACGCGCAACCTGTTGTCCAGCAACGGTGACGCAGCACCCGAAGGCGAAGGGGAGACCACGGCGACAGGATTGACACCCAACACCGGGCCCAAGGTCGACCTGGCACAGGCCCAGGTCAACAATCGCGAAGACGCATTTCGGATGCTGATGAAGGCCAGCGAATTCTTTCGTAAGACCGAACCGCATTCGCCGGTCAGTTACATGCTGCAACAGACCGTCGAATTCGGACGCATGGACCTGCCGACCCTGCTGCAAAAATTAATACAAGACTCAAGTGTGCTGAAGAACTTGTCCGAACGCACCGGGATTCCGGTCAAGGAGGATGAGTACGACGATGATTGAGACACATTTTCACTGGTTTCTTGTCGCTCGGCGGCCTCGCAAAGCTTGCCTGGGGGGGACCGGTGACTTAAAACCGAATGGTACAGGGGCTCGTGTTCGAGCTCGCAAATCGCGCGTCTGGAGATAATGAGATGGCCGAAAGCCAACAACAAAAGTTGAACCGTGTCCGAAAGCCTCGCGTTCACATCACCTATGAGGTGGAAACCGAAGGGGCACAGGTCGTCAAAGAGCTGCCTTTTGTGGTCGGCGTGATGGGCGATTTCTCGGGGGATCCGACGAGCAAGTTGAAACCGTTGAAGGATCGAAAGTTCATCCAAATCGACCGCGACAACTTCAATGATGTGCTGCAACGCATGACACCGGGATTGAACATGCGTGTCGAAAATACGCTGGCCGGTGACGGCAGCGAAATGTCGGTCAACCTGGACTTCAATTCGATGGACGACTTTGAACCGGCGAACATCGTCGACAAGGTCGATCCGCTGAAGAAGCTGATGGCCACGCGAAACAAGCTACGTGATCTGGCCACCAAAATCGATCGTAGCGACGATCTGGAAAACGTGCTGGAACAAGTGCTCAAAAACAGCGACCAGCTCAAGCAGCTTTCCGGAGAGCTTGGCATGGACAACGACGAATCGGCAGCGGAATAACCACCGCCCCCATTCGTCCTTCAAACTATTCTGAATCAATCCCCCGATGTGAGGAGTCAACTTGCCATGAGTACCGGTGAGACCGAAGGCCAAGCTGAACAGCAGTCAACGACCGAGACCGAAGAAAGTGCCAGTCTGCTCGAAACCGCGATCGCGGCGACCAAAAAGACCGAACGCTCTCGTGCCGAAGAGCTGATCAAAACGCTGACCGAAGAAGCCCTGAAGGGGACCGTGACGTTTGACAAGGATGTCATGCGATCGATCAATGCCGCCATCGCCGGCATCGATGCCAAAATGAGCACCCAGCTCGCTGCGATCATGCATCACGAGAAATTCCAAAAACTGGAAGGCTCGTGGCGCGGACTGCATCACTTGGTCCAAAACAGCGAGACCGGTGACTCTTTGAAAATCCGTGTGCTCAACTGTGGCAAACGCGAGTTGTTCAAGGACATGGACCGGGCCGTCGAGTTCGACCAAAGCCAGTTGTTCAAAAAACTCTACGAGGACGAATTCGGCACTCCCGGTGGCGCACCCTACGGAGCGCTGATCGGCGATTACGAGTTCACCAACCACCCCGAAGACATCGATCTGCTGACCAGCGTCAGCGGTGTCGCCGCCTCGGCTTTCTGTCCCTTCATCTCCGCCACCGCGCCGCAACTGTTCGGCTTTGACGAGTGGACCGAACTGTCCAAACCACGCGACTTGGCCCGGATCTTTGATTCGGCCGAATACACCAAGTGGAAAAGCTTCCGCGAGAGCGAAGACAGCCGGTTCTGTGTGTTGACGATGCCGCGAACGCTGGCCCGTTTGCCCTACGGCGCGAACACCAAGACCATCGACGAATTCGCCTACGAAGAAGTCCCGGTGGGGAGAAAAGGCGAGTCCATCCACGTCGCGCACAATGAATTCTGCTGGATGAACACGGCCTACGTGATGGGCACGAAATTGACCGACGCGTTCGCCAAGACCGGTTTCTGCACCACGATTCGCGGTGTCGAAAACGGCGGCAAGGTCGAAGGGCTGCCCTCGTATATCTTCAAAGCCGATGACGGCGACATGGACTTGAAATGCCCGACCGAAATCGCCATCACCGATCGCCGTGAAAAAGAACTCAGCGATCTCGGGTTCCTGCCCCTGTGCCACTTCAAGAACACCGACTACTCGGTCTTCTTTGGCGCCCAAACGACCCAAAAACCCAAACTCTACGATCGCCCCGAAGCGACCGCCAACGCGGCGATCAGCGCACGGTTGCCGTACATCATGGCCACCAGCCGCTTTTCGCACTACTTGAAGGTCCTCGGACGCGACAAGATCGGTTCCTTCATGGAAGCGAGCGATTGCGAAGCGTGGCTCGATCGCTGGATCCACAACTACGTGACCAGCGACCCCAATCCGCCGTCGGACGTGCGTGCCCGTTATCCGCTGGCCGAAGCACGCGTCGAGGTCAAGGAGATCCCGGGCAAACCGGGCTCCTACAACGCCGTCGCGTGGATGAGACCCTGGCTGCAAATGGAAGAGTTGACGACCAGCATGCGAATGGTCGCCAGCATCCCCAAGCTTGGCTGACCCGGAACCAGAGTTATCGAAGTGCCCGCCGCCGATGGCGCGGGCAGAAACCGTTGGTGTCTAGGCTTTAGCCGATCCCTCTGCACCAACGCTGTGAAGCATTTATTCCCTGCGTTTTACGAGAAGTGAGCGGCAGGGCGCAAGCCCTCCGGTTCCTCATCGTTCCCGAAACACCGGAGGGCTCGCGCCCTACCGCTAAATAATGCTTCACAGCGTTGCCTCTGCACCCTGGAATGCCTGAAGGCTGCACGCCAACCATTGCCAAGAGCAAGCCACGATGTCGCCTGCCGAGTTCCGCTCCGATGGATCGTATCACACCGAAGTACTTGCCGAGTCTCTGCTTCAGCGAGTGCTGTCGGCTGTCGCTGCGGACAACCACGACGGCCGTGCGGCGCCGACGTCGCCATCGGGTCCCTCGTCTTCGGCGCCCCTGGCCAAGTTCCTGGCCGCAAACGATGTCGAAGAGTCGCTGGAATGTTGGTTCGGCAAGAGCTGGAGCCAAGATCGGCGGCTGCGGAACAAGGAGTCGGTGCTCGCCCGCTTGGCCGCCGACATCGCCGAGATCGACCGGTTGCTCAACGACCAGATCAACGCGATCTTGCATCATCCCAAGTTCCAGCGTTTGGAATCCTCTTGGCGCGGGTTGGCGTTTCTGGTCCGGAGAGCGGACATCGAAAGCGATCCGATGATCAAGGTCCGCGTGTTGTCGGCGCGTTGGAAAGAACTCGAAAAGGACTTTGAACGCAACGTCGAATTCGATCAGAGTGCGCTGTTCAAAAAGGTCTACGAGGAAGAACTGGGGATGCCCGGCGGGGAACCGTTCGGCGTGTTGATCGGAGACTATGACATCCATCCCCGCGTGTCGGCAGAACACCCGACCGATGACCTGTCGATCCTGAGAGCCTTGTCGGGCGTGGCGGCCAGCTCGTTCTGCCCGGTGCTGTTGGCGGCCAGTCCAGAGCTGCTGGATCTGGAGAGTTTCTCGGAGTTGCAGGTGACGCGCGACCATGAAGCCCGTCTATCGCGAACGGATTACTTGAAATGGAACGCGCTGCGTGACGATGAAGACGCCCGATTCGTCGGCGTCGTGCTGCCGCGAATCCTGATGCGTGGGCCATACGAAGACGACGGCAGCCGGATCGATCGATTTGTATTCCGCGAAGACGTTTTCAGCCCCGACGGAAAGAACTACTTGTGGGGCAACCCCGGCTATGCCTACGCCGCGGTGTTGATGCGTTCGTTTGCGACCAGCGGTTGGCTGGCAGACATCCGCGGGCTGCGCCAGGACGTCGAGGGCGGCGGACTGGTCTCCGATCTGCCCGCGCTGAGTTTTCCCACCGACGCTCCCGGTGTGGTCCCGCGACCGATGACCGAAATCGCGGTCACCGATTCGCTGGAACGACAACTCAGCGATTTGGGGCTGCTGCCGATTTGCGATTGCAAAGACACGCCGATGGCGGTGTTCGCCAGCGGCCAATCGCTACAACGTCCCAAGAAGTACGACACCGCCGACGCCAACACCAACGCAAAAATCAGCGCGATGCTGCCTTACATGTTGACGGTCTCCCGGTTCGCCCACTACATCAAAGTGATCGGCAGAACCAAAATGGGCTCGTTTACCACGGCCGAAGAATTGCAACGCTTGCTGCACGACTGGATCATCGAGTACGTCACTGCCGACCGGGAAGCCAGCGCCGACGTGAAAAGCCGCAAACCACTTCGCGAAGCCAGCATCACCGTCCAACCCGACCCCGGTAAGCCGGGATCGTTTTACTGTATCATGCGGTTGGCGCCGCACTACGAACTCGACGAAATGGTCGGAAGCGTTCGCCTGCAGACCCGGATCGGACGCTCGTAAGATCCGGCGGATGCCAATCATTTTCAATCACTCCAACTCGCGTTCCACCGTCTAACCGAGGCATTCAACGATGACAAACACTCCGATGGAGCTGTACGAAGCGGGGCGGCTGGACGAAGCGGTGGACGCCTCCCTGGCGATGGTCAAAGCCAAGCCGGCCGACGTCGGATTGCGGTTTCAACTCGCCGAACTCTCCTGCATCGCCGGCAACTTTGAGCGTGCCGACAAACAACTCGACACCGTCACCAATCAAGACCCGCAAGCGGCCATCGGTGCGGCGTTGTTGCGACAATTGGTGCGAGCGGAATTGGCCCGGCGAGAATGTTTCTTCAAAGGCCGGGTGCCGGAGTTTTTGGGTGAGCCGTCTGACAAACTCAAAGCACACCTTCAGGCATTGACGCTGTATCGTTCCGGCGACGTCTCCGCCGCCGCGGCGGCCCTGCAACCAATGGCGGAAATCGCCAACCTGAATCAGCCGATTGAGGTCAACGGCAACGAGGTCGACGAGATCCGCGACTTGGACGACCTGCTGTCGCCGGTCTTGGAAGTGCACACGACGACCGGAAAGTATTTCTGGGTCGACTGGAACCAGATCCTGGAGATGGAAATCCATCCGCCCAAGCGTCCCTTTGACCTGCTCTGGCGGCAAGCGTCCCTGTCGATCGAGTCGGGACCGGACGGCGAAGTGTACCTGCCGGCAATCTATTTGGAGCCGGAAGAAGACGGCCCGACCGACGCCAATCTGCAACTCGGACGCGGCACCGACTGGGCCGATTCGGGCCAGGGAATCGTTCGCGGCCGCGGCCAAAAAATGCTGCTCGCGGGCGACCAAGACTTGCCGATCATGGAACTGCAAACGATCCGGCGTGGTGAGTAAATGTCTCGCGTTCCCAACGACCGCCCACTGATCCCCAGCGTGCTCGATCGGCTGATCGACTTGGAACCGCACAATCGGACCGAAGCACCGTTGAACCGGACCCAGGTGTTACAGCAGATGAAAGAAAGCGTGGGACGCGACCTGCAAGCACTACTCAACACCCGCTGTCGCGCCACCAGTTGGCCCGACGATCTGAAAGAATTGGACCGCTCGTTATTTGCCTATGGCATCCCCGATTGCGTGGGGATCAACACAGGCTCTCGCGAACAACAGGAAATGCTGCGCCGGATGATGTTGCGTTCGATCGAAGCCTTTGAGCCGCGATTGATCAACGTCCACGTCCGACTCGCCGACACCAGCGATCCGACCGATCGGGCACTCCGCTTTCGCATCGACGGAATGTTGAAGGTCGACCCCGCTCCCGAACCGGTGATTTACGACAGCAAGTTGGACGCGACCAGCGGAGACTTTTTAGTGCGTGGAGTTCGCCGATGACGGATCGATTGCTGCCCTACTACAACCAGGAACTTCAATACCTGCGCCGCTTCGGTTCGGAGTTTGCCCAGGAGCATCCCAAGATCGCCGCGCGGCTGCGGTTGGGCGATGACCTGAGCGAAGATCCGCACGTGTCGCGGATCATCGAATCTTTTGCGCTGCTGTCGGCCCGCACCCGACTGAAGCTGGACGATGATTTCCCGGAAATCACGCACGCGATGCTGGGCGTGCTCTACCCGCATTATCTCGCCCCGATCCCGTCGACGGCGGTGGTCGAGTTCGCGCTCGATCCGCGACAGGCGGAATTGGTCGGCGGCTACAAGATCGCTGCCGGCGAAGGCGTGGAAACCGAGTCGACCGAAGACGGGGCCTGCCAATATCGAACCGTCTATCCGGTCAAGCTGTTTCCCTACAAGGTCGCCGCGGCGGGATACAAGGGGCAGCCCTTCCAATGCCCCCCGTCGCCGCTGTTGCCCAAGGCCGAATCGGTCTTGCATGTGGAATTACGTAGCTTTCGTGAAGCCGTCACCTTCGAAACGATGGAGATGACGTCGCTGCGTTTTTTCATCCGCGGGATTTCACATGCCGCGATGGACTTTTACGAATTGATTCATAACGACTCGATCGAAGTCTTGCTGGCGCGTTCCCCCACCGATCCGAAACCGATTCGATTGTCGGCCGCTGCAATCCATCCGATCGGGTTCGAGGCCGACGAGTGCATCTTTCCTTCGCAACCGCGAACGTTCAGCGGCTACCGATTGTTGTCGGAATACTTCGCGGCGCCCGAGAAATTCATGTTCTTCGACGTCAAAGGGATTTCACAGGAATCGCTCAAAGGATTCGGCGGATCGCTGCACCTGTACGTCTTGATGAAACGCCATGTCGGTGCGGTGGAGCAATTTGTCGAACCGGAAACGATTCGCATCGGTTGCACGCCGATGGTCAATCTATTTGAGCAGCGATGTGAACCGATCCGGGTCAGCTATACGATGCCGGAATATCGAGTGATTCCCGATGCCCGCCAGCCCAGGGCGTTTGAAGTTCACAGCCTTTCAAGCGTGACGGCGATCGATTCGGAACGCGACGAAAAGGTTTATCACCCGTTTTATTCGGTCCGGCACGCCGGCGAGGAGAGGCTGCGGCGGGGATTTTATCATTTGCATCGGCGTCGATCGGGGCAAAGCGGCGGTGCCAAGGATCTGGCGACTGAGGTCTATTTGTCATTGGTCGATCTGGATTTCCAGCCCGACCAGAGTGACGGAACCGTGCTCGACGTGCGGGCGCTTTGCACGAGCCGAAATCTGCCCCAGCGGTTGGAGTTTGGCGGCGGCCGCCCGAAGTTGCAGCTGGTACACGGCGGACCGCTGGAAGCCCCCAAGTGCGTCACCCAACCGCGGGTGACACTGCGGCCGCCGCTGGAAAAAGGCACGTACTGGCGGATGATCAGCCATCTGTCGCTCGGCCACGTGTCGCTGTTCGACGCCGACGAAGGGGCCACGGCACTGCGAGAAATCCTGGGACTGTACGATTTCATCGGCAAGGGAGACTCACAGCAACGGATCGATTCGATTCGTTCGGTCAAGTGCCGACCCGGCGTGGCGCGTTGTCAAAACCCGTCCGGCGGATCAACGCTGTGTCGCGGTCTGGACCTGGACATCTTGATCGACGAAGAACGTTTGAGCAGCGGCGGTGCCTATTTGCTCGGCATGGTACTGGAACGATTCCTGTCCCTGTACGCTTCCATCAATTCCTTTACCCGAACCTCGTTGCGAAGTAGCCTCCGAGAACAAGAGGTTGCCCGATGGCCGGCGCGATCCGGAAGACAGACGTTTCTGTAAGCAAGCGGCTCGTCGACGAGCCGTATCAATTCAGTTTCTTTCAAGCCGTTCGGTTGCTGCTCTCCGGTGCGTTGGCGGAGCTGGATCGCGATCTGGCGCTGGGGTCCAATGCGCGTCGCGGGCGTCTGGGAACGGTCAGCAACATTTCCGAAGAAGGCGTCCGCTTTCGATCGGAGGTCTCGCTGAGTTTCTCGCCCAGCGAAATCGTGTCGCTGCACCCGAGACAGAGAAAAAGCGACGCGGAAGACGATTCGGACAATCAGCCTTGGGAATTGGAGATTGCGTTTTGGGGATTGATCGGTCCGGCCGGCGCCTTGCCGAATCATTACACCCAACTGGTGATCGACCGCGTGCACAACAAAGACGTTGCGATGCGGGACTTTTTGGACATCTTTTCCCATCGCCAGCTGTCGTTTTTTTATCGGGCGTGGGAAAAGTACTTTTTACCGGCCGGCTTCGAAAACGCGGTCAACGACCAACGCCCCGAAAATGATTTGGTTCGCGAAGCCCTGCTAGCGATCGTCGGCCGCGGGACCAAGCACGTCCGCAATCGCCTGGAATCGGCCGATGACGCCTGTGTTTATTACGGCGGCCAATTCGTCGATCGTCCGACCGCCGAATCCCTCCGCGCGATGGTGTCCGATTACTTGCAATTGCCGGCCGCAGTGCTGTCACTGTTCGGCCAATGGCTGGTGTTGCCGATCGCCGAACGATCGCGTTTGGGGCGTGCCGACGGCCATTGCCGGATGGGTGTCGATACGATCATGGGAGACCGGACATGGGACCCCAGTTCAAAATTCCGAATCCAGATCGGGCCGGTGACCTGGCAACAATTTGAAAGCTTGATGCCCACCGGCGAAACCTTGGTGCGGATCTGCCAATTCATCCGCAGCTACGTCGGGTTGGAGTTTGATTTTGACCTGCAAGTCATCCTGTCGGCCGACGAAATTCCGGTCTGTGAATTACCCTCGGAATCCTCCTTCACCGGTCCCGGGGAATCGACCAAGGTCAAACCGCATTTGGGATGGAACACTTGGCTTTGCAGCAAACCGCCCACGCGCGACAGCGACGACGCGGTTTTTCACCACGACGGTGCGCCAACACGCTAGAACATAGATGTCCTCTTCTCTGACCTTCGACGCTTGACCGAACCATGGCACAAATCAATCTCAAAGAACTCGTCGGAAAACTCAATGACACTTGCCGTGGCGCGCTGGAAGCGGCGGCAGGGCTGTGTCTGTCGCGAACCAATTACAACATCGAGATCGAGCATTGGTTGCTGAAGTTGTTGGAGAACGACCAATCCGACCTGACGATCGCCTGTAAAGCGTCGGGCGTGGACGTCTCTCGCTTGATGTCTGATTTGAACAAAGCGATCGACAAGTTCAAAACCGGCAACGGCCGCCCGCCCGCGCTCTCGCCCAACGTGGTGGACCTGGTTCGTGAATCCTGGCTGTTCGCTTCGGTCGATCACGGCGTCGCCAAAGTCCGCTCCGGACACCTGTTGGTCGCCTTGTTGACCTCCTCGACGCTGCGACCGCTCGCCCGCGATGCCTCCGATCAGTTCGACGAAATCAACGGCGACGCCATCATTCAAGATTTCGGAGTGCTACTCGCCGACAGCGAAGAGGCACAGATTCCGATGGCGGTCGGCAGCGCCGGGCCGCGGCCGAGCGGAGACCCGACCAAGCCGACGACCGGCCCGACCAAAACTCCGTCGCTGGATCAATTCACCATCGATTTGACCAGTCGCGCCGAAGCCGGACAAATTGACCCGGTGCTCGGACGCGATCCCGAAATCCGCCAAATCATCGACATCCTGACCCGCCGACGTCAAAACAATCCGATCCTGACCGGTGAAGCCGGTGTGGGCAAAACCGCTGTGGTGGAAGGCTTCGCGCTCCGCGTGGCAGCCGGTGATGTCCCCGAAGCCATCCGCAACGTTCGCATTCGAACGTTGGACCTGGGGCTGCTGCAAGCCGGTGCGGGCATGAAGGGCGAATTCGAAAACCGGCTCCGCGGAGTGATCGACGAAGTCAAGGGATCTCCCACGCCGATCATCTTGTTCATCGACGAAGCCCACACGATGATCGGTGCAGGCGGCCAAGCCGGACAAGGCGACGCCGCCAACTTGCTCAAACCCGCCCTCGCCCGCGGCGAACTGCGAACCGTCGCCGCAACGACCTGGGCGGAATACAAGAAATACTTCGAAAAGGATGCCGCATTGGCCAGGCGGTTCCAAGTGGTCAAGGTCGACGAACCCGATGAGCCGACGGCAGTCGAAATGATGCGGGGATTGGTCGACACACTGGAAAACCATCACCACGTCCGCATCATGAACGACGCCGTCGTCGAAGCGGTCAAGCTCTCCAATCGTTACATCACCGGACGACAGTTGCCCGACAAGTCGGTCAGCTTGCTCGATACCGCGTGCGCTCGGATTCAGCTGAGCCAATCGTCGACGCCACCGGCGATCGAAGACGCGACCCGCCGCCGCGATCAGCTGAACGTTTCGTTACGCATCCTCCGCCGCGAAGAACAAACCGGCATGGAGCATTCCGAAGCCATCGCGGCGGCCGAGGAGGCAAAGGTTGCGGTCGAACAACGGCTCGAAACACTGAACGAGCAATGGGAGACCGAAAAAGAGATTCTGGGGAAAATCATCGACCTTCGAAAACGGCTCGATAAAGACTCGCCCGAGCACTGGAAAGCGGAGCAGAAAGAGTCGGGGGAACACGACGCGGCCAAAGGAAAACCCGGCGACGCGAAGGCTGAAAAATCGGCAGCTAAGGGTTCCCAAGACAAGGGTTCCCTGGCCAAGGATGCAGCGAAGTCTGCGGACAAGGTCGGTGAAGGGGATGCCGAGGAAGCCGCACCGCCGACCGAAGAGCAACTGCAAGCCTGGCGAAAGGAACTGGTCGCCGCGGAAAAGGAATTGAAGAAAGTGCAAGGCGAAACGCCTCTGCTGTTTCCCTGTGTCGATTCCAGTGCGATCGCCGAAACCGTTGCCGCTTGGACCGGCATTCCGGTCGGACGGATGGTCAGCAACGAAATCAACACCGTGTTGAATTTGAAAGAATTGATGGAGGAATCGATCGTCGGCCAGTCCCACGCGCTCGATCGGATTGCGCAAAGCATTCGAACCAGCCGCGCGCAATTGCGCGATCCACGCATGCCGATCGGCGTGTTCCTGTTGGCCGGCACCAGCGGCGTCGGCAAGACGGAAACCGCGATCACGCTGGCCAATCTGCTCTATGGTGGCGAGCAAAACATGACCACGATCAACATGTCGGAATTCAAGGAGGAGCATAAAGTCTCGCTGTTGATGGGATCGCCTCCCGGCTACGTCGGCTATGGCGAAGGAGGCGTGCTGACCGAAGCCGTCCGCCGCAAACCGTACTCGGTCGTCCTGTTGGACGAAGTCGAAAAAGCACACCCCGGCGTCCAGGACATCTTTTACCAAGTCTTCGACAAGGGCAACATGAAAGACGGCGAAGGTCGCGATATCGATTTCAAGAACACGGTGATCATCATGACCACCAACGCGGGAACGGATTTGATCAAAAGTCTCTGCGCCGATGACGAAACGATGCCCGATCCCGATGGGTTCCTGGAAGCCGTCTTCCCCGAACTGCTCAAAACGTTCAAGCCGGCGTTCTTGGGTCGAACGAGCGTGATTCCGTTTTACCCGCTCAGCGACGAAGTGATGAGCAAGATTGTGCGGCTGAAACTCGGCAAGGTGCAGCGTCGTGTGGCAGACAGCTATGGTGCGAAGTTCACCTACACCGATGACGTCGTCGACGGGATTCGTGCGCGATGCACGGAAGTCGACACGGGGGCTCGAAACGTCGACCACATCCTGAACAAATCGCTGCTGCCCGAATTGTCATCACAAGTGCTGTCCAGCCTGGCCACCAACGCATCGATCACCGAAATCGCCATCGACATGAAAGACGAAGAATTCGTCTACACCGTCCACAGCGAAGACCCGGTCGGCGGTTAAAAGCGGCAGCTCTGCGACTACCCATCATCCCGTCATCAAGACGCCCCATCCGAACGACACGGGCTCAAGCCACAAGGGATTGAGCAACCGTTGGTGTCCAGCCTTCAGGCGCATCCCGCTCGCTGCGAAGCAGCGAAATGGGCGGCTAACGCCTGCACACCAGCAAACGTTGGTGTCCAGCCTTCAGGCGCCCCCGCTCGCTGCGAAGCAGCGAAATGGGCGGCTAAAGCCTGCACACCAGCAAACGTTGGTGTCCAGCCTTCAGGCGCCCCCGCTCGCTGCAGGGGACGTCGATTGCATTACTGACGAATTACTCGCCATACCGCGTTGTGGGAACGACTCGCGAGCGGCAACCGCTCCTGCGGCCCGCACGCCAGCGGCGTGCCACATCAAAGCATGGGGTCGCGCCCGCGCACCCCAAGTTCCGGTCGCCAACAGGCCGCCAACCCCAAGGGATAACGATTGTATAACGATAGCTTTTGGCAACCAATTTAGATTCTCTCCCTCTGGGAGAGACGGCGTTTGCGCAGTAAGCAAACGCCAGAGAGGGGCCACGCTGCAAAAGTCTTGGCGCCTGCCGCTACGATCAAATCCGTCACTTATACAATCGATGTCCCTTGCGGTGTGGCGCCGTTGGCGCAAAGAGCACCCGGAGGTGTCGCTGCGCTCACCTCCGGCGACTGGCTTTGACCCCCGGTCGCGGTCATGCCACGCCGCTCAAGTATCCGTCAGCGTTGCGGCGGCGGCGAGTTGTTGGATTTGGCGGAGTTTGACGAAGTTGTCGCGATAGAGCACCGAGGTGGCTTCTTTCATTTGCCGCAAGTCCTCGCGAACCTGGTCAAAGTACTCTTTCAACGCCACGTTTTCGACTTGGTGCTGGGCGAGATCCTGCTCGAGCTTCAGCTTTTCTTCCTGTCCCTTTTCCAGCATGCCCAGTGTGGCGGCGATCGCGGCGTCCAAGACTTGCTTTTCGTACTGCATTTCGGCGATGCGGATATCGAGTTCGCTGATTTGCAATCGAATCCGTCGCAAGACATAGCGATAGTCGTTCAGCGGTCGCAAGTAATACGTGTCGACCAGCGAGGCGACTTTTTCTTGGTCGATCAACAGCTTGGCGGCTTCCTCTTTGACGACCAATTCGTCGCCGACGGCGAACGTGATCGATCCTCCATCGGCGCGTTGTAGACTGCTATCGACCGCTCGTCCGTTGTTATCAAAGAAGCCGCCTTCGAGAGCACCACGCTGTTCGGGGCTGTCCACATCGATCGTGTACTTTTTGTCGAAGCGGACTTTGATCCAACGGGCCGCGGGGTCTTCGGGGGATCCACGTTGTCCGTCACGGAGGTAGTTGGCGATCGTTTCCTGGTTGGATTCCGGCCGATTGGCACGCAGGATCATCTTGACCAATTCGTCGTCGACGCGACCGAGAATGTTGTCTTCATCGGCCTTACTGCCCTCGGCGATGAAGGGCTCGTGACCGTCCAGCGGCAACATCTCGTACAAGGACCAGCTGGTCGCCCGGCCGCTGTTGATGGCATCCAACTGATTGCGTTCCAAGGGAAACGTCGGGGCGATGGTGACCACGTTGGGTTGGCTGGCGATCACTTTGAACTCGCCCAGGTAGACCATCGGGACGGGTTGTTCCAGGTCGCGGAATTTGCCTTCGGCGAATCCGTAAACGACCAAGCCGACCGGGACCAAGGGGCCGGCGGCCGCATCCGCCGCCGGGGCCGGTTGGCCGGGCACGGCGGGAGCGGTGTTGGCTCGCAGCGTGATTTGACCGGAGGGATCCGCTCCACCAAAGGCCAGACTTCGCCAGCGTCGACCGGCTTCGGTGCCGAGGTTGGACAGCTTCAACGACAGCGACTTTAAGCCTTCGCCACCGGCTGCGGCACCGCCGTCGCCGTATTGAAGCTGGCGATTCTCCTGTTCGACGTTGGCCAGTCGCTTTTCCAAGTCTTCTTTGATCTTGTGCCACGCCTGGCGACTCTTCAGCACACCTGCGGTCGGGAACAGCAGGATCATCGCCAGCAACATCGCGATCACCGCGCTGGTGATGTGGTACCAACGCCACTGTTTGGCCGCTTTGACCACCATCACGACGAAGGCGATGAACATCGCCAACAGGACTGCCAGAATAATAAATTTCATGATGGTTGGGCGGCGACAGATCGTCGTCAGAGGAGGCGATTTTTAGGGACCCGCGCGGTGCAGCGCCGGCGTCGGAAGCCTTCGAACAGGCTCGAAAACGGGTTTGGTGCGGAAAAGGTGCAGGTTTCCAACCGTTGGATACTAAGTTGGGCAAGATAGAGCGTCAAGCATTTCTATGGTTTCGGAGCATCTTGCCTGGCCGATTCAGTCTTCCTAGGCCTCAAACGACGATTTCGAGGCGGATTCAGGCGTGTTTTGTCGGAGTGGGGCGGTCGCATCGCTCCGTCGCCCAGGCCGAATCATCGTCACAGCCGGAACAACCGGCCCCCCTGCCGTGCCAAAACCGACCACTCGGCGAGCGAAACGGTGATGATCGCAATCCCTGTTGTCCGAATCGATGGTTGGGTTGTTCTGGCAATGCCAATTGAACGACTCAATTGACTCGCAGCGATTTGCCTTTTGGTAGCAATTCGCCGCATCGTAACCATTCGAACGGAATCGCGGATCAAACGTGGCTACAAAAAAGACATTGCGTAGAGTGCGAACGAGCCGGAAAGGGACCTCGGGCAAACGAAATCACTTGGCCACAGCACTGCTCAGTGCGTCGTTGGCCGCCCTGACCGGGCTCAGCGCGATCGGATGCCACCGCCAGCACTACCGCAAGCAGGCCGACCAGGAAGTCCATTGCCTGTTGCAGGAGAAAACCTCCCATCTGGCGCGGCGACCGAACACCGGGCTGGGGATTGATGTCGACCGTCGCAGTCGGATGTACAACCCGTTCGACTTGGATTTCCAACCGATGCCGATGGACGACCCCGCCTCGCATCGTTACATGCAGTGTGTTGATGGGCGTCGCGGGTACCCGATGTGGGGTGCGGCCGGATTCACCAATTCGGTCGAGAACCCGGACTGGTATCAGTTCTTGCCGCTGGACAAGGACGGCGTGCTGGTGCTCAACGCCGACACCGCCGTTCAGATCGCTCTGCTGCACTCGACGGACTATCAGCAACAACTCGAGACGTTGTATTTGTCGGCGCTTGATGTCAGCAGCGAACGATTCCAGTTCGACACACAGTTTTTTGGTGGCAGCGGCACGTTCTACGACATGACCGGTGGCGGCGATAGTTCTCAACTGGGCGTCGGCACGACGGGACTGAACTTCAGTCGAGCGTTTGCCCATGGCGGAAGCCTGGTGGCCGGTGTCGCCAACAACATCGTCTGGGAACTCAGCGGCAATAACACCCAGAGTGCGACGTCGCTGATGAGTTTTCAGCTGTTTCAGCCTTTGCTGCGGGCAGCCGGGCGCGACAAGGTGATGACGCGTTTGACGCTGGCCGAGCGTGCCCTGTTGGCCAACATTCGTTCCTTCGAGCGATTTCGCCGCAGCTTTTATCTGAACGTCACGGTGGGCCGAGGTCTGGAAAGCCAGGTTCGACGAAGTGGCGGTGTGTTCGGCGTCGGACTGTCTGGCTTCACCGGGCTGGGCAGTGGTCTGGTCGGCGGTGTTGGCGGCGGCGGCGGTGGTGGCTTCGGCGGCGTCCAAGACGCCGGCGGGTTCATGGGGCTGCTGCAAGATCAATTGCAGATCCGCAACCTGGAAGAGAACATCGCACGGTTGAGCGAGAACCAGCTGGTGTTGGAAAACACCCTGATCGAATTGCTGACGACGATTCCAGATGACCCTCAAGAGATCATTTCGCAACGATTGCAGGTCGCCCAACAAAAGAGCGCCCTGTTGAATTCGCAAAGCCAACTGGTGACGCGACAAGCGGCCTACCAAGCTTCACTGGACCGGTTCCTCGGCACGCTGGGACTGCCCCCGTACCTTTGTGCACGCATCCAAGACCCATTGTTGGAGCGGTTTGAATTGATCGATCGCGACCTGCGTTCACGTCGCGAAGAACTGATCCGATTGCGTAGCGTCGTCGGCCAGCTGAACCTTGCATTGCTGGAAGAAACCGAGTCGGGGACCGATCCCGATACCGGTTTGCCGGTGTCGCTGCTGTCTTGGACGCCGGTCGTTGAAGAGACCGTCGGGCGATTACGAACCGAACTGGAACCACTGGAAGCATTCCTCGGCGAGCTACAGCAAGTGGACGCGCCGATCGTGGCCACCGACATCGCGAAACTGGCGGAAACGATTCCGCAACGAATCAAACAGAACGATCAATTGGTCGAACTCTATGAAGTCGAACGCGAGAACATTTGCACCTTGCTGCAGGTCGACAAGATTGACGAGTCGGTGTTTGACGTCAGTGAACTGGCAACCCTGCAGTCGTACTTGGGAAATTCCTATGACGCCTTGATGGGTCGGCTGGAATCATACCGGGCGAAAGTGGCGTCCATCAATGCCTCGCTGGATCGATTCTTGGAAGAAGGTCCACAAGGCGACACGCCGACCGAGTTGTCCAAGAAGATCCGTGAGGAGTTGATCTTGGCGACGCAAGACCTGCTGTCCGAACTGGGCGATGACATCCTGACGATGCAGTTGATCCAGGCTCGCGCCCGCACCGAAAGTGCCTTGCTGCCGGAAGTCAACATCCAGCCCGCCGAAGCCTTTGAGATCGCTCGGCGAAATCGTCGCGACTGGGCCAACGCTCGGGCGGCACTGGTCGACAGCTGGCGGGCGATCGAATTCATCGCCGACGACCTGGAAAGTTCGCTGGACATCCGCGTCAGCGGAGGTGTCGGAACAGCGCCCGGGGAAAACAACCCCTTCGCACTCCGCGGCAAATCGAGCACGTTGAGCGTCGGTTTGGAGTGGGACGCCCCGATCACGCGGCTACAGGAACGCAATACCTATCGTCAATCGTTGATCGAATTCGAGCAGGCCAAACGCGGCTACTACGAATACGAAGACAGCATCTGGTTGCTGTTGCGGGCACAAGTCCGTCAGCTGCAAGTCAACCGCGTCAATTTTGAATATGGACGGCAGGCGGTTCGGATTGCGGCATCGCAAATCGAGTTGAACGGAGACATCCGCGAACTCCGCGACGCCCGCGGACTGAGCAGTGGCCCGACCGCAGCTCGCGATACGATTTCCGCACTCGGCGACTTGCTCGACGCACAGAACTCGCTGCTCAATATCTTCGTCAACTACGAAGTGATTCGACGCGGACTGGACTTGGATCTGGGAACGATGGAACTGACCCCCGAAGGGCTCTGGATCGATCCCGGTCCGATCGACCCGGACTACTTGCTGACCTTGCCGGGAACGACCACCGAAGCGGTCCCCGGTGGCGACTGCAGCCGTTGTGGCATCCGGATCAAGAACCAGCCCCAGCCACCAGATTTCCGCGGCGTCTACATCAACGAACCCTCGCTGTTGGAAATCAATCAAGTCGGTTTCGAGGAAGCACCGTAGGGGGGAACTCGTTCCCAGGCGGAGTCCTGCGCCGCGAACGATTCATTTCCTGTGTTTTTACGAGGTGTTAGCGGAAGGGCGCAAGCCCTCCGGTTCCGCATCTTTGCCAAAACACCGGAGGGCTCGCGCCCTGCCGCTAACAAATCGTTCACGGCGTAGGGCGGAGCCTGGGCACCAGCATGAATCTCTCAAATCTCAAATCTGACAACGCCCTTCTCAACCATCAAACGCCTCGGCGATCAAACCCGCGGCGCGCTCGACTTGTTCGTTGCTGGTGGTCCAACCGAGCGAGACGCGGAGGGTGCGACCGATTTGCGAATCGTTGCGTCCGATCGCGCGGAGCGACCGTGTGAACTCGTCCGGCGGTGAATTCGCCTGAGCGGTCGCCAAGGCCAACTCTCTGGCCGATTCGTGGATCCGCCGCGCGTCGCCGGGCAACTCCAATGCGACGGTGTTGGGCAACCGCGGCGATGCGTTGCACAGCACCAGCGGCGGACTCGACAGTTGCTCCGAGAGATGATTGACAAAGTGGTCGCGAAGTTCGGCCAATTGATCGTTGGCTTCGACACAATACCGCTCGGCCAGGCTCGCCGCGGCGCCCAGGCCGATGCAGCCAGGAATATTCTCCGCCCCCGGACGCAATCCCATCTCGCGCGGTTCCCCAAACGTGATCGGGTCGAGTTGCAAACCGCGGCGGACGTAGATCGCACCCGATCCCTTGGGGCCGTAAAACTTGTGACCGCTGATCGCAACGGTGTCGGCGCGGAGGTGTTTGACGTCGACGGGAACCTTGCCGAACATCTGGGTCGCGTCGCAGTGGACACAGATACCCCGGTTGTGGCAACGATCGGCGACTTCACGGACCGGCTGAATGGTTCCGACGATCGCATTGGCACCTTGCAGACAGACCAGACGCGTGTCGGGCCGCAGCATCGCTTCGACGGTCAGCGGCGAGATGATCCCCGACGGCTCGCAGGGAATCGTCTCGATCGTCCAGCGTGGATCCCGCGTCGGCAAACCGGACAGCGGGCCCAAAACGGACTCGTGCTCCAATTGGCTGACCAGCACGTGTCCCGGTTCGGCAGCCCCGAGCAGTCCCAGGATCGCCAGATTGTTCGCTTCGGTTCCGCCGCTGGTGAAAACGATCTCAAACGACTCGCAACCGGCCATCGCCGCAATGCTTTCCCGCGCCCCCTCAAGCGCTTCGCCGACCGCGTGGGCGTGCGCGTGTTCTTGGCCGGGCAACATGTAGTGCGTTGACCAATACGGCTGCATCGCCTCGAGAACCGAAGGCGCCAGGGGCGTGGTGCGATTGAAGTCGAGATAAATCACTGAAACGCAGGATCATCGACGCCGAAAATCGAAACGGCGAAAAAAGAAAAGAACGGGACGGGGAACGCAACACCATAATCAGCATCCCAGAGTTTTGCAGGTTCCCGTCCTGGTTCCTAGCGGTGCTCCCCCCATCGGTGAGGCCCGCGGACCGGGGAACGAGACGTGTTTTTGTTAGCGGCAGGGCGCGAGCCCTCCGGTCTTTCACAGTGAAACCGGACAGCTCGCGGGCTGTCCGATTTAAGCCGATCACACATGGGATCAGCCGTTTCGCGCGAGCGTACGGGCCTGCAGCACGAAGAAAACACACCAGGACCCGTAGGCTCGCGCCAAACGGCTGATTACATCGACAGCCCGCTCGCCCCCGTTCCGCAAACTCCTTCGGTGCCAAAGGAGGTGGCATTCGCCCGCTGGCGCCGGCGGCACCGCCCCCTCCGTCGATGATGCCGATCGGGCTGCCTGGGCGACGGTAAAACCGACGTTTGCCATCGTTTTGACCAAACATCCCGCCGCCGGCAGCGATTTTTCTAGCAATTCAAGGGCGGATGCATTTGCACTCCCTCGGAAATACCGCGATAATGGGAGCTCATCCAATCGTGCGGGAACCGATTACAAACCAACGCCGGCCAGTTCGCATGCCGTGAAGATCCGACTGATTCGGATCACTGGTCTCTTCTTCTCTCTTCGTTCGGAACGCGAGCAAATGAAACGTCAATCTAAGGGTTTCACCCTGGTGGAGTTGTTGGTGGTGATCGCCATCATCGGAATCTTGGTCGGCTTGTTGTTGCCCGCGATCGGTGCCGTTCGCGAGCGGATGCGAAACGTTCAGTGTTTGAACAACCTCAAGCAACTGGGATTGGCCACCACGACGTTCCACTCCAGCAAAGGACGGTTGCCGCATTACACGAATTTTTACGGCAGCTACGCCGGCGGCAGCGACCCCGCGGTTCCCGGTGGTCCCGTGATCGCCCCGCACCTGAAGATCGGTGGTTACGGCGTCGAGTTATTGCCCTATCTGGACAATCAGCCGCTGTACGAACGTTGGTCGACGAACAAATTCCCGGTGATTTCGACAGACGACAGCGGTGGGATTGCGGCCTGGAATGGTTTGTCCGGCGCGACGGTCGACGTGTTTCGATGCCCCAGCAGCACCGTCACGCGAGGTCAGTTTGGATACAACAGCTACGTCGGCAACAACGGCTCGGTCGACTCGGGGCTCAACAACGCCAACCCGAAGGCATTTGTGCAAAATGTGATCAACAATCAAAGCGTGACCGGAGCCGCATTCGTTTTCAATCAATCGGAAAACAAGAAGAACGGACTTTTCCGAAGCGGCTACATGGGTGACGCGATTGCTCCCGCGTTCTTCACCGTTTCGGGAACAAAGATGACGCTGGAGGACATCACGGACGGCCAAACGAACACGGCGATGTTCAGCGAAAACCTTCAAGCACTCGCCTGGTTCCAGCCCGGATTCACCGCCGGCAATGACATGAAACAGATCAGTACCACGGGGCAACTGGACTGGGCACAAAACTCTGCGACCAGCGGCACACCCACGATCATGGAAGCGTACTTGAAGGCAAAATTCACCACGGGGATGGTGTGGCATTTCGAAGACGATCGCAACGTCGGGATCTTTCCCACCGTTCAAGCGGTCCACCGGATCAACGGGACATTGGGCAGCTCGGGAGCCCTGCGAAACGACATCTTGGAAATGGATCTCACCAATTGCCGCGATCTTGCACGTCCGACTTCCAACCACCCCGATCAAGTGAATATGGTGTTTGCCGACGGGGCCACCAAGTCGGTCTCCAACACGATTGACTATCACGTCTATCAGGCAATCCTGACCCCCAACGGGGCCAAGAGCGAAGTGCCGGCACCGGACTGGATCTTGACCGACGAGTTGACCCAGTAGGAGCCCATCTCAGCGGGACGCGTTAGCGAGCGGCCCCGTTTGCTGACGCCGCGCCCCTTGCTGACGCGGCGGGCTGGCATGCGACGCAGGTCTTCCGTCGATAGGCCGGTCAGTGAGCGGCCCCGTCACTCCGCCCGCAACACCGTTGAATCGGCGTGGACGGCGATTGAACACTCGGGCATCGCCGCAGGCAACAGCAGGGACTGTCCCCGCTGTAATTCGATCGATGCGTCATCGGTCGTCAACGTCGCGGTTCCGATCGGGACGGTCAGGATGTGAAAACGCCCGTCACCGCCGACGACGTCGCTGCCGTTTTCCAGCGACGAAAGCACGAACTTGTCGCAGGCGACCAATCGCTGCCAAGCGAAGGCCGACGGGTCGCTCTTGAGTGCTTCGACGGGGCCGGACTGGTAATCGGTGACCGCCAGCGATTGTTCGATGTGCAGCGGCCGCGGGTTGCCGTCGGCACCGACCCGGTTCCAGTCGAACAATCGAAACGTCGTGTTGCTGGATTGCTGGATTTCCGCGATCACCAAACCGGCGCCCAAGGCGTGGACGGTCCCTGCGGGAATGAACACACAATCGCCGCGTGAAGGCTGAAACGAGTGCAGCACGCGGTCGGTTTCGCCGGCAGCCATCGCTTCGGCTAACGCGTCGCGATCGACACCCGATCTGAGCCCCGCATAGATCAAACTTCCCGGTTCAACATCGACCACGTACCAGGCTTCGGTCTTGCCGCGGTCGGGAACGTCCATCGTCGCCCCGTAGGCGTCGTCGGGGTGGACTTGGACCGAGAGGACACGATTGCAGTCCAGATATTTCAAGAGCAGCGGAAACTTCGCTTCCTCGGACGATTCTCCGAGTGTCCAGGCTGCGTCATTTTGAATCAGCCCGGAGAGGGTTTGGCCGGCCAGCGGACCGTTTTGGACCACGCTCTGATCCTGGCCGTGATCCACGATTTCCCAGCTTTCGGCGTAGTTCTGCTCGTCACCGATGGGTTTTCCCAGCAACTGCCCCAACTTAGAGCCTCCCCAGAGGGTTTGTTTGATCAGGGGGCGGAATTGCAGGGGATACGGAGATTCTTTCTCAAACATGGTCTTCCTGGAGGTGACAAATGGCGGCGCAATTGGTTCAAATATACGGATGATGAATCCGCGGTCACGAAGATCTGCATGAAAGCGCCAAATGTAGCGGACAAGGACAGTCCGACTTTCCGGACGCTTTTGCTAAACTGTTCGGCTATGGATTTCGGCCGAACCAAGGAATTCTCTCTGATGGAATTCTTTCTGGTGGTCCGATAGCCGTCACTCGCTGTGGACGGCTGCGTCGGTCTATCGCGCTCATTCAACTTTCCTGGAACAGTTAATCAATCGTGGACGCTACGGCTCAACGCAACGCTTCGGCCCGCTCTCCCCAAGCCACACGGCCGAAAGACGATCTTTTCGAAAACTCGACGATGACCTTCGGCGAGCACCTCGAAGAGCTCCGCCATTCTCTTGTCCGTGCCATCATCTGCCTAGGCATCGGACTGGCCGTCGGATTGACGGTCGCCAATCAAGTCGTCCGCTACGTCGCCGAACCGCTCAAAGCGGCGATCGTGGACTTCAACGCCAAGCGAAGTTTAGCGATGCTCGGCTACGAAGACCTGGACGATCCAGATGTTCAGGCATTGCTGCCGTTGATCACCGAACGCTCGCTGAAGTGGCAGGTGATCTACGAGATCCCCGACGAACTGCAAAACCTGACGCCCGAATCGATCGAGCTGGTTCCGCAGTCGGGCTCGCCGACCGAAACACCCGTCGTCAGCGAGCCGCAGACAGCGAAATCGAAACAGCCCAATCCGCCGGCCGCCAATCCGCCGGCCGCCAATCCGCCGGCCGCCAATCCGCCGGCGGACGACGACGTTCCCGACAAGGTTGAGGTGGTCGAGTCCGCGCCCGCCGTCTCTGTCGCCGCAGCCGGTCCGGTCGCTGTAACACCCGGTGCACGCGTCAAGCCGCGTGAGATCGCGGACATCTTGCGTGCCCTTCCCGCCGCGTCGGATCTGCGCCCCAAAGTTCAGTTCATCCGCGACACCAAAGGACTCAGCACGTTCAAGGTGGAAGAGTCGTTCATGATTTGGGTCAAGGCGGGATTGATCGTCGGAGCGGTGCTGTCGTCGCCGGGAGTGTTTTATTTCCTTTGGCAATTCGTCGCCGCGGGACTGCATCAACACGAACGCAAGTACGTCTACGTCTACCTGCCGGTCAGCGTGACGCTGTTTGTGTCCGGCGTCGTGCTGGCATTCTTTCTGGTCCTGCACTATGTCTTGAACTTCTTGCTCGCGTTCAACGGCAGCATGGATGTGGAAGTCGAGCCTCGGCTGACGTACTACATCAATTTTGTTCTGTTGTTGCCGCTGGGTTTCGGATTGGCGTTTCAGTTGCCACTGGTGATGCTGTTCCTTCAACGCATCGGACTGATCGAAACCGAGATGTACGTCGGCAGTTGGCGGGTGGCGATCTTGGTGATTTTCGTTTTGTCGATGTTGTTGACGCCCGCCGACGTCACCAGCATGGTCGCACTGGCGGTTCCCCTGATGTTCCTTTACTTCTTAGGGATCGGAATGTGTCACTTCATTCCACGCGGTCCAGGTCTGGGAAGCGGTGCGTATGATCCGGCATAGGAGCATCCTTGCCCCAGGCCGAACGGAGACCGAGCGCATCGAACGCCCGTTTAGAAATTCATTCAGGCCAAGCGGCTGCTGAGCAGTTGCATCAACAGTTCTTCGCCCAGGGGCGAGTCACCGCCGAACACGGTATCGTCACCGCTTTCGCCGAAGATCCAGTCGTTGCCGGTACCGCCGAAGATGACATCGTTATCGGTTTCGTCGCTGGCACCGCCATCGGTGTCTTCCGCGACGACGTCCGAGGATTCATCCGTTTCTTCAGACACCGGATCGATGCTTTCTCCGTCTGTGGCATCGGTGTCTTCAGCGACGGGCTGCGGATCGACGATGTCCGACTGTGACTCGGGAGTCTCCGAAGTGTCGCCGGTCACTTCACCGGTGACCTCATCAGTCGGCTCAACCGTGACTTCACCAACGGGCGCGTCGGACCCTTCGTCGGTCGGATCAGCGGTGACCTCAGTAACAGGTTCGTCAGTGACTTCATTGGTCGGTTCAACAATGGCCTCCTCAACGGGTTCACCGGTCACTTCGCCGGTCGGATCCACGGTGACTTCGCCGGTCGGATCCACGGTGACTTCATCGACGGGATCCACGGTGACTTCATCGACGGGATCCACGGTGACTTCGTCGATGGGATCAACGGCGACTTCGTCGACGGGATCCACGGTGACTTCATCGACGGGATCCACGGTGACTTCATCGACGGGATCCACGGTGACTTCGTCGACGGGATCAACGGCGACTTCGTCGACGGGATCCACTGTGACTTCATCGACGGGATCCACGGTGACTTCGTCGATGGGATCAACGGCGACTTCGTCGATGGGATCAACGGCGACCTCTCCGACCGGCTCGATCGCTTCGTCGCTGGTGTCTCCGTCTTCGGCATCGGGTTGACCGAGGACGCCGACGGTTTCATCAGGATTCAGATCGGCGGTGGTTTCGGAATCGGCCTCCGCCGCCGGTTCCCCGCCGCAGTCTTGCGATTCCGAGTCGTCGCTGGTCAACAGATCACCCAGCGGCGTGTCATCGACATCGGAGCTTTGGTCATCGGAGTCTTCGGCCAACGGCGCATCGGAGGTCTCGTCGACGATCGTGTCCTCTTCCACGATCGTGTCGGTCGGTGTGTCGCCGGTCGAGTCGATGATCACGTTGTCGCCGGGACCGCCCAAGATGACGTCGTCGCCACCGCCGCCGAGAACGACGTCGGCGCCCGCACCGGCGACCAGAATGTCGCGTCCCGAACCGCCCAGCACGACATCGTTTCCACCACCAGCTCGCATGATGGAATCCAACGACGTGTCGTTGACCAGCAAGTCATCGCCGCCCAATGCTTCGAAGATGATGCCATCGATCAGCTCCGCGTCATAACTCTGCTCCATCGACGCGACTTGGCCGTCGGCGTCTTGGGTTTGCAGTTTCACGAAGACAGAGTTTTCCACCGTGTAGACTTCTGCGATGTCATTGCCGCCGGTGCCTTCGATATAGAGCGTCGTATCCACAACGCCGATATCGGCAGCCAACAGCTTTCGGCTTTCCAGAGCCTGTACACTCAAACGTTTCATACCTTTTTATCCTTCGATCAAGGTGTGATGCTTTGAAACGCGGCCTGCCCATGCAGTGCGATCACGTTTCAAACGTGAGCCCGCCGGGAATCATGTTGGATTCAAAGGCCGGCGGGCATTGAAACGACGAGGGATGCATCGACCGGACCAATCACGACCACGAAAAAACGCCGGACAAGAAATCACCGTGAATTGCCGCGTGAAAATTCAATCGCAGTGATCAAACGGCAACCGATAGAAACGCCGGACGCGTAGAACGATTTTCAAACCCGCCTGTAAAAAGTTCCGTCGCGGGGAAAAAGTCGTGGCGGGGAATAGGTGACGTGTGAAGTTTCACGCGCCGGGGAGTATGGCGATGTTGCGTTTGCCCGCGCCTGACACGTACATCACCCACCACGAACTGTCCTGCGGCCTTACGATCGACTCCGGTGGATGTCGATTGAATTACTGAAGGATATCAAAAAACGACACTGGCTCCCCTCTCCCCAAAAAACGCCGAAGTCGCGCAGCGTCGAGCGTTTTTTGGGGAGAGGGGCTGGGGGTGAGGGGCCACACACCTGAGTCGCAAGGTATCAAGGTCAACTGCCCAACCGTATGCTCTGTGACGAACGATGCGGGATGCAATAGCGATCACCAGCCCCCTCATCCCCGGCCCTTCTCCCCCACAAATCGTTCACAAGCAAGCTTGTGAACGATTTGTGGGGGAGAAGGGTGCCATCATCTTTAAGAAGATGCATCGACGCCGTTGTGCAATGGACACAACCCCGTTCGGCGGTGAACCACTCCCCGCCCTAACTCAACAGCGCCGTCAACGCTTGCGCCTTGACCAACTCTCTCGGCTGGTTGAGGTGGTTGTAGACGATCGTTTCGGGGTGAATGCCGAAACTGTGGTAGATCGTGGCCAACAACTCGGCCGGGTGGACAGGGTTTTCCAACGGTGCCGATGCGGTTTTGTCGCTCTTGCCGTGCACGTAACCGCGCTTGGTTCCGGCACCCGCCATGACGGCGGTGTAGCAATACGGCCAGTGGTCGCGTCCGTCGTCGGAGTTGTTGTTGCCGCTGGTGCTGACGCCGCGCTGTGGGCTGCGGCCGAATTCACCGACGGCAACGACCAGCGTGTCTTCCAACATGCCGCGGTCATCCAGATCTTCAATCAGCGTCGACAATCCGGCGTCCAGCATCGGCGCCGATTGTTCTTTCATCCGCTTACTCAATCCGCTGTGATGGTCCCACGAGTGGTTGTCGCTGTTGGCGACCTTGGGCCAAATGACTTCGACAACACGCGTCCCGGCGTCGACCAGGCGTCGGGCGAGCAAACAGCTTTGGCCGAAGGTGTTGCGGCCATACTTGTCGCGCAGGTCTTCCGGTTCACTGGCCAAGTCAAACGCCTCGCGGGCCCGACCGGAAACGATCAACGACAACGCTCGGTCGTAGTATTCATCCAACTCAAAACTCTCGACGGCCTTGTTGATCTCCGGCATTTGCGCGTTGAGCAAATTTCGCAATTGCGCCCGTCGCTTCAGCCGCACGCTGAACACTTCCGGACGCAGTTTCAGGTCATCGATCTTGATGCGGTTCATCTTGCTCATGTCCAGATCATCGCCATCTGGATAGAGCGTGTAGGGGTCATAGGACTTGCCCAAGAAACCGGCCGTCCCGCCCTTGCCGACGACGTTGGATTCTTGCAGGGGCCGTGGCAACATGACGAAGGGCAACATCGGTTCGTCGACCGGCTGCATCTTGACGATGTTGCTGCCGAAATTAGGGAAGTCTTTCGGCGAAGGCGGTTCCAGCTGTCCCGACGGGCTGACCTTGTCGGTCGTGTAGCCGGTCATCATCTGGTAAATCGCCGCGGTGTGGTTGAACAGGCCGTTGGGCGTGTATGACATCGACCGAATCATGGTGAATCGATCGTTCAGTTGACTCAACTGCGGCAGATTCTCGGTGAACTTGATCCCGGGGATCTTGGTGCTGATCGGTTGGAATTGACTTTTGACGTTGTCGGGAACATTCTCCTTGGGATCCCACAGGTCCAGGTGGCTGGGGCCGCCTTGCAAATACACCATGATGATGCTCTTGGCTTTGCCCCAACCGGGACCGCCGCCGAGCACCTCACCGGCCGAGGCGTTTTCGAGTTGCATCAACGAAGGCAGCGACAGCCCCAGCATCCCGCAGCCACCGACACGCAAGAACGTGCGGCGAGACGGAGCCAGGTGGGGATCGCAAAGGTCTTTGGCGGCGAAGCCTTTGAACGAAAGCATGATTGGGGTTCTCCGAAGCGATGTGGGCGATCGGCGGTTTGGCACCGAACGTGTGTTAAAACCATCCGGGCCACGTTAGTGGTTGAACAAAAAGGCGGGGCTATTGATCAGTGCCCACGTCAGGTCTTCTGCCGCCGTCAAACGTAACCGTTCGACTTGCTGTTTACTTTGTGCGACGTCATTTCGCAGCCGAATGATTCGGGCATCATCGGGCGTTGCGACGGACAAGGCGTCGCGACGTTGCTCCAACCGAACCGTTTCGGTGTCGCGGGGGACTGCTTTCCGGGCTTCGGCCAACGCGGCTTCGGCCTTGGTTCGATCCGGGTCGGTCTTGCCGACGTAATCGATTAACGACTGTTTCGCCGTCTCGTCGCGATCGGCGACCGGTGTCGCGACGATGGAACGAAACGTTTCGGGCAGGTCCAATGGAATCTCGCCGGTGTCCGTCGTCGCGCTGATGCGAAACTTGCCCAACACGTGTTCGGCGGCGTTGTGAAACTGATGGATTTGGAACTGCAGCACACAGCCGTCGGGGTTTTCGATCGCTTGCTTCAGCTTGAACGTGGCCCAGTGGTCGACGCCGGTCGCACCGGCTACCGCCCATCCGCCTTGTCCGCGTTTGTCGCCGTCAAAGGTCGCTTCGATCGTAAAGCTCGGCTGCAAGAAATCTGCCTTGCCGCTTGCGATCGGTACGTCCGCAAACGCCTTGGGGTCGGACTTGGATGCGACCTTGATTTCGAATTCGGTGATCACGAAGTTCCCGTTGGGCGGCAAACCGGGACCGTTGCTTGGCAACGACGGATCGGAGAGGGCTTCCAAGCGGAATCCGGTGATGTTTTTCAGTGACGTCGGATACTCGATCGTGTAGACCGTCTTACCGGTTTGACCGCTGGCGGTGATCGAGCGATCTTCCGCGGCGACCAGCTTGGCTTTGTTGGTCGAGACCGCTTTGGAAGGTCGCAGCGGATGCCACTCGACCGCCGCGGCGTGTTCGGTTTCCCACTGCGTTACTTTTTCTGCCAACTGTTTGTTGACGTCTTCGAGCGCCTTGGTGGCCTTTTCGATTCGCGCCTCACGCTCTTTGGCCAAGCGTTTTTGTTCCGGTTTGGCGGCTTCGATCCGTGCGGCCAATTGCGCATTGGTTTCGGCAAGTTTCGCCTCCCGGATCTGTTCCAATTCTTGCTTCCGCTCGGCCCACTCGATTTCTTTCGCAGCCAGTTCTTTCTCAAGCAGTTCGTGGTCGGTCTTGATCTGTTGCTTGATTTGATCGAACGCTGCCAATTCGGTTTCGCTCGGCGGCCGGCCGATCGAGCGGAGGAAGATTTCCGTCGCCAATTCGCGGTCATCCGGATTTTCCTGGACGATGCGTTCCAATTCGTTCTTGGGGTCGGCGATCGCGGTGGCCACCGTGGGGCCACCGATCAAGGCCATGATCGGACCGAGTTGCAGTTCGCTGGAGCGTTCGCATTCACAGGCGCTTTCGCGAACCGGGCGTCCCAGGTTCTGCAAGAAGCCGTCATTGAGCTTGACGCCCGAGTCGGTGACGGCAGCGGCACGCGTGCCTTTGGGCATTCCGGGAATGTTGCTTTCGGCACCGGTCAACGCGTGCACGGCGTCGTAAATGACTTCGGCCGGCAGACGCCGCGGCATCGCGCGAGCGTAGTTCAACGTGTCGTCTTCGTTCATCGGGTTGGTCGCGACACTCAATTGATACGTGCGGCTGTTGCAGATTTGCCGCAACATGGCGCGGACATCAAACCCCGACGCGACAAATTGTTTGGTCAGATGGTTCAGCAATTCGGGGTTGGTCGGCGGATTGCCGGCACGAATGTCATCAATCGGCTCGATCAAACCGACGCCCAACAGATAGCCCCACAAACGATTGACGAAGCTGCGGGCGAAGTACGGGTTGTCGGCATCGGTCATCCAGGCCGCCAGCTTTTCCCGGCGGGTGCCTTCGTCGGGCATTTCGCAGGGTACGTCGTACGGAAAACTCGGCGGTGCGACGTCGCCGGTGCGTGCGTGGATGACTTCCCCGTCCTTTTTGTCGACCACTTTTTCATAGAGGGGTTTGGCGCCCTCGACGGCGGTTCCCCCGATCTTCTTGCCACCCGAGGCGGGGTCGTTTTCCAAAGCGACTTGGCCAAAGAATGCCGCCATCTCGTAGTACTGGTCTTGGGTCCAACGCTCGAACGGGTGATCGTGGCATTTGTTGCAGTTGAATCGAATGCCCAAGAACAGGTGCGTGGTGTTCTCCATCGTGTTCTCGGGATCACGCAGCACTTTGAAGTAGCTGGCCGCCGGGTTGTCTTTGTTGGAACCCGTGGCGGTCAAGATCTGTCGGGCGAACTCGTCGTAGGGACGGTTCTCCACGACGGCGTTGCGAATCCATTCGCGGAACGCCTTGCTGCCTTCGACGCCAAGAAACTTTCGATTCACCTGCAGCAGGTCCGCCCACTTGTTGGTCCAATAGTCGACATAACCTTCGCTGCCGAGCAACTGATCGATCTTGCGGGCGCGTTTCTCTTGCGTCGGCGTGTCATCGGCTAGGAAATCACGGACTTGCTCACTGGTCGGCGGCAACCCGGTTAAATCCAAGGTCACGCGGCGCAGGAACGCGGCGTCGTCGCACAACTCACTGGGCTGCACTTTGACGCGTCGCCATTTTGCGGCAACCAGCTCGTCAATTTTGCCCCACGTTTCATAGTCTTGCTCTTGGTAGTCGTCGCGATTGCCCATCACCGTCAGGGTCGTCGCGGCGTACTTGCCTTCGTAACGTGCCAAGATGGCCGCTTCGCCGCGCCGGACCGCTCTTAATAGTCCGCCCTTGCCCGACGAGGCGACTTCGGTGTTGCCGCTTTCGATAAACGCTTCACGGGTCACATCACGGGTGTTGCCATCGGCGAAATGGGCGACCAAACGCACCTGTTGCTCGGTCCCGATCGTCTGGATCACCGGATTCTGGGGATAGATCTCCAGCTTCGTCACCCGTGGGACGCCCAAATTCAATCGACTGCCGTCGGCGATCCATCGTCGCAGGATCGCGTGATAGGGATCGCCGTGAACCATCAGCGCGCCGCCTTCGTGTGGCGTCAGCCCCAGTGGCTTGCGGAGCATCAGCGATTGTTCCGGGGCGGCCGCATTGATTCGCCGCGCCGCCAGATCATCGGTCAACGCACGCAGATCAAAAATCGGGTCGTAGCCGCGGAGCGAAAGCTTGAATCCATTCTTTCCCTTCTGTGCCCCGTGACACGTTCCTTGATTGCAGCCCAGTCGGCTGAGGACCGGGTTGACGTCTTGAATGAAATCGACCGCGCCGATCGATTCGGTGGGGGCTGCGGAAATCTGCGTTGCCGAAACCGTCACGGTACTTTGATGGTCACCGAGCGAAACCACCACGTTGCCATTTCCGTCCTGAGTCGGACAGAGCAATCCGGCGGAGTTGGAAGCGACAAACGCTGGGGTTTGGAAGTTGCACGCACGCGTGACGTCCAGTGTTTCGCCGCCGGTGGTCGTTGCGGTGACGACCAATTGGACATAGGCGTAGGGAGAATTCAGTTCGGCGGATTTGGGTGCGACGTCGATCGATTGAATCGATTTCGGGTCCACACCGGCTTGCCCGACGGTATCGAGTTTGCCGATCCAGGCTTCGGCGTCGAACCGACCCGCGATCGCGTCTGCTTCGCTGGCGGCCTCTCGTTCGGCGGCCCGGAACACTTCGAAGGTTTTGTCCGGCGTGCCGTCGGCGGCAAGCCGCTGAAGTTGCCCGTTGCTGGCGGCGATATACAGCGAGTTATCCGGTGCGAACGCAATCGCGTAGGCCGCGGCATCGTCGATCTGGTGCAACGCCAATTGTTTGGTTTCCGACTGGCGATAGGCGTCGGCCTTTTTCTTCTCTTCGGGCGACCGATCGTTGACGCGTTTGGCGAGGATCTTTTTCAGTTCGTCGGTCAGATCACCGCTGAAATCATACGACCACACGCGGACTTCGGATTTGCCGTTCAGGGTTGCGACCGCGGCGATGCGGGTCGCGTCGTGGTTGATCGCGACGTTGAAGATCCGCCCCTGCATCGCGGGCAGCTTGCGGATCAAATTGGCATCGTCACCGATCTTGCGGGCGGTTTCGCGGAAGATGCGATAGACCTTGGCGACACCGTCGGCACCGCCGATCAAGATCTCGTTTCGCTCCGGGTGCATCGCGATGCTGCTCAACCCGCCCGACAGTGCCCCGGGCGTGATCGAGGTGATGTTGTCGATGAAGCGTTCCGTTTCCACCTCGGTCAATTTGCAGGACATGTCCCGCGCGACAGAAACCAAGTGCGTTCCGTCGGGCGTGAAGGCGACGTCACGAATCCAATCGTCGTGGGCGCCCTGGAAGAGCACTTGTTGACCGCTGTTGGCGTCGATCGCGCGGACCACATTGTCCGACGCGCCGAATGCGAGTTTGTTGTTGTCGGGCGACCAGCCTGCGCCGGACAGGGCGTCGTAGGTGAAGGGCACCGACAGTTCCAATTCGCCGGTGCTGGGATTCCAGATTTGCACTTCACCGCGAACGCCCGGAGTGCCACCGATCGCCGCCAAGCGACTTCCGTCGGGACTGTAACGCACCGAATTGATCCGCGGACTGATCCCGATCAAGCGGCTTTGGATCGCGCCGTCCGCCGTATCCACCAGCAAGACTTCGTGGTAACCCGCGACGGCGATCTGCTTTCCGTCGGGTGAGACGTCGATCGACGGAACCGAAGGGGCGTCGTTGTAGTGCGGTGGGTTTTCGCTGCCGAACGGCGGCGCGGTGTCATCTGGCGAGTCATTCGTCGCTCCCTCGGCGATCCAACGCCGCACCAATTCGACTTCGACCTCGCTGAGCGGCTGGGACGGCGGTTTCGGCATCTCGGCCACGCCGTCGACCGGGGTGATCTGCGCGATCAGATAGCTTTCCTCGGGTTTCCCAGCAACGATCGCCGGCTCGCCCGTCTCACCGCCGCCGACCAGTGACGCAAAGTCCGTCATCACGTACGCGCCGAGTTGCTTGGCGCCTTGATGACAACCGTAACAGTGCTGTCGAAAGATCGGATCGATTTGCTTCGAGAAACTCACCGGAGTTTCAGCGGCATCCGAACCGACGAGCGCGTGAGAGAAACCAACGGACACCAGCACGAATGCGGCGGCGACCCGACCGAAAAAGAAGCGAGTTTTCACAGTGGATACCTGGGTAACAATCCCGTCGGATCCGCAGTGACCGCGCCGGTGACCCGTCGCGTGATCATTTTGAAAGGACAATGACCATTCGACGCGTCGGAAACGGAAAGTCCTGCGGAACATTCATTTCTGACGAAGGCCAGTCCGACACGAAAACACCCGAACGTGGTCAGGACGCTCCGTGCAGGTAGCCCAGGAAGGGGCAGGCGGGGGCGGAAACCCGTACTTACGGCGAGCTTCCACTCCCTTGACTCTACTGGGAAACCCAACCATCGTCAACTTCTTCGTTCCGCGATTCTACCGGGGGGAGGACGTTCACCTGAGCGTGTGAAAAACCAGCGCAAGCGGATGAGGGTGGAGGCCGCCTGGAAACAACGGCGGGCTCGCGGGCAATTCTGCTAACAAGAACACCTTGTTTGGTGTCAACAGAGAGCAACGCCATTCCGGTATCCCGGAGGGAGCACAGCGAGTAGCCGGAGGTCAGCGAAGCACCACCTCCGGAGCGGCGTTGATTCCCTGCGTTTGACGAGGTGTTAGCGGCAGGGCGCAAGCCCTCCGGTCGCTCATCGATCCCGAAACACCGGAGGGCTCGCGCCCAATACCGCTCAATCGACA